>JACMJS010000331.1 GCA_014380515.1 Chlorobiales bacterium
CTGACGAAAGATTCCGTTTCCATTCTCGGCGCGATCATCAAGTAAAATTTGTTATTGAGCATTCTGCTACTTGTTATCTCTCTGTTCGAACTTTGAAAGTTTCACCGCCCTTAATCAACGATGAAGTGAAGAGTTGCGTAGCGCGTAGTTCTTCGCCGAAAAACTTGGCTGCTGATCCTGTACTGTCTTGCACTACAATTTGCATCCGTCCGCTTCCCGGAGCTCCCGGAAACCCAGATGAAATAATACCAAAATTGATGACAACATCTCCGATGTATGTAATCTTTCCGTTGCCTTGGGCTTCAAACGAAAGTTCGGTTGCTTCTGGCGACAACCATTTAACGGTGCGATTGGATGTGAATCCTGAAAATGTATTCTTACCCGACGGAAGCACCGCACAAAAATACCCTTCATGATTCATTACACTCACTGAACCCGACGCGCTGAGGAAGGAGGGCACAAGGATGTTGAGAAGGGAGCGATTGTAATTGAAAAAAAACTCTGCCTGTTGCGTCAAGTCTTTTCCGCCGCTGATCAACATTAACCGTCCAACAACAATCGCCTGATCCGGCGGAAGCGTTGAAGATAAAAAACCAACCGCATCGTTCGTTTTATCCCGCCACTTCTTTTCAGTAGCGGCTTTGTTCACATTAAAGTCATCTTGCTTTTGCTCTTGACTGCCTTCGTAAACACCTGAACACGAAGTAAGAAAGAACAAGCCCGCCAGAGAAAGCAGATGTAATTTGGAAAGTACTTTTTGCATGGTATTCAGTTCGCAAAGTGATGTGAAAGTTTTCCGGCAAAGATAACTTACTTTTGTATATGAGATTTCACCACTGCAAAATCAACACCCGTTATGCCGACAAACAGAATGCTTTCCTTCGCCGCCGCACTGATTCAACTGGCCTTCATTGTTTCCATCACGCTGCAATCTGCCGCTGCACAGTCGCCCGATAATCTGGTTAAAGATGCGAAGGGAACTGCCGCGCCGTTTAAATCTGCGGTGCTCGTGCCGAAGAAAATTGAAGTCAAGCTGACGGATTTGCCGAAACCTTACGCCAGTGAATCCGCCCGCAACAGCGCGGGCATCGTGAAGCGTCCGGCCAATGCGGTGATGAACATCCCCGAAGGATTTACCGTCAATATCTTTTGCGAAAACTTGGAGCGTCCGCGCTGGATGGCACTCGCGCCCAACGGCGACATCGTGCTCGCCGAATCGGACAAGAACCGCATCCGAATTCTCCGCGACGCCAATAAAGACGGGGCGGCGGAAGCAGTCTATAACTTTGACGACGGCCTGACAAAACCTTTCGGCCTCGCGTTCAAAGACGGATATTTGTATGTCGCCAATACCAACAGCGTCATTCGGTATAAATATCAACCCGGCCAAACCCGGAAAACCGCCGAGCCGGAAACCTTCGTGGCGAAAATTTCGGACGGCAGTTTCTACAATAACCATTGGACGCGCAACTTGCTCTTCACCGAAAAAGAGATGTTTCTCTCCGTCGGTTCGGCGACGAATGCGTCGGTTGAAGATGCGCCGCGGGCGTCGGTGCAAACGATTCAGGCGGATGGAAAGGCGATTAAAACATTTGGGTACGGTCTGCGCAATCCCGTCGGCCTTGCCGTCAATCCGGTTACAAAGGAACTGTGGACGACGGTCAATGAGCGCGATGAACTGGGCGATGACCTTGTACCGGATTACTTAACGAGCGTGAAGGACGGCGGATTTTATGGGTGGCCTTACGCCTATCTCGCGCCCGAGAATCTTGACCCGCGGCATTTGAAAGGTGGTAAAAGTGTCAGGCCGGAGTTGGTAAAATTGACGCGGACGCCGGATGTGTTGTTTCAATCGCACTCAGCGGCTCTCGGTTTGGCATTCTACACGGGTGATAAATTTCCGGTTTCATATCAGGGCGATGCGTTCGTGGCGATGCGCGGTAGTTGGAACCGAAACGAAGCGACGGGTTATAAAATCGTGCGCGTGCCGTTCGATAAGGAAGGGAAGCCCGAAGGCGGTTACGAAGATTTTCTGACGGGATTCTTACTGGATGCAAAAAAGCCGGAAGCCTTTGGGCGACCGGTCGGCGTGCTGGTGGCGGCGGACGGTAGCTTGCTCATCGCCGATGAAATCGGCGGCGTGATTTGGCGTGTCAGTTATAGCGGCAAGAAATAAAGATAGATTAAGATATGGATTCGGGTTGCGATTCGATATTTAAATTCCGTTATTGAAGTCAAAAACAATTGTATTTTTAGGAGTTAGAAAAAGGTGCCGAAGATCAGGTTGAGGGAGATGCTGCCGAAGAATTGCTTTGGTGTGTTTTGAAGAACTTCCACACCTTGAGCGAAGGCATTGAACTGGTAGCGAATCGTGATGCCTTGGATGGCATTGTCCGCACCGAAGAACGAACCGATACCGATGTAGCCGTTCATGCCCAGCGTCGCGTAGCCTTTGCTGAAGCCGCCGAAGAAGCCGCTGTAATAATCGGTTACGTAGCCAAGCGTCGGACCCGCGCCGATTTCCACGAACGGGCGGAAACTACTGACAATCTCGCGGCGAAATAATCGGTATTGAAGCCCGGCGGTGAAGGGTAGTATCCACAGATCATTGATTTTGGGGTTGCCGAATTGATCGGTGATATATGTTTGACCGGTAAAGATGTCAAACTTTTCTTGTTCGTTTTCGTCGCGTCCGGCGGTGAAAGAAAGCGTTAATGAGCCGGTGAGGTCGGGCGAAAGTTGCCGCATGTAATTAAAGGCACCGTAAAAGCCGGTGTTCGTAATGCCAAGCGTACCGGAAATGCCGGTTTGTGGTTTGAACGGCCCGCGATAGAAATCATCGTCATCCACAAATTCATCTTCATCAGCTACGGGATTCACTGAGGGCATCAAGAACTTCGCGGTGTCGATA
>JACMJS010000332.1 GCA_014380515.1 Chlorobiales bacterium
AGCCAATACGAACGATGGCGCGGCGCGGAACATCTGCATTCACACGAATCTTATTTCTGATCGCCGTCATCGGCGGCGTGTGGGCGTGGCAAACGTATTTCTCCGGCAAAACCGCCATCGATCCGCGTGAGATCGGTAAAGGTTTGGGACTGCCTGATGAACTGACCGGAAATAAATCAAAGCGCGAACGGGCGCCGAGAGATAAATCATCCGGTAAAAAATCCGGCGACGCGCCCGGGGGAAGCCTTACCGCGAGCGGCACGGCGGTTTATCTCAATCATGCCGAACTTGGCCTGCCGGTAAGCAAAGTTTCCGGTGATGAACTGATCACGCACGCGGAATACGTCGTCGGTTACAACAAAAGTTTGAACGTACCGAACTGGGTGGCGTGGAATCTGAACGAAACGCATTTCGGCGATGCGGAACGCTCAAACGATTTTCAGCCCGACCCGCTGCTGCCGCGCTCCTTTACCCGCATTACCACGAAAGATTTCACCGGCTCCGGCTATGACCGCGGGCATCTCGTCCGCTCCGAAGAACGCACGGCGTCGGACGCGGACAACCGCGCGACGTTTTATCTCACCAATATTCTACCGCAATACCACGACCTCAACGCTGGACCTTGGCTGCGGCTCGAAGAACATTGTCAGAAATTGGCGCAGCAAAACCGGCGAGAACTATACATCATCGGGGGCGGCATTTTTTCGTCGGCACCCGAACGGCTGAAGGGCAAAGTCGCCGTGCCGGCGAGCACCTATAAAATTATCGTTGTGCTGGAGCGGGGACAAGGATTGAAAAATGTAACGGCGGCAACGCCCGTCATTGCGGTCAATATGCCGAACATCAAAGGCATCATTCGCAACGATTGGGAAAGTTACCGCACGACGGTGGCCGAGATCGAGCGTCAATCCGGCTACACGTATTTTTCCGCGTTGCCCGCCGCCGTCAGTCAAGCCCTGAAGAACAAATCGAACTGACGGTTGCTTTTGCGAAAGCGGTATCAATCGTACCGACTGAAGGTCAATCAAAAATAAACGGACTCGAATTTGGCAATGACTTTGCCTTCGCTGAAGAGTTGCATCGTTTCGCCGGAGATGGCGTAGGTCGTCGCGGATTTGAGCGCGTTCAAAAAGGCGGCTTCACCGTCAAGGTTCGGACAGGCCATGCGTGTAGCCCCGATCTCGCCGAAGCGAATTTTGTTTGCGGCCCCGGAAAGTTTATCGGCTTCGTAACTGCCGAAACAGTTGTTGCAGCCCCCGAAGCCCTTCATGGTTTTATCGCTTGGGTAAAGCCGGAAATGCACTTCGCGCGCCTCGCCTGAGGTTGTGATTTTCTTGCCGCCCAGTTCCACCAATTTCCAATATGTATTTTCAAGCACCGCCGCGCCGCCGTTTTCAGCGCGGCCTTCGGGTTTGGGTGTGGCGGTGGATGGCGTGGTTACGGGCGACGGCACAGTCGGAGGCGAAAGCTGCATCGCCGGTTGCGGGGTGCCGCAGGCCGTAAACGAAAGGCAAAACAAAAAAATCAAATAGGGTTTCATATCAAACATGTTTTGAATTTGAATATTTTGAATTTCAACCATTGAAGTTTGAAAAGTTTGAATTTAAAACATTTAACGTTTGAGTTTCGGATCGAAAGCATCGCGGAGGCCGTCGCCGAGAAGATTGATCGAGAGTACGGCGATCATAATCGCCAGACCTGGAAACACCGAAAGCCACCAGCCGTTGCCGCTGACGATGTAGCCGTAGCCGTCGCGGAGCATCGATCCCCAACTGGCGGTCGGCGGCTGCACGCCCACGCCGAGAAACGAGAGCGAGGCTTCACTGATGATCGCCGCCGCAAAATCCGCCGTCGCCACCACCGTAATCGGGCCGACGGCGTTCGGCAAAATATGGCGGAAGATCGCGCGGGGGTTGCTGAATCCCAAAGCCCGCGTGGCCTCGACATACTCGCGCTCCCGGAGCGAAATAAATTGTCCGCGAACGATGCGGGCAGGGTCGACCCACGTCGCAAGACCCACCGCGACGAATACCTGCCAGAAGCCGCTGCCGAGCGCGACCGTGATCGCAATGACGAGCAGCAGTTCGGGAAACGACCAAACGACGTTGATCAGCCACGAGATAGTGCTATCGACCGCGCCGCGAAAAAATCCGGCCAGCGCTCCAAGCGTTACACCGAGCAGCAGCGCAATCGTTGTGGCAATCACGCCGACGGAAAGCGAAATGCGCGTGCCGTAAAGCACCCGCGAGAACACATCGCGCCCGTATTTGTCCGTGCCCATAATGAACGCCGGTGTGCGGTGCCAATCTTTCTCCGCACCAATTTTACCGCTCTCTGGTTCGCCGCCATAAAGTTCACTTTGAGATAGCGTGAAAGAGCGGCCTTCGAAGTCAATGACATCGATGCTATCGGCGCGAAGCGTGAAACCCTGAATCGGGATGGCTTTGAAACGGTCGCCATCGGGCGTAGGCGAAGCAACCCTGCGAAGCAACAAGTTGCCCTTGAAGCCGGGCGGCTTGATTTCGTATTCGTAAATCTGGGCGTTGGGATCGGCGGGCGCGAGCAGCGGAGCGAAGAGCGCGGTCAAAATAAAAATCACGACGACGACGAGACCCGCCATCGCCAGCCGGTTGCGCCGCAGCCGGAGCCACGAGTAGTAAAGCGGACTTCGCGCGGGCGCGGCGGAAAGAATACTTTCGAATTTTTCTTTTTCACTCAGGGCACTTGCCGCACTTGATATAGCGGGCGGCGCGAGGCTTTCGGGTTGCAAAACGGATTCAGGCATGAGAAGCATTGGTTGAATTCAAAGGTGCGTTGGTGTAGAGTGCGAGACGCTTCGTTGCAATCTCAACATACTCGGCGGAAATTTCCGAACCGATCCATTGACGTTTCAGCAAGTGGGCGACTTTCGCGGTTGTACCGCTACCCATAAACGGGTCATAAACTAAATCACTTTCACTGCTCCATGTTTTGATCTGATCGCTCGCCAACGCTTCGGGAAAGATAGCCGGATGTCCGTAAGCCACTTTATCCTTCGTCGAAATCCCGCCGCCGATGGAATAAGAAAAGACATTGCCCACTTTTTTCTCGGTGGTGCGTTCCACTTTTTTGTAGACGAGTGTGCCCGCCGTGCCGCGGTTTTTCATGTTCGCTAGGCCGCGATACTTCGTTGCTTCCATGACCGGATGAAAAGTTTTCGGCGCACCTTTGCTGAAGGCGAACATATACTCAAAGTTCTGATGATAACGGTTTCCCGCCGTCGGCATCGGATTGCGCTTGTGATAGATCATCGTGTCGTGCAGATTGAAACCGCAGTTGATAAAGTGCAAGGCTTGCCGGAACGACGTGCCGGTCTCACACCCATTCACGGTTGCATCACTGATAACCCACACGGCAACGCCACCCGATTTCATTTTTTCATAGAGCAATGGCACGAGCGTTTCGAAATCGAACGCATAGCCGTTGTAAGTGCGCAAGCCGTCGTAGGGCGGGGAAGTGATCACCATGTCGATAAAATTGTCCGGCATCCGCGCAAGCGTCGCCGTGCAGTTCTCGTTATAGATTTGACCTGATTTTATGTTCATGTTGGTTGCAAAGAAAGAAACCCCTCTGTCCTTCGGGGACATCTCCCCATGACGAAGTTTACTTCGGCAAGCTCAGACAAAGGGGAGAGTGAAAAGAAAATCCTGAAAATCATTTTGCATGTTGGGCTTGCATTTTTAGCTACTCTCCCCTTTGGCAAAGAGGAGCGCAGAGGGGTTGCCCGTTTTAAGATTTCAGTGCGGCGGTAACTTTTTTGGCGGCGTCTTCCAAGCCTTTGGCTGAGATAAGATTGAGGCCGGATTCATCGAGCATCTTTTGCGCAATCTCGGCGTTCGTGCCTTCGAGCCGCACGATGACGGGCACGGTGATGTTAATATTTTTCGCGGCCTCGATCACGCCTGCCGCCACACGGTCGCAGCGAACGATGCCGCCGAAGATGTTGATGAGAATCGCTTTGACGTTTTTATCGGAGAGAATAATCCTGAATCCTTCCTGAACCGTTTTCGCGTTGGCCCCGCCGCCGACGTCCAAGAAGTTCGCGGGTTCCCCGCCCGCCAGTTTGATCATATCCATCGTGCCCATCGCCAGCCCCGCACCATTGACCATGCAACCGACGTTGCCGTCGAGCTTGATGTAGTTGAGGTTTGAAGCCGAGGCTTCGACTTCCAGCGGGTCTTCTTCATTGACATCGCGGAGCGATTCGTAATCCTTGTGGCGAAACATGGCGTTGTCATCGAAATTGATTTTCGCATCGAGCGCCATGACCTTGCCTTCTTTCGTGATGACGAGCGGGTTGATTTCGGCGAGCGACGAATCGGTTTGCATGTAAGCCGTGTAGAGCGCGGTTACAAATTGCACGGCGTTCTTGAACTGATCGCCTTCTAAGCCCAATGCGAATGCGGC
>JACMJS010000333.1 GCA_014380515.1 Chlorobiales bacterium
CGTTTGCAGGCAGCGGTACAACCTTGCGCGTCGCCGCCGGTTTGAAACGCAACGGCATCGGCTATGAACTCAGTCCCGAAATCGCCGCGGATGCTGCGAAGATGTTGCAAGCCTTGCAGATGAAATTGCTTTAGGCTTCACAGAACATTCGAATCTTATACCGATATGATTTGAGAATCAATCCTTTTCGTAGGGGCGAAGCAGGCTTCGCCCTGCATTGAAAGACGGGCGAGGTATACCTCGCCCCTACACAGACTACCTGCCTTCCGCGATGGCTTTGAACAAAATTTCTATGTCCAAGCCGAGCGACGAGTTCTTCGCGTAGAACAAATCGATTTGTTCGTGTTCCGTCGCGGGCAAGGCTCGATACCGCCGAAGTCCCGCCAAACTCCACACGCCGCGCTTCCCGACGAACGCGCCTCCCGCCGAAAATCCATTCGTCTCCGAAGCCGCACCAATCAAGGTTTTACGGCCTGCCACGGCTTGAAAAAGATCATTGAAAATTTCGCGGTGGCCGCGTACATAAATCACCGGACTGAAAACGAGCAGCAACGGAACAAGAGCCAAATCAAAGATGCGCTTCGAGGCTTGACGTGTCGGGCGCGAAAGGTTGAAATCGACGGCAGTAAGGCTTAACGCGCTGCTTAATTCGTCGATGGAGTTTTTACCGATCATGACGCCATTATCGGGCGAGGCGATTTTAAAACCGACCGCGCGTCCGTTGCACCGCGAGATTGCCGCCAGCATTTCCGTGTTCGAAATTTCAGGACTGATGAAAATAAGTTCGCTGAGCCGGTTGATGCTTACCGCTTCGGCAATGTCGCCAAGCGTACCGAGCGCGGATTCACCGGCCTGAAGTTCCGCCCGTTCGTCGCGCGCGATAAACCCGACGATTTCCAAGTTGCGACTGATATCCGCCCGGAGTTTTGCGGCAACTTGAACCGCTTCCGCGCCCGTACCGACAATCGCCACCCGCTTCTCCGTATCCATCGCACCGCTGAAAGCTTTGATGAAAAACGCCCGCGCGATCACCCGCCATAGCGTAAGCAACACCAGCGCAACGATGTACGAAGCCGTAATGCCCACACGCGAAAACGCATACTGATTGAAAAAAAATGTGAGCGTCGTCGAAAGCAAAAATGCCGTCGTGAGCGCGGGGAAAAGCGTCTTTAGCGAATACAATCGCAGCGGTCGGTATTGTCCGAACGTGGCGAGCGTCAGCATCCACAGCGTGGTGTAGACGGGCAATACCACCGTAAGAAATTCACCGGGGTAAGAAACGAATTTGTATTTGAATCCGGCGACGATGGAAAGGATGATCAAACTGAGGTCGAGTACCGGCACGGCGAGTGCGACAAATAATCGGCGCAGGACGGCGAACGACGCGCGGGTATAGATGCCGGTGATGAGTACGAGTTCAAAGAGTCCTGCGTAGCGTCCGCCGCCGTAATGCTTGCGCACGAAGACGAGCATCGCTTCATAGAACCGCACAACGTAATTGAAACTCTGAAGCTTGGTACTCTCGCCCTTGTAATGAATGATTTCGGTTTCGTGATAATAAAAAATTTTCCAACCGGCGGCCTTGATGCGGTAACACCAGTCAAGGTCTTCACCGTACATAAAAAAGGCTTCATCGAACAAGCCGACGCTCTCCAAAATCTCGCGCCGCAAAAACATAAATGCGCCCATCAGTGCATCGACTTCGTAAGTTTCGTCTGTCGGGAGATACGTGAGGTTGTAGCGGGCGAAGCGTTTGCTCTTCGGAAAGAGACTCGCGAGGCCGATCATTTTGTAGAAGGAAATTTCGGGACTGGGAAACGAGCGTCTGCACGCGAGCTGGAACGACCCGTCGGCGTTGAGCAACTTGCAACCCGCTGCGCCAATGCGTACGTCCATCGCCATGAACGCGATCATTTTTTGAAAGGTGTCTTCGGAGACGATGGTATCGGGGTTGAGGATCAAAATAAAATCGCCGCGACATTGCCGCAGGGCTTGGTTATTGGCTTTGCCGAAGCCCAAATTGTCGCTGTTGAGAATGAGGTGAATGGAAAGATCGGGTGAAGTGAAGTGCGAGAACCGCGAGCGGAGCATCGCCTGAGAACCGTCGAGGGAATTATTATCGACGATGAAAATTTCCGTCGAAATCCCTGCCGCTGCTTTGATAACGGAGGTGAGGCATTGTTCCAAAAACACCTTGACGTTGTAATTGACGATGACGACGGAAAGTCTCATGCTGCAATGACGGCAAGCGGCGGTTGCTGTTGGTTCATAGCGTTCCGAACAGACTTCGCAGTTTCAACTTCCACACCATACCGATGGCTTCATAAACAATCTTGCGCGACATTGTGGATTTGCCGACTGTGCGGTCGGTAAACACAATCGGAATCTCCTTGACCCGAAACCCTTTGAGCCACGTCTTAAAATTCATCTCGATCTGAAACGAGTATCCGCCCGAACGAATGGCATCTAAATCGAGCGACTCCAACTCCACTCGGCGAAAACATTTGAACCCGCCCGTCGGGTCATGCACCGGCATCCCTGTAATGACGCGGGTGTAGAGGCTGGCCGCCTTC
>JACMJS010000334.1 GCA_014380515.1 Chlorobiales bacterium
CGCCAATCTCAAAGGCCGCATCTTGGGTAAGAACATCACGCTGCAAACCGAGCGCAGCGTTGAACCCGCCAAACCGTTTCGCGCCGCCGTTGGCTATACGAACGTCTCGAAAGTTTTTTACCGCGTCGTGCGGGTGGATGACGACCTGATGGAAAAACTCCGCTACGACAGTTACGACGAAGGCATGAAAGCGATTCTGGCGCAGCGCGCGGTAGTGAGCGGTGCGTCCGAGTTGCCGTTGCCGCAAGATTACTTGGAGCATCACGCGGAAATCAAAATTGACGCCGTGCCGAAAGGCCGTTACGGCTTGCTCATCAGCGCGCGGGAAGATTTTTCGCGCAGTGAAAACGAAGTCATCTTCTCGGAGTTTTGGTCAACCTCGCTCTCGCTTGTAACCGCGAATAGTTATGAATCGGACGACCGCAGTTTCAGGGTGCTGCACGCCCAGACGGGCAAGCCGCTCGCAGGTGTTACCGCGCAACTGTTTCGCAACGAATATGATTACACCAAACGGCGCAACAAGAAAATTTTATCCGAACGCTACACAACGGGCAGTGATGGGAAGTTCACCGTCAGCCGGTGGAGGGGCGACCGCAGTTACAGCATCGAACTCAGTTCGAGCGACGACCGCTTCGTGCCCGCCGATAATTATTACGTGAATAATTATCGCGCCAATAAAAATGATGTCGAAAAAATCGTGCTCTTCACCGACCGCAGTATTTACAGGCCGGGACAGACGATTTACTTCAAAGGGATTTTGATCAAAGCGAACTTCAATTCGACGACGAACGAAATTCTGCCCAACGAATCGCTCGAGGTGATTTTCTATGACGTGAATTATCAGAAAGTATCGAGCGTGAAACTGAAGACGAATGAATACGGCACGTTCAACGGCACGTTCATTGCGCCATCGGGCGTGCTCAACGGACAAATGCAAATCCAAACGTCGCATCGCGGCTTCAGCGGCGCGGTGTCATTCTCGGTGGAAGATTACAAGCGTCCGAAGTTTCAAGTGGAGTTCAAGCCGGTGAAGGAAGGATACAAGCTCGGCGACAAAGTAAAAGTTACCGGCTTCGCCAAATCCTACGCGGGTGCAGCCATCGATGGCGCGGAAGTCAAGTACCGCGTGGTTCGCAACACGCGCTATCCCTATTGGCGGTATTGGTGGATGCCGATGCCGCAAGGCGCGGATCGGGAAATCGCGCACGGCACATTGAAGTCCGACGCGGCAGGTGAGTATGAAATTCTGTTCATTGCCGCGCCCGATAAAAGCATCGCTGCCGACAACAAGCCGGAATTTACCTACACTGTCTATGCCGATGTAACCGATGTGAACGGCGAGACGCGCTCGAGTTCAACGTCCGTCCGCGTCGGATACATCGCGCTGGATGCAGAGATGAGCGTGCCCGATGTTGTAAATAAAGAAAAGGAATTTACAATCAGAATTGACACCAAGAATCTCAACGGCGAGTTCGAAGCGGCCAAAGGCACGCTCACAGTGCTTGCTCTGCCGCAGTCAGGCCGCGTGTTTCGAAACCGGTTTTATGCGAGCGTGCCCGATCAATTCACCATGCCGAAGGAAGAATTTTACCGCACGTTTCCGCACGACCTTTACGCCGATGAAAACATTTTCCGCAGCGACAGCCTCGCGGTTGCAAACGCAAAAGGTATTGCTTTTAACAACGCCAAAGAAGCGAGCAACGTAAAAATTCCGGTGGCGAGTTACGCCTCAGGAAAATATGTGGCGGTGCTGCAAACGCAGGACAGATACGGCAAAGCGGTCAGGCTCGAAAAAATCTTTACGGTCTATGGCGAAAAGGATGCGCGTCCGGCCTCCGTTGAGCCGTCGTATTTCGTGCCGCTGGAAAAATCGGGTTACGAGCCGGGCGAGACGGCGAAAGTGATCTGGGGATCAGCGAACAGCGATGTGCAGGCGCTTTATGAACTGGAGCATCGCGGCAAGGTGATTAAAGA
>JACMJS010000335.1 GCA_014380515.1 Chlorobiales bacterium
CCGAAAGCGGATTTCGTCGGCGATTACAGATATGTGTTTGACATTGGCGGCAACAAATACCGGTTGGTTGCCATGATTTTTTTCAAGCGGCATACCGTTTATGTCAGGTTCATCGGCACGCACGCGGCCTACGATAAAATCAATGCTGCGGAAATTTAGCGAGTTCGCCGAGCTCACATTGATAAGAATTGAAAAATAAAAAGTGAAGGAATCTAAAATGACTATCAAGAACGACACGCAACTGGCGGCGGCCTTTCGCAAGTTGGATGCGATCATCGCGTCCGGTTTCGAGGGCAACAAAAAGAAAGAAGCAAGTTTTGATACGCTCACCGAAGCCATTTCGGATTATGAGAAGGCAAAAGGATACAATGATTTTAGCGATGCACCGAAGACCATTGGCGAGATGCTGGGACGAAAGATGTTCGAGCGGAAAATAAATCAGAAGGAATTAGCAATGCTTTTGGATGTGCCGCCGACACGTATTTCCGAGGTGCTCAAAGACAAACGGCGACTCACCTTCGGGCTTGCTAAAAAGATTCATCGCCGTCTGGGTGTGAGCGCGGAGTTCATTCTCAACAAGGCTTGAATTACAGACCTATTCAAATGTGTCTAGCCACATCTTAACGCTTCTACCTGTATGCCCGCATCACCGCTTTCGCTTGACACTTGGCGTCAGTTGTACGACGCGGCCAGCCAACTTAAAACACTCTCGCCGTGGCAATGGATGGAGGAAACACAAATTTTCGGGGTTGAACATCCTGATACCGGCGCGTCGGGCTTCGTCAGTATTATGGGCATGGCCGGTGAGCATTATGCAGTCAGCTTATATCTCGGCGCGGAAGGGTTGCACAAATTCCTGAGGTTGGTTGAGGCGAAATCGGCGGACTTGCCGATGGTGTTTCTTGAAATGCCGCAGTTGCAAGTTTCGTTTGAAAACCGCAGCGACCTTGAACCGGCAGACCTTGCCTTGTTGAAACAACTCGGCATCAAGTTTCGCGGACGCGATGCATGCGTGAAGTTTCGCAGTTACCGCCCGGGCTTTATGCCATGGTATTTAGAGGAACCGGAAGCCGCATTTCTGATTCAGGCTTTGGAGCAGGTGCTTGCCGTTGCCCCGCGCGTCAAGAACACATCAGATTTGCTTGATCCGACCGGTAACGATGAGCTGCTCGTGCGGACACTCAATCGCAGCACATCCGAATGGCAGGATGAGCGGTGGACGATCAATCGTTCGCCGCCGGTGCAAGTTGTTTATGGACTAGATAAAAGTGTGCTCTCGGAAGCTCTTGCCCTGACGAAGCGTGCGATGAAAGTGGAGATGGATTTGTTTATGTCGCCGATGCCTGTTCAAGAAAAAGCGTCGCATCCGTATTTTCCATATGTATTATTGACGGCGGACACCGGCACGACCGCGCTTCTCGGCTCGCGGATGTTTGTGCCGAAGCCTTCCGTTGAAGCGATGTGGATGGAGATACCCGAAGCGGTGCTTGAACTTTTCACCGACATCAACGCCTGTCCGTCGCACATCTCCGTTTCCTCAAAAGTGCTGTATGATTTGCTCATGCCGCTGGCCGAACAGCTGGATATTAAACTCCGATTTGTTTCGATCTTGCCACAGATGCAAGAAGTCAAATTGGCTTTGTTCGATCATTTCAGATAATATAAGATTGCATGAAAATCAACCGGCGGATCAACCGCCTGAAAGGCCTTGTCAGCGTTGGATGTATAGACTTTGCAAAAAACATAAGTTGCGGTTGAGTGATGCGGCCAAGTGATAGTTACAACGCTTCGAGAATGAATTTGGGATCGACATGGAGTTTCTTGTAGAGTCGCTTGGCCAAATCCGCATTGACCTTTCGCTTGCCGTTCATCACTTCCGAAAGCCGTGTGGCGGTGATCTCCAACTTCTCAGCCAGTTGCTTCTGCGACAGTTTCATCTCGAACATTTTGAGCTCCAGCATTTCGGCAATCGTCAGTGGCTCATCGATGTCGAGTTTCAGGGTGTCTTCGTAAGCGGCAATGAGAGTCGTAAGCCGCTCCAATTCCGCGATCTCTTTCTTTGAAAGGCGAGCGAATCCTTTTTTCAGGAACGGTTCAATGGCGGTCAGAGCCGCGTTGAAATCGGATTTGTTTTTGACAGTCGTAATCATGGTCGTCGTGATAAGTATTTGCGGTTAGATTTCTGTGGCGTCGATTTTATCATACTCCGCGTGCGTTCCGAAGAATCGGATGTAAAGCGTTCGCTTGCTGAAATGAATCATCGCAACGAGCCGATAAGCGTTGCCTTTGATGTTGAATACATAGTGGTCATTCCCAACGAAATCGGTCTTCGGATAGTGTTTTTTGACATCGGAGAGGCTGCTCCAGTCGGCGACCTTGACATTTTGATACCATTCTTTCAAAGCCGTTTTTGCGCCCGCGTATTTCTTTGCGTATTCAATGAGTGTCGATTTTTTGATGATGACCATTTGTAAAAGCATTTCTTTTTGACACGCAAAGATAAATCGGAAGTTACATCTTTCAAAATAGAGTTACCATTTACGAAAAGAACTGCCATTAGGACGGAGTGCGACATTTCAGCCGCACCCCGTTAAAATTGTTGATGTTATTTTTTGTTGATGGCTCGGCCAGCAACGGCTTCGCGGTCAGCGATTCGCAACCGCTCCAAAATCAAGCGGTTCTCAGCCGGAGGCTGATGAGCCTTTGGCTCAAAAATTGCCCGCTTGTTAAGCGTGTACAACCTTTCGCGTTTCGCTTCCCGAAGGGCCTCGGCTTTCGCTTGTTCCGCGTTTTGCGGCTGAGGCTTTGGTTTCCTGTTCATGCTTCGGCCCCCTCTGCCGCATCCGAAATTAATTTCGGCAAGCTCAGCCGTAGAGGTTCTCGAAGATTCTCGAGGAGATAGTTGTCTTGCAGTAATGTTGTTGTAAAGTAATGTTGATGCAACTATTTCGTCATTCAGAAATTGCAAACCGCGCTAACCGCGTCGCTGCCCACCCGCTGATGCCGATTCCTAACAGCAACAGCACCGCGCCGCTGAGCGACATCCGCCCAAGTCTTTCACTCACCGGCTCATCCTGATACACGAACTTCGGCAAGGCGTCATATTCCGTAAAGGCCGCCCGCCGGAAAATTCTCGGCTCGAAAAAATTCCACCACGCGCCGTAAAACGCTTCTACCTGATTCGTAAACCGCTGATGCCGCTCCGCACCCGTACCCGCAAGGGTTTGCAACGCCGTTTGCATCATCACCGCCGGTGAAAAAAACTGAAACTGGTTCACGCTTTCCCGCTGACCGGCCAACTGCTGCTTGAACCGCGCTTCAACCGGCTTCAGACTTTGCATCAAATCTTGTTGCGACAGCATGAACTCAATCGCAAAATCTTCCTGCTTCGCCGCCGAATCCTTCGCCAGTTCGGGATGATCGAAATAAAATTTCTCCATGCGTTTTGCATTCCGCGCTTCCGCCGCCGCGCCCGCCCCGCGCACCGCACTGATATATTCCACCCGCGAAGGCAATGGATACGCCGCACTCACCGCCGCACCCAGTAACGATGGTACAATTACCACAAAGCCTAACCAGCACCCCGCAAGTATCAACGCATTCGTCGCCGAGCTTTTTCCGTACGCACTGACGAGTGCCGCCAGCGCAAACCAAAACGCACCGTAGAGCAGCGACGCCGCGATCCAAATCAACAGTTCCGTGCCGCCGCCTTCAATCCCCGCAACCCAATACGCTCCGACCGTCAGCACCACCGTTGCCGCAAAGAGCACCGCGCCGCGCATCATTATTTTTCCGAGCACCACCTCACCCAGCGTAACCGGCTGCGAGAGCAATAGCGCAAGCGTGCCTTCTTCTTTCTCCAGCGACAGCATGTTGAAACCCAGTGCGAGAATCAGCAGCGGAAATAAATACACCATCACGAACGCCAGATCGAAACGACCGGATAGCAACGCCATCGGGCTTTGCAGCTCGGGATCATCGCTGAAGGAATCATATGCCAAGCGAATCGTGTAACTCTGCTGTTGCACCTCGCTTTGTCCGGCAGCAAACGCAGCCAGCGGCGCAGGCGGCAACGTCGCCCGCACCGCGCCTTGGAAGTTTGCCAAGTACGGATGCCGCACGCCCCATGCCGGAGGTTCAAGCGGTTTCTTTTCCGAAACAAGTTTTGCGGTTTCCTTTTCGGCAACCGCTTTAAGTGAATCCAACACGCGCGAGCGTTGAGCGGCGTCCACATTTAAGTTTTTTCGCTGTCCATCACCAAAGCCGCGACCGCCAAACGCCGCATACAACATCGCAGCCGCAAAGACGACAATCAATATCCATGTCGCGCCGTCGGTGCGCAACACCCGCCACTCATGTCTCAATACTTTTCCTAGCATTACCCTAATTGTATTTTAGATTTATATTTTTACCATCCGAACCGCAAGCATCAGCAGCCCCGCGGATATGGCCGTCCAGAGCAGCAACACCGCTGCACTCGCCCGGTAGCCGCTCATCACCCACGCGGCATCGGGTGCGCTGTATGAAAACGGCGGTACTTGTTTCCACAAGGCTCCCGATGCTTTGTAATCCCAATCGCCCGTCTTGCTGTGCGCCGCCATGTCGTTATTCATCAACTTGACGAGCGTGCGGCGATACCCCTCAGCCGCGTCCGTAAAATGCCCGTGCGACCGCACGTCCGTGCCCGCCAGTCCCATCGAGAGCGATTGCATCGAGAGCACCGGCGCGACCAGTCCCGCCCATTGATAAAAATAATTTTGACGCTCGTAGGCGGCGAACAGATTTCCGAAGTGTTTGTCATACACCGTATTGCCGTATTCCTCGCCTTGCTGCATCGCAATCGCATCAAAGTTGACGGGCAACGCCGCCACCGAATCCACACGGTATTCCGCCAGCACTTTTTTCATCAACGCCTCGCGCCGCTTGTCCGCCGGATTATGTCCGTCAATGCCGCCCTGCACATCCATTCGAATCGCCGCGCGAAAGTTTGCCAAGGCCGGAGCCGGATCGCGCGAGGCCGCAAGGTCAGCCGCCACACGCGGCGCGATGAAACTTTGTGCAAACCATACCGAGAGCAACACCGCGAGCGCGAGCCGTGATGAACTCGCAAACGCCGACACCGCAAGCCCCGCCATCACCCACGCCGCGAAGTAAAGCACATAGAAGCCCGTCATAATGCCGAGCCGCGCCGCGCTAAATGACTGTGCATCATCGTTGCCCGCAAGCGATTCAACATTACCTGCAAGCATCAGTGCCGCCGAACCGATGATCGCCGCAGGCGCAAGCAAGAGCATCAACGCCGCCCCGACGCCCGACGCCTTTCCCACCGCGAGCACTGGACGCGATACACCGAGACTGAGCAACTGCCGCAGCGTCCCCTGTTCACGCTCGCCCGCAAAGGCCGCGAAAGTGAAAAGCACAATCAGCAGCGGCACGAGCAACTGTAACGTTGTTGCCGCCGTCAGCGTCCCGAAACTTTCGAGCAGCGTTGCATCCGATGCCGGACGGTACTCAGCCGCATTCTGCCGGTGCGCTTCCAGATAGACCATCACGCCCGTGTAAGCCTCCGTGCCTTTATCAATTCCCGAAAGCACCGTCTTCGGCTTGAACGCATATGCACCGTAGTGCGCCGCTGAGTGCGGATTCTTTTCTCCTTGCGCAAGCCATCGCCCGCGCTCGCTGGCTTTGGCCTCACCGCGCTCCCGCGCCGCATCCGCGTAACTTTTCCATCCGGCGATAAACGCGGCGACGAGCAACATCAGCACCACCGCCGACGCCCACCGCAGCCGCCCGTCGCGCGTCATTTCTAAAAATTCTTTTTTTGCAATCGTGATGATCATCTGTTGTCTCCTTTAAATTTTTCCGGTTACGTTTTCCGTTTAAAGTTGCCACAGATACGTGGCCTTGAAAATAATTTGCTCGGTTTGCGAAAGCGTGTTGCCCGCCAGCGATTCGCGCGTATTAACGACCAAATAAATGTAAGAGAGCGGCTGAAACTCCCACGAGAGCCGCACATTCAACGCCGCTTGCTGCGCCGCCGTGTTGTATTGATAAAACCCGATGAGTTGCACCCGCGGATTGAGCGCGAGCCGCACCTCCGGCGCAACGAGCACCGTGTTCCGGTAACTTCCCGCTGTGCCCACATCTCGAAGTTCATTCCACAAATACCGGATCGAAAAAGCCACTTGCGGACTTGGCCGCAAACTGATGGTGAAGTCCGCGCTGTTGAGCCACCCGTTAAAATATCCGCCCGTTCTGCCCTGAACAATGCCGCTCACCGCGCTGCTTTGATCTGTGCTGAAGTAAGCGTCAAGGCTTGTATATCTGTAATCGCCCGCTACCACGCTGAGGCCGGAAAGCGGGGCGAAGGCTTCCGTCAAAAACTGCCATCTGTTTTCAACTTTGAAATAAAAGTATCCGCCGTTCTGCAACACACAGTAAAGGGGTGATGCCGAAACTTCCGCCTCTTGCAACCGCCCGTCCGCCGCGCTGTGATAAAGTGAAAGCGTCAGGTCAGG
>JACMJS010000336.1 GCA_014380515.1 Chlorobiales bacterium
GGCCATGCTTGCGGAGCCTGAAGGCTTTTGCAACCTCAACCATCTCAACTACGTAGGGGCCGAACGGTTCACGAAACGCTTGGCATCGGATTTAAAACCGCTGCTCGCATCTCCCGACACCCTGTCGTTCGGGTCTTTGCAACCTTCAACCGGCGGAAATTTTCAAAGATGAACGTGCTTGTTGTTTCCTACTACATCCCGTATCCGCCCGATACCGGCGCATCCAGATGTCTTTACAACCAGCTGAAGTTTCTGACTGCCGAGGGCGTAACCTGTCATCTCTATGCAACCGGCACAGATGAACCCGCCGCGCGAGCCGCGCTCGCGCCGCATTGCAAAACGATCACGATTGTGCCGCCCGCGAAGAAACAGTTTCTAAACATCAAGTTGCCCGTGGGCGGCAGCCTGATTGATTTGATCAATACATACATTCCGCCTGAACCATGGAAATTATTTTTACCTGATGAGCGGCCACCGCACGCAGCGATTGAGTCGATAGTCCTCTCTGAAAAAATAGATATGCTCTGGATCGATCATTGCTTTGTATATCCTTGGATAGAAAAGTTGAAACTACCCGCGGCATTGAAGACGGTAATTGTTGAGCATAACGCTGAAGCCGAACTGATGCGTGAGATATACATGAACAGCCTGAATCAAAATATAATGTGGCAACGCTCGTCGGAGCGAAAGTTCAAAGGGACGCTTGAAATGGAGCGGCGGGCACATCAGGCGGCGGATAAAGTGATCTACATTTCATCGCGCGACGCGGGATTCTCACAAGCCTCGCAGGAACTGACGGTAGCCCTGCCCGTCATCTACGAAATGCCCACGGTGAAAAAAGAAAACTACCGCTCAAGCGGGGGACGCATTATCTTTACGCCCAACTTCGGCTACGACGTCAATACCGAAGCCTTCTTGTGGTTTTACGGTGAAGTTTTTCCGAAAGTAATATCCGAAAAACCGTCGGTGCAACTCATCATCACCGGCAATGCTCCAGAGTGGATTAAGGAGAAGTGCAAGGAAAATCAAAGCGTCATCTTTACCGGATTTTTATCCGCCGAACAACTGACCCAAACACTGTGCGATGCGGATGTTTATATCTCGCCGCTACTGAACGGCAGCGGCATTAAGTTCAAAGTGATCGAAGCCCTTGCGCTTGGCTTGCCCGTGGTGGCGACCGCGAAAAGTCTGGAAGGAATCAACGTTGCTGCGGAGCATGAAGTGAAAGTTACCGCGGGTAGCGAAGCCTTTGCCGGTGCGGTATTGCA
Organism: Chlorobiales bacterium; assembly: GCA_014380515.1. Lineage (GTDB taxonomy): Bacteria > Bacteroidota > Chlorobiia > Chlorobiales > JACMJS01 > JACMJS01. The sequence goes on from JACMJS010000336.1 coordinate 1,269, forward strand.
GTTACTCAGCGATGAATCGGAGCGGCGGAGACTCGGCACCGCGGCGCGTGAAAAAATCAGCGCGATACACTCACCACCGCACGCCGCTCCGCTTTGGAAATCGGAATTGGAAAAAGTAGCGAAGAAACACGGCGCGGATAGTGCGACGACCCTAACGAAACAGCCCGTGAGTACCCGATGAACATTTGCATCGTCAATTCTTTTCCGTGCAAAAAAAACACGCAACCCGGCAACGGTTCAGAACTGCGGGTGGCGTTGCTTTCCAAGTTTTTTGCCACACTACCGGAGTATACTATCCGCGTCGTCGGCACAGATAAAACGCCGTTCTTCAAACGGGAGGGCAACATCACTTTTGAGGATGCCTTATTTCCGTCGTCGTTTCTGATGCGGCTCGCGCTGTTCATTATTCAACGGGTGCTCACGCGCGTGCCGAAGTTTCCGGCCATCGGACTTATCGCAAGGTATCTGTTGCCGTGCTACGACCGGCGGTTTATGGAAAAGCTGGAGGAAGCGGTAGTGTGGGCGGACGTGGTGATCATCGAGCAGATTTATAACGGACGAGCGGCAATGCGACTTTGTAAGAAACACGGTAAGTGCGCCGTTGCATCGACGCATAATGTGGAAGCCGACCTTTGGATTTCCGCGAGCGAACCGAAATGGATAAGGCGGTGGTCGCTCGAGTTGGAACTCAACACCTTGCGCGAAGCCACATATGCTGTCGCCTGTTCGGAAGCGGACGCCGCAGTCTTCCGGCATCACGGCCTTGAAATGATTAAGGTGATTGATAATCCGGTTGATACATTCACCGCCTTGCCTGACGAAAGAACCGTCAATCATATCCGTCAAAAATTTTCGGTGAATGAGCAATCGGCATTTTTTATCGGCGGCCCGGCGGGGCACAATGTGGAAGGGGCGACGCTCGTCTGCATGGAGATTGCCCCGCAGCTGCCCGAGTACACTTTTTTTATTTTGGGAAGTGTATGCGGGTCGCTGCCGCCGTCCGTGCTGAACAAGATTGGAAAAAACGTGCGGCTGGTCGGTTCGGTGAGCGACGGTGAAATGCGCGCCTTCTATATGCTTTGTCCGGTTGTGCTGGTGCCGTTGCGCCACGGTTCGGGCACGTCGCTGAAATTGATCGAAGCCTTGGGATACGGAAAAACAATTTTGACGACCTCCATTGGTGCTCGCGGCATCAAGTTTGAGCACGGTGTGCACGGCCTCGTTTGCAACGACATGGCGGCCTATCCTCAGTTGATCCGATCCTTGACCGCCGCAGACCGGGAACGCTTCGCCGTTGCCGCAAAAGAACTCGCCGAAGTTTATGACTACCGTACAGTGTTCAAAAAGTATTTGCCGATGCTGGCTGGTGCCGGTCATGCTGGCCGCGCCGCCGCAGAAAGTAAAGTCTCCGCAAACAGTAACGCCCGATAAAAGTCATGCTCGATAGAGAAGCAGAAAGGAAAAGTACGGTGCAACCGAATACATCGGGAAGTTCATTGAAACGGTCGCAAGGTCCTCGCAGGCCGCGCGTTGTTATGCTCGCGGATTATCCGATCAGTCGCGTACCGGAACTATGGCGGCAGGGCAAGTACCCGGCGTGGCATCTGTATGGGCAGCACCACGCCGCACAGTTCGGCGTTGATATGGATATTCTGCCGTTCGAAAAATTTCATCTGCTCGGCAAGCTCAGCCGCAGTTTTACCGGCAATTTGGATCAACAACTTCAGTTGCTCTTGCAATTGAACTGCTACGACGCCATCTATGCGATGATCGATAACATTCTGCCGCTGGTCTCGTGGCTGAAGTTAAAAGGTCTCATCAAAACGCCGATCATCACGCTGCTGCACGGTTTTTCCCTCACGCACCTCATGCGTTTAAAGTGGTGTTACGACGCCAGCGACCGGCTCATCGCCACCAGTCGCAAGACGGCTGAGGAAACCATAAAGTTGTTTCATCTACCGCCGCAGAAAATGCGGACAGTGAACTGGTGGGCGGATACGAAGTTTTATCCTGACACTTCACCTGTGGAGAAATATGAAAATTTTATTCTGAGCAACGGCAAATCATGGCGCGATTATCCGCCGCTCTTTGAGGCTGTCGGCAAAATCGGCGTAGCGGCAAAGTTCGTCATGCAGGCAAGTGAAGTGCCTCGCAAGTACGCCGGAAACATCGAAGTGATTCCCTATACCTCACTGCCCATGACGCCTTCGGATTTTTTGCCCGACCTTGCCCGCGCCACCGTCGTTGCCGTACCGCTGAGCGAAGAAAGTTCTCACCGTTCGAACGGGATTACACAATTGATGGAAGCCTTGGCTTCCGGCGTGCCCGTCGTGATGACGGAAAGCCCATGTATTGATATCGATATTGAGGAGGAAGGCTGTGGCTTTTGGGTGAAGCACGGGAGCGTAGATGATTGGACGGAGAAACTTACACGTATCACTTCCGACCCGATGTTGCAGCGCAGCATGGGGCGCAACGCCCGCCGCATCGCGGAGAAATACAAAGTTCAGAATTTTAGCAAGTCGCTCTGTGAAATAATCAAAGAAGTGGCATGAGCATTCGCCATAGTTTCGCATCGAGCTTGGCTCACTTTTAATTTACACGGCTTTGAAAATGAAAAAAATCTTGTTTGCCGGATCGTCCGGTATGACCGATGTCGTGAAAGTCATCGCCGGAAATCGGAGGGTGTGTCTGTGAGCGTCATCGCATTGGTGGACTGGCAATCGGTCGGGCATCATCAAATGTATCTCGGGCTGATCACGAAAGCTTTTCTGGAGCAAGGGCATCAAGTGCTTGCGTGCTCGCCGAAGCCGGAAGCTTTGCAAGAGTTCATCCGTAGAACGATTCCCCAAGCCGAAGCAAATTTGGTAACGCAGCAACTGACCGAGCGGCACGATAATGCGGCGGTGATCCAACCGTTTAGAGAGGAACTCACAGCCAAAGGTGCAAGGCGTTGGGAAGAGACCTTGAACGTATTGAATGCGGCTACTGCGCGTAGCGGTCTTGTGCCTGACTTCGTATTTTTCCCGAAGCTCGATGCGTGGCTGCAAGGCATCTGGACATCTGCCGCTGCCGAGCGTTTTCCTTATCCGTGGTCGGGCATTTATTTTCATCCGCTGCATTTCCGGCAACCGTTGGCGTATATGCCGCTGCGTCGCGGCTGGCTTGAACCGGATGCGGTGCTGAGGACTTCGCGGTGCTATGCGGTGGCTGCCCTTGATGAGTTCGTTGCCGTCAAACTGCATCGTAAAATCGGCAAACCCGTGTTTCACTTTCCCGATATTACCGATGAGTCTGCGCCGGATTTATCGCTGCCGGTGGTGCAAGAAATTCAGCGGTTGGCAAAGGGCAGAAAAATTGTTGGCCTGCTTGGTGCGCTCGAAGACCGGAAAGGAATTTTTACGTTGCTTGAGGCTGCAAAGAAAGCCGTCGGAGAGTCATACTTTTTTCTGTTCGCCGGTGAAAGTGTGATGGGAGAATCGGACATGAAAAAATTCATTGCCGGTAGCAAGAAGGCGGAGGAAAACTGTTATTTCCAGCCGGGCCGGATTGCCGACGAAAAAGCATTCAACTCACTGGTTGCCTTGTGCGATGTGATCTTCGCAGTCTATAAAGGGTATCCGTTCAGCAGCAATCTGATGACCAAAGCCGCCTTGATGCGAAAACCAATTTTGGTTGCAACGGGCGCATTGTTGGAATCGCGGGTGCTACGCTACCGTACCGGTCTAGCCGTGCCCGAACAGGACAGTGATGCCGTACTCGCCGCCATCCGAACGGTTAGCGGTGCTGATTACACGCAATCTGTTCAGCCGCAGTACGAGACCTATTTTGCTCAGCATTCACGCGAGCAGCTTGGCCACGTGCTTGCCGGAATTTTAAGCGCAAGCGGGATATAAATGAAAATGCTTTTCGTTGTATCCTATCCGCCGTATCCGCCAGCCCAAGGAGGCGAAAAGGTGATTTACCACCGCTTGCAGGCACTCGCAGATACGCATGATATTTATTTGGTGTGCCCCGAACCGCCGCCGGAACAGCGGGAAAAAACGCACCGCGCGCTTTCAACCGTGTGTAAAGAAGTTCACTTTTATGCGCGCTCGCAGCGGCTTCGCACCGGACGCTTGCAATCCACGCTGCGGTTGTTATACAATTCACTTTTCAATCCGTTGCCGCAAGCCGCCATCCAAGCCTTGGGTGAAAACACGGTCGAGATGTGTGAAGCGATTGCCGCCCGCGTGCATCTTGACCTCATCAACTTCGAGCACGCCTATACCTACGCCGTTTTAGAACCGGCACTGAAACGACCTGCAAGCCCGCTAAGCCGTCTGGATTGCGTGGCGTGCGAACAAAACGTCGAGCATCAGGTTTGGGAAGATGCCGCGCTCAACCCGCTCATCACCGGTCTGAAGCGGTGGCTCTTGAAGCGTGAAGCCAAAAAAATGTTTGAATATACCCGCCGGATTTATCCGAACTTCCGGCGCATCATTTACATCTCCGCCGCCGACGCAGAGATATTCAAACGACTCGGGTGGAACGCGAATTTATCCACCGCTAGCGTCATGCTGCCCGCGCCCTTGGTATTCAAAACGCCGGAGATGAAAAACCGTCCGCAACTTATTTTCGCATCCGGTCTCGGCTACTTTCCCAATGAAGAAGGGCTGCTATGGTTCTACGAAAAAATCTGGCCGCTCGTGCGTTCGCGTGTGCCTACGGCAAGGCTGGTGATAACCGGCGCGCCGACGCCGCGCATCAATCGCGCGGTGGCGCACGACGCGGCTGTAACCTTGACGGGATTTTTAGACAAGCCGCACTTCGAGAAAATCCTGCTTGAAAGTGATGCCAGTATTTCCCCGATCCGGCTCGGCAGCGGTATCAAAATGAAAAACATCGAAGCGATGAGTTATGCCATGCCGATGATCGCTACGCCGGAAAGTATGCGCGGCATTACGTGCACGGACGGTGAAGATGTGCTTATCGCCGGTACGACCCAAGCCTTTGCCGATGCCACCGTGCGGCTACTTACCGACGCCGCCTTGCGTGAAAAATTATCGGCAAACGCGCGCAAGAATTTTTTAGAAAACTATTCATGCGAGATGGCCTTGCATACATGGAAAACATTTTATGCGCAGCCGCAATTACAAGCCGCGACTGCTGCAAGAACATAACCCCGCCTCCAAATGAACATCGGATTCGACGTGAGATTCCTGCACTTCGGTTTGGCCAAGCCCGCCAGCGGTGGCAATGTGGGCGGCATCGGCACCTATCAAAAAAACTTGATTCCCGAACTGCTGCGGCTGGATGCCTCGCACATCTATACGCTCTTTACACACCGGCACCTACCGCTTGCGCCGCTTCAGGCGTGGCTTGCCGGATCATTGCCGCAAGCGGACGTTGATAGCCGCGTGAAGTTTTTACCGCTCGAGCGAGAAGTGTATTTACCCGTCCTCGATAAAAGTTTGGGTCGCATGTTGAGGCGGTTTCAGGCCGTCTATCAGCACAACGCGAGGGTGAATGCGTCGGATGTTCATCTGGTGCATCTCAATCAGGATCAAGGCCATCAATGGAAATTGGGCGGAAAGAAAACCGTCGTTACCGTCTATGACCTGATCGGTGAAGTGCTTGGACTCTACACTGCCACATCGGCGCAGCGCGAGCGCGAATTGATTTACGCCTGTTGGCGTTCGGCGGGCGCGATTCTGGCGATCTCGGAAGCGACGAAGCGGGATTTAATTGATCGCGTCGCCATCGATGCACACCGCGTGCATGTTACGCTGCTCGATACCGACCGCATTGTTTTCAAACCGCGAACGGATGCAGAAGTGCAAACGCTGCGCGAACAACTCGCATCGCAATTGCCGGCTGAGTTGCCTTACTTTGTACATGTCGGCGGGATTTTTCACTCCAAGAACACGGCAAATCTCGTGCGGGCGTTCGCACAATTCAAAAAAGAAACAGGCTCAAATGCGGTGTTCGTCTTTGCGGGCGTGCCTGCCAAATATGCGGCGACGGAATTGGCGGAACTGCGCGCGCTTTCCAAATCGCTTCACATTGAAAACGAAATTAAACTCGTACCGCCGCTTGCTGCAGATGATTTGTCGCGGCTCTACGCCGGGGCGATTGCCAACGTGCATCCGTCACTCTACGAAGGCTTCGGCCTGACGCTCTTGGAAGCGATGGCGTCGGGCACGGCGGTCATTACTTCCAACGCCGGATCGATGCCGGAAGTCGCGGGCGACGCAGGCGTGCTGGTCGACCCTAAAAATATTGCGGACATCAGCCACGCGATGCACATGGTTTCATCGCAGCCGGACAGGCGGCAAGCGATGATCGAAAAAGGATTCCACCAACTCAAAAGATTTTCGTGGGAACACTGTGCCCGGCGCACACTTGACGTGTATAGGTCGCTCGCTTGAAAAAACATTCGTCTTTTCGAATTACTATGGATCATCATGAAGTCATCGTCTCGAACGCGGGCAAGCACCACATCTATGAAACCGCATTTGGTTTGCAGCAAGCAAGCTGGCTGAAGCGGCTCTACACGTCGTTTTACACAAAGCAACACCCGCGTCTCGCCGAGCAACTCATCCGGCGTATCCTGCCCAAATCGCTCGCCCGCAAACTCGGCAACCGGCATCACGATGGGTTGAATGAAGAACGCGTTACATCCTACTTTTTCCCCGAAGTGCTTGAACGTGTGCCGCCGGTGATGAACGTCTTCGGGCATTACAACGTCTGGCATACGAAGAACAGCCTTTTCGATCTGCGGGTCTCTTTGAGCGATTTGAGTTGCGATGTTTTTCACGGCTTCGAAGCCTGTGCCCTGCACTCGATGCGCGCGGCTAAAAAGCAAGGCGCGATTACCGTGCTTGATCAACCGATCTTTCATCACGAAACCTCGCGGCAGTTACTCCGCGAAGAGTACGAACGCTACGGACAACCGCCGCCCGCACACCTTACCGTTGAAGATCAGTGGATCAGGCGGAAGACTTTGGAAGGCGAAGTGGCCGATTATATCTTTGTCCCCACACAGCCCATTGCCGATGACTTCATCCGCCGCGGCAAATCGGCCTCGCAAGTCAAGGTGATTCCGTACGGGTTTCAGCCTGAACGCTTCAGAACCGGACGCAAGCAGGACGGGGTTTTTCGCATCCTCTTTGTGGGTATTGTCGGCTTCCGCAAAGGCGTCGTATATTTGCTCGAAGCGGTGAAGCAACTGGCTTTGAAGAATGTTGAAGTGGTACTTATCAGTCCGGTTGACGAAGATTTCAAAGCGGTGCTTGGCCGCTACGAAGGCTTGTTCAAGCATATTCATGCCGTGCCGAACGCCGAACTGCCCGCCTATTATCAGAACGCTTCAGTATTTGTGTTTCCGTCGCTCGTGGAAGGCTCGGCATATGTAACCTACGAGGCCATGGCTTGCGGTCTGCCGTTGATCGTAACACCGAACGCTGGCTCGGTTGCCCGCGACGGGCAAGATGGTTTTGTTGTGCCGGTTCGAGATGTAGAAATGTTAAAAGAAAAAATTTTGTATTTGTATCAGCACGAACCTCTGCGGGCGGAGATGGGCAGGGAAGCCGCACGCTATGTACAGCAATTTACATGGGAAAATTACCGCCGTCATCTTCTGGCCGCATACCGCGGCATCTTCGATGGTCGCCGCCCGTCTGCACAGGCCGAACCCGCACCGGTAAAGTAACTATGAACAAGTTTCATTAAGCGATATGGATGAAAGTATACGAGTTCCGATTGTGTTGATCGGCGTTTCCGTCATCATCATCAACTTCATCCGCTCACCGCTCGTGGCGACGATGTATATCATCGCCCTTCAAAAAGTGATCGATATTCTGTGGTTCATCAAAGTACCGCTCGGCAGCTTCGATCTCAGTATGCAGCGCGTCGTTTATACCGTACTGCCCCTGGCCCTACTGATGGTCGTCGTCGGGCGCGGGCGGAAAGTCGAGTTTCCACTCAAGATGCCGATGAAAATCGTGCTGACGGTTTTTGCAATTTGCGTCGGTGTAAATGTGTTCCGCTCACCGTTTCTGAGTGATGCGATTGCCGACTTTTTTAAGATCGCCGGTTCTTACATCGTCTTCGGCGCGGGCTGGTACTACTTTGACAACGAAGAAAAATTCGATCAGTTCGCCAAACTTTTCATTTTCACTTATCTCATTTCCTTCGTCGGACTTATCCTGCAACTGACGGGCATTTTTCAATTGGCCGACATCGGCGTTGCCCAGCAACTCGCCTCCAACTACGGCGTCGAAGGCCGCGGCGAACGCTATGCCGGATTTTACAACGACAGTGCCACACAAGCGATGTACCTTTACACGCTTATCCCGCTGTGTTTATACATGCTCGAAAAGCGAAACACGGATCGCAAGTGGATGTACTACGCGATGCTCGGCGTCGCCGGTTTGGCAACTTATTTTAGTTTCAGTCGCGGGGTATGGATCAGCGTGGGTTTGCAGATTGCATTTTGGTTGCTGTTGAACCGCAAATTCCTTGGATTCGGCGCGATAATAGGATTGGTATTTGTCGGCCTGACAACCAATGAGTTTCTACAGGGATTTTTCAGCGACATTCTCGAACGCCAAACCGTCGCCGGTAGCGGACGCGACGCCTTGTGGGGAGCGATAACAACTTCGTTTGATAACGGCACGGTGGTTGAGAAAATTTTCGGGCAAGGTTTGCTCAGTCATTCGCTGACACTGCAACCGCTTTTTCCCGACCGCGATTACTCGAGCGGCCAGCGCGAAAAAGGCCACTCCGACTTTTATGAATATCTCCATGATTTGGGATATGTAGGCTTTGCGCTCTACGCCGTCATCGTGGTGTGGATGACTTGGATCATCATCAACAACATCGCGTTGCTCGGGCGGCGAAAGTATCCGAAAGAATTGGAACTCAAGTACAAAGTCTGGGCGGTGATGCTCGTTTTCTACGTGATCAACATCATTGGCTATTCGTCGCGGTGGCCTTCATTTACATGGCCCTTCTGGTTTATAGCCGGACTTGTTTTCAAGCCGCCGCAGTTTTTTATGCAGCAAGCCGCGGTGAATCCTGCTGATGAGGTGATAGATGTCAATCCCAAGCTCAGTCCGCAGCCGTATTACTAAACTTCTCCCCGAAAAACCTCGCCGTTCTTGCGTGGATGTGTAAGAGACCACCTTGCAATCGAGAGCGAGATTACCTTCTGCAGAGGATAAACCAACATGTTTTGATACTCCCGGAAAATGGAAAAAGAACTCTATGACGACATGCACAGGCAGGAACGAACCCATTGGTGGTTTCAAGCCCGGAGGGAAATCATCACGGATATAGTCCTCGCCGCCCCGCCCGATGCGATGACGGCAAAACGGAAACTGCTTGATGTCGGGTGCGGCACCGGATTCATTCTAGAGCGTTTGAAAGCGTGGTATGACGTCTATGGTCTCGATCACGCCGAAGTCGCTGTGGCGTATTGCAAACAGAGGTCGCTGCTGAACGTGCGGCAAGGCGTGCTCGGCGGGGAAAATTTTGAGACGCGGTTTGACATGATTCTTTTTCCGGCAGTGCTCGCCGTTCGCGTGCTCGGCAAACTTTTCGGTCGCCGCAACGCTTCCGATACATGGCATCCGGGAAAACGGCTCAATCAATTACTTTACACTTTGTTCTCACTCAAACGAAAATTGCTGCCGAAAATCACCCTGCCATTTGACGTTTCACTGCTATGCCTCGCAGAGAAAGCCGCGATCCGCACCGAAGAGACCTCACCGCCTGACTTTGCAACCGTTTCCGAAACGCCTGCCGCCGCATGAGCCGTTTCAACATTGTTCCAAAGGGCGTTCCGAACGGCATCTGGATTTTAATCAGCATGATCACGCTGTGGAGTCCGGCGATTCACCTCGTCAAATGGCTGGCCACGCCCGAGGGATTCGTTTATACATGGATCAACGGCAACGATCCCGCCGGTTGGGTGTGGTGCATTGAGTCGCCGCGCTATAACTTTCTGTCGGCGCACGATCTCGCCCGCGATGTCAATGTAGTGTGGCGCGCCGATTTGATGGCACCCATCTTCATACCGCACGGCCTGCTGGCAATGCTGCTCGGCATTCCAAGTTTCGCCATGCTCGTGCTGATCGAAATGTTTTGGAACGCCCTCGCCGCATACATCACTTTCCGTTTCTTCAAAACTTTTTTGAGCGACGATCAGATAGCCGCCACCGCTTTCGTCCTTTGCTACTGCACATCCGGCATTTCAGGATGGCTGCTCATCGGTCAGTGGATTCGACACGCGGCAGCCTCCGGCGCGTGGAACGCAAATATATTATCCGCAGAATGGGTCGGAGAGAATCACTCGAAGAGTTATGAATTCTTGGACGGCAACGCACTCGTTCCGCTGACGATTCTCAATCGCCCGAACTATGCCATCGCCCGCGTCTTCGGGTTGCTCGCGTTGATTTGGGTATATGAAATACAGACGGAAGCGCATCGCGTAAAAGTACAAACACGCAAATCCCTCCTTGCCGCACTCGGATTATTCCTTTGCACGTTTTTGCATCCGGCCAGCGGTCTGATTTTTCTCTTGATGTGGGCGATTCAAGTGATGGTGCTCCGGCAATCTTCCCTGCGCGATATTCTGAGCCGTAAGCAATGGAAAAACTTTTGGCCCTTCGCCGGATTTCTCGCCGCAGCGATGATCTGGCAACTTTATCAATTCGTGCCCGATGCGAAGGACATGGTGAAAGAATATGTCAAGCAACTTTACAATGCCGACGCCCTGCTCGTCCTTACCGCCACGCTGCCGCTGCTGCTATTAGTGCTGGTACCGCTTCTGCGCAACGCGCGGGAAAAACTATTCTTTGCGGTGCTGATCGTCGCTGCGGCGATTACCGTCGCCGCTCTTTCGGAATGGATCATCCGCGACTATGCCGTGTGGGAACGCCTGCTGATGCTGATTCTTGCAATTACAATTTTGATCGCCGTGTTGATCCGAAAGCGCGATGTCTTGCAAAAATGTTTTGAGGTCGCCTATCCGCACCGCATCGCCGTGCTGATGGGTTGCTGGCTCGTCGCGGTTACCGCCGTCGCCGTTTCGCCGCATCACGACGGGTACTACGCCATCAAAAATGATCTCGTTTCATTTGGAGCGATAACGCCCGCCGTTGAAAAATTATTGGGTTTGGGAGCGTTCGTTTATGCCGCCCGGTTCAAACTCGGCGTGTGGTTGCCGCTCGCGGGTCTTGCCGCCTACATGATTCACCGTTTCGGCATCCGGCAAATGTCCGTCCGTAAATGGGTGGCCGTAGCCGTTATACTCTCGCTTCCGTCGGTGATACTTTACATCTGGAACTTTTCGACATATCCCTATTCAGGTTACATATCGACATCCAATGCGGCGGCATTCGAGTTCATCAAAAGCCAAACCGGAAAAAACGTGCTCTGCGCCGACGAGACCGGCAAACATCTGCCGAACCTGACGAAGAAACGCACGCTGACGGGCGGCGTGTGCGGGGTCGTTAATTTTAGCGGACGCTTGGAACAAATCCGTCGCTTCTACGGCGATGCAACCGCATCGGAGCGGGAGCAAATTATTGACGAATACAAACTCGATTATATTTTTCTGGGCGAAGATGAACGCAGGCTCGGCGGCAACGATTCACTTTTCACCGCCTACCCGAAACTTTATGAAAAAAACGGCGCGACGGTTTACATCGCAACACCCGTCGCAGCATCAAAATAAAATCACGCTGATAAACCCACATACCCATTGATCGGGGCGAAGCCAGCCACTTTGAGATATGATTGAAAAACTGATTCGTAAACTGTTCTTCCCGTCGGTTAATTTTACGTCGCACAAGCGAATGAAGTTCGCCAAATACATTCGGACGGGCGATGTGAAAACAATTGACGTGGCGTGCGGCGGCGGTTCATTCGCCGTCGTGGCCGCGCAAAAAGGCAACCGCGTGCTGGGCGTCGATTATGATCAATCCAACATCGATCTCGCCCGCCGCTACATTGGCATCTTCGCGCTCGACCCGCACCGGATTCGCTTTGAGCAACGCGACATCAAAACACTCGCCGCCATCGGCGAGACGTTTGAGCAAGTCATCTGCTTCGAAATTCTTGAACACATCATGGATGACGACCGCATCGTCGGACACATTTCGAAAATCACTTCGCCCGGTGCCCGCCTGCTCGTCAGCGTGCCCAACTTGCACCACAAGCCGATGTACAAAGAAGACGTCTCGCCGGTTGAGAACGGCGATCACGTCCGGTTCGGATATTCATTTGAACAGTTAGAATCGTTGCTCGGCAAACACGGCTTCAAAGTAAAACAGCGCGACAGTTGCGCCGGCCTTGCGACCCAGTGGGCGACTTCCGTCGAAGCCTACCTCGCCGATAAACTCTTTTCCCCAAAGCCGATGCCCCGCTGGATATCGATGGCGCTCTTCACGATGCTTTCACCTGTAACTTTTTTGGATACCGCCGTCGGCGGTGAAGACCTCTCGATTTTCGTCCTCGCCGAAAAAGAATCCGCGTCTCAAAAACCAATCGCCGGATGACGGCGTTGCAGAGGCCGGACGAAAAACGTTTTCGCCATACAGCCGCCGGTGCTTTCACACTTTAATTGACATCTGCATGAAAATCGGAATCACTTGTTATCCGACCTACGGCGGCAGCGGTGTCGTTGCTACGGAGCTTGGTAAAGCCCTTGCGGAACGCGGGCACACGGTGCATTTCATCAGCTACGCAATGCCGTTTCGTTTGAGCGCGTTCTCGGAAAACATCTTCTACCACGAAGTCAATGTAAACGCTTATCCGCTCTTTCAGTACCCGCCTTATACGATTTCACTCGCTTCGAAAATGGCCGACGTCGTTAGCTTCGAAAAATTAGATTTGCTGCACGTTCATTACGCGATCCCGCACGCGATGAGCGCGTTTCTCGCCAAAGAAATTTTGAAAGATCGCAACGACCCCAAACAGGACGTCAAAATCATTACGACCTTGCACGGTACGGACATTACGCTTGTCGGACTTGAACCCGATTTTAACGGCGCGGTGCGGCTAGGCATCAACAAATCCGACGGCGCGACGGCGGTCTCACGGTATCTCAAGCAAAAAACCATCGAGGATTTTCAACCGAGAACGGAGATTGAAACGATTCCGAATTTCGTCGACACCGAAAAATTCATGCGGCTCGATTGCTCGCAGTTCCGTTCGGCGTTCGCTGAGCCGAACGAAAAAGTATTGATTCACGTCTCGAATTTTCGTCCGCTGAAGCGCGTCGGCGACGTGATCAAAGTCTTTTTTGAAGTCAATAAAACCGTACCCGCACGGCTCTTGCTCGTCGGCGACGGGCCGGAGCGAGCGGAGGCCGAGCACTTCGCGCGGGAACTCGGCATTGCAGCCCGCGTGAGGTTTTTAGGTCGGCAAGAAGCGATTATTGAGTTGCTCTCGATTGCCGACGTGATGGTTATGCCGTCCGAGTCGGAAACTTTCGGGCTTGCGGCCTTGGAAGCGATGGCGTGCGGCGTGCCGGTTGTGGCGACGGCCATCGGCGGGTTGCCTGAACTGATCACCCACGACCTCAACGGTTATTTGCATCCGCTCGGCGATACGGACGCGATGGCGGCAAGCGTGTGTCTGTTGCTTAAGGACACATCGCGGCTGAACAGCTTTGCCGAAGCTTCGCGGCAAACGGCGTTGCAGTACGATACCGGAAAAATCGTCCCGCAGTACGAACAGTATTATGAGGCGGTGCTGAGTGGCGGTGTCAAAGAAGCGGCGATATGACCGAGACGGACAGGGAAGCCCGCGAACATAGAAACGTTACTTTTTCAGACGGCGATGTATTATATTCGCAGCGGCTGTCCTCCAAACAAGAACACCGCAGCCGACACCCGAACCATACCACTTAAACTTGTAGAGTTATGAAGCAAATTCACAACGACCGTAAACTTTTCTCTGCATCCATATCAAAGAAAGACGTCATCGAGTGCGCAACCTTGCTCGCCGTTTTCATCGCTTGCTTGTTCTTTGCTAAGTGAGATTCCGGCGGTTTGGAAGAACCGGAAACGGCAAAGCACCAATCCCATCCCCGTAACTTCAGCCGTACAGGTTACACAGACCCCGCCAAAAATTAACAAAGGCTTAACACAGCTTTGACCGCCCTGACGGATATTGAGACGGTTTGGTTTCGATGCCAAGCTACAAATACACCATGACCGTAAAGGCTATAAAAAGCCGTAAAGAATACCACGATGCGGAAAATTATTTCACTCACACGCCACTTCGCCGAGACCGCAAACGTGACGCGGGAAGATGCAATCGAATGCACGTTGCTGCTCGTCGCCTTGCTGGCTTTCCTGCTCGGCACATAATCCGCAGAGAGTCGGAGCCAAGTGAGCTAAGTTTAAACTTGAAAAACCCTGCCGGGCACCGACAGGGTTTTTCTTTTCGATGACGACGACTAAGCCGTGAGAGGCTAGTTGCGTTTCGTGCGCACGAGTACTTTGCTATACTTTTCCAAATCCTCCAACACCTTGCCCGTGCCGCGAACAACGGCGGTAAGCGGGTCTTCGCCGACATGCACCGGTAACTTCGTTTCCTCACTCAACCGCTTATCCAAACCTTTGATCAGCGCGCCGCCGCCGGTGAGCATAATGCCGCGGTCTAAAATATCGGCGGAAAGTTCCGGCGGCGTATTCTCGAGACACCGCCGTACGGCATTGACAATCGCGCTGATGGGTTCTGAAATCGCCTCACGGATTTCGGGTGAATTGACGTCGCGCTGTTCGGGCAAACTCGTCACCAAGTTGCGTCCTCTCACGGTCGCAATGAGTTCTTCTTCCAACTCCGAGGCCGATCCGATTTTAATTTTAATCTCTTCCGCCGTGCGCTCGCCGATGGCAAGGTTGTACGTCTTGCGGAAATGCTGCAAGATCGCGTTGGTAATTTCCGTGCCTGCCACGCGAATCGATTCGCCCGATGCAATTCCCGACAGCGAGATGACCGCAATCTCCGTGGTGCCGCCGCCGATATCGACGATCATGTTTCCGAACGGGGCTTCCACATCCAGCCCGATCCCGATGGCGGCGGCCATCGGTTCGGAAACGAGGTAGACTTCTTTCGCGCCCGCATGTTCGGCGGAGTCGCGGACGGCGCGCTTTTCAACCTCTGTAATGCCCGATGGAATGCCGATCACCATACGCCGGATCGAGCCGGTGTAATCCTTCAGGGTTTTTTTGATGAGGCCGCGGATGAGTTCTTCCGCCGCTTCATAGTCGGCGATGACACCACCGCCGAGCGGCTTGACGGTAATGATGTCGCGGTGGGTTTTTTCGTGCATCTGCCGCGCTTCGCTGCCGATGGCGACGACCTTGCGCGAGTTGCGGTCGAGCGCGACGATGGACGGTTCGTTGAGCACGATGCCTTTGCCGCGAATGAAGATGAGAGTATTGGCCGTGCCTAAATCAATGGCGACGTCCCGGGAAAGAAAATCAAAAATGCCCATGTCGGAAATGTGTCTGACGGTAAGTTGAAGCGGTTGCGGTTCGGATGGAAGCGAAGCGGAAATGGCCAGCAAGCGACGGATGCGAAATGGTTTTAATGTGCGGCCATGATGCAGAATGATTCAAGGCAATGGATCTGTGTAGCGCGTTTGCAAATTTTTGGCGAACAAGGGAAACGGCGGTGAATCTAACGAAAAAAAAAGAGAGGGCAAAGGTAAATCCTCTTCGGCCTTTTCGGAGGCACTTCGCATTCAGCCACCGCTTGCCATCGCATGACCGCGCGGCGGGTTAAATAAATAACGCCGTTTCTCATTGTGAAAAACGGCGTCGTGATTACAAGAAAATGATGTGCCTTGAAAGCGACTGCAGATTATTTCACCAGCATCACTTTTTGCGTTTGAGATGTTTCGGGCGTTTGCATCCGCACGAAATAAAGTCCCGACGGCAGCGAAGCCGCGTTGAACGTGCGGCTGTAAATTCCTGCGGGGAGAGCACCGTCTTGCAGCGTCGCAACAACTTGTCCGATGCTGTTATAGACGATGACCTTCACCTGCGCGGCCTGACGCAGCGAGAATCCTACCGTGGTGCTGGGATTGAACGGGTTTGGATAGCTGTTGTTCAAACCCGTTTTCTCCGGCGCGACAGCCGCAGCCACCAACGGATCGCCGCTGTCGCCACCCTCCGTTTTACCGCCGCCGCTCGCAGCGCGGGCGGGATAACTTGACGTGCTCGCCGTGCGTGGTGCGGTATAAGTGGCTTTGACGAACACGGATTGCGCCGCGTTGGCTGCCGATGAATTATTCACTTTAACCGTATAGAAGCCCGTCGCGCTTGGCGTGTAAGCGAGTGCAAGATTGCCCGCGCCGCTCACGGTTTGAACACTCGTGCCGGATGTGTTGTGAAGGCTAACCGTGAGGCTCTGCGACGTGTTCGTCGGATAAAGATTGAGTGTGATGCCTTTGCCACTTTCGGCGAAAATCTTTCCGGCGGTGCGCGGCGCGGTTGATCCGGCGGGCAGTTTGCCGCCCTGTTGCAGGGAACTCAGATGGCTGTCGCCCAAGTCATCGGCCATTTCCCATTCCTGCGTGGTGGTGCGGGTTGAGGGTGCGAAGCCGCCGCTGACACCCGCCGGTCCCCAAATCGAATATCCGCGACGCAGGTTGCTGCCGTCGCAGGGCGGCACCCAAATCGTTGCGCGGCTATTGGCATCCGTCCAAATGTCGTTGCCGTTCGCGCCGGAGTAATCGTGCAGTTGGCGGTTCGGCCCGAAATCGGTTTGAATGTTGGCACTCTGCCACGTGTTCCAATTGTCGTTCGCCGCGATGATCGCATAACTATTTTCCGGCCCCGATTTGTACCCGCGCTCAATGATGAGCAAGTCTTGTGCTTGCGCCCGCACTTTGTAAGTGCCTTTTTTGAAGTTGAGTTTTTGATGACACCAGATGATGTTGGCAATTTCATCTCGCACCGGAAGATCGGTGGTGCTGGTCGGCAAATGGACGTAGCGTTTGCCCGTGCTGCCGATGTTGAAAAGGTCTTCGAAGAACACTTGCGGCGAACCATCGACGGCGAAGGCGATGGCATAAGCGACCGCCAAACGCGGATCGAACGGATCGATGTGGCCGCCGCCCAATTCGTTGCCGCTGTCCCAGCCGGTATAGTTACCGCTTGCGTCTTTCGTCGGGCGGAAGGTATCGTGATTGTTGACGAACGGTACGGTGCGGTAGCGGTTGGTTTGTTGCTTCGAAGGAACCGATCCGAGGTCGTAGCTGCCGCCGCTGGCCGTCATATCTTTGAGCGATTGACGCAGGGCGAAATCGAACGTGCCCGCCAAATCTTCCGAGCCGCCGTTTGAGAATTTGACGTTGTTGATCCACGCATCAAGCTCCGACGCACCGCCGACATATTCACCGACGGCAAACATTTCCGAGCCGCCGTTCGCCCAACTCGCATTGTACTTGGCGTTGTAGAGCACATCTTGCACCACCCAGTAAGGAAAATTTTTAACGGCGTCGAGCCGCACACCGTCAATGCCGGTTTGCTTCTTCATCCACACCATCCAGTTGCGGGCGCCGGTGCGCATGTAGTCGCTCGACTGTGCGGGGTTGTAGGAAGCATTTGAACTCTGGCCGTAGGCGTTGGATTCGTAACTGATGTCGGGGCCGAAGAGTACGGCGTCCCAATCGCCGGTATTGTAGTTGTTGTTGAATTGGTTCGGATAAAAGTCCGGCCAGTTCTTCGACCAGCGACCCGAGCGGGCGAGGTAATCGGTTGAGGATTCGTCGGTGGCGGGTGAAGCGTATGAGACGTATCGGAAGTTTTTGTACTTCGAGGTGCGGCCATCGTCATATGCGGCGGGGTCTTGACCGCCCGCGCCCACAGACGAACCGGCGTTATCGACATGGTTGAGCACGACGTCTTGAATTACATCGATGCCGTTGGCATGAAGCACGGCCACCAGCCGCAGGTATTCGTCCTTCGTACCGGCGCGCGTTTTGAGATTGGCTTTCTGATACTTGTCGCCGAGATCATAGTGATCGAAAGGAGAATAGCCGTTGCTGTTAGGCCCGGCGTTCTTGATACCCGGCGGAATCCACACGCCATCGATGCCCATGTCGCGCAGGCGCGGCGCGAGATCGGAAACATAATTGTGCCAAGCGTTGGGATAGTTGTCGTTGTAGTAATCCCACCAGAAGCCTTGCAAAATAACTTTGCCGTTCCATGGGTTTTGGGCGAACACCGACGCGGGAGTGAGCGTCAGGAAAATCGCGGCTGCATAGAGCAGGCGGCGTAATGCACGTTGCATCATAATTCTCATTGTTTAGTGTTGGAAAGAAACCGTTAATTGAAATAATGTACCGCAGAACCGCACGGCTGTCGCTGATGCGACCGGCAACGTGAAGTGCCTGCAAATGCCTGTAATCCAAATCAGCCTGCGAGAGCACAGGACAATGTATCGGCGTTGCGCCCGGAGGTTAATGAAAGTGTTGTGTGGGGAAGGCGTGTATTGCGGCTGGATGCACCGCAGGTGAACTGAGATGAAGTTACAGTAGAACGGCAGTCAACGCAAACCTTGCCGCTCGCAAAAATTCACAACCTCAAAAGGTGGTTGCACCCTTCAAAAGTCAAAAGGTATTTCAATTCTAATGAACCTGATTTTTATTTTTTTAGACGGCGTAGGACTCGCGCCTGCATCGGCACATAATCCGCTGACGACCGCAATGCCGCGTCTGGCAAGCGTTCTGGGCGGAACGCTCACCCTTGAAACCGCGCCGATCATCAAAGAAAGTTTGTTGCTGACCGCAATCGATGCGGGGCTTCAGACCGAAGGCGCAGGGCAAAGCGGCACGGGACAGTTTTCAATTTACACGTCGCTCAACGGCGCCAAACTTTTCGGACGGCACTACGGACCCTACTTGCCGTGGGCTTTGAAGCCCGCACTCGCGGGCGCCAACGTCTTCCGAAAACTGCAGGAGCACGGGCGAACGGCGTGTTACGCCAACGCCTATCCGAAACGCTTTATCGATACATGCTTGCATCTGCGAACCGTGGGCAAGACGCGCGGCTCGGTACTTTTCGAAGCGGCGGCGATGGAAAATATTCCCCTGCGCGGGGCGGCGGAAGTCAAAGCGGGCACGGCAATCTCGGGTGATATTATTTCAAAGTGGTGGGGCACGAACAGAGAAGACGGCGACGCCGGTGTTTCATCCATCACGCCCGAACAGGCGGCGGAAAATCTGTTGCACCTGTCGGCGATGCACGGCGCGGTGTTCTATGAATTTTTTCTGACCGACCTCGCCGCTCACCGGCGCATCACCGCGTCCGTAGATGAAGTGCTCAC
>JACMJS010000337.1 GCA_014380515.1 Chlorobiales bacterium
GAAAAAGGCTCGGCGGATACCGAGCGCGACCCGCGCGGCTTTGCTGTAAAGTTCTATACCGAAGAAGGTGTCTGGGATGTCGTTGGTAACAACACGCCGGTCTTTTTCGAACGCGACCCACTCAAGTTCAGCGACTTCATTCACTCGCAGAAACGCGATCCGCAAACCGGTTACAAAATTCCGCGGCGGATGTGGGACTACTGGTCGAAAGCCCCCGAAGCCTATCACCAAATCACGATTCTGTTCAGCGACCGCGGCACGCCCGACGGCTACCGCTTCATGCACGGCTTCGGCAGCCACACGTTCAGTTTCTGGAACAAAAGCGGCGAACGCTTCTGGGTCAAGTTTCACTTCGTCTCGATGCAAGGCATCAAAAATCTGACGGCGGCAAAGGCCGCTGAACTTGCGGGCACCGACCCCGACTATGCCGGACGCGATTTGTTCGAAGCCATCGAACATGAAGACTTTCCGAAGTGGAAACTCGCTGTGCAAGTCATGCCGGAACTGGACGCGGAAAAATATCACATTCATCCGTTCGACCTTACGAAAGTATGGCCTTACAAAGATTACCCGCTGATTGACGTCGGCGTCATGGAACTCAACCGCAATCCTGAAAATTATTTTGCGGAAGTGGAGCAAGCGGCATTCTTGCCTTCGAACTTGCCTCCCGGCATCGGCGCGTCGCCCGATAAAATGTTGCAAGCCCGGCTCTTCTCCTACGCCGATGCGTGCCGTTACCGGTTGGGCGTCAACTTCCAAAGCCTGCCCGTCAACAAACCGCACAACGCTGTAGCGACGTATCACCGCGATGGCTCAATGGCGAGCGGCAACGGCGGCAGACAAGACAACTATGAGCCGAACGGATTCGGCGGGCCGGTGCAAGACCCCTCATTCACCGAACCGCCGCTGAAAATTTCCGGCGACGCGCGGCGGTGGGACGCCAATACCGGCAACGACAACTTCTCGCAGGCCGGAGATTTATACCGCATCCTCACGCCTGATGAACGCGAACGGCTGACGGACAATATCGCGGGCGCGATGAAAGGCGTCCCGGCGGAAATCCTGCGTCCGAACATCGAGTACTTCAAAAAGTGCGATCCTGAATACGGCGAGAAGATTGCTCGCAAGATCGGCCTTGCGGAAACCGTCAATGCTTGACGCTGTAGCTTAGAGAGCCGCGTCCCAACCGGAGGAATCGGCAATCAACGATTCAGATCTATGCCAAAACCATATAAAGAATCTGTACCGCAAAAACGGTGCGGATTCTTCAGGGCGTTTGAAGGACACCGCCAAAAAAACGGGCGGAAAAGCGTAATAAAAATTTTACGCCGCGAGCGAAACTTTTTCGGCGGTTTCTTACTAAGAACTGTTACTAATAATCCAACCTGATTTCCTGATTTATTAACCACTTGAGTTCGGAGTCCACTATGACAATCAAAACTGCAACACCGATAATCAAACCCAAGCCCGCGCCGAAACCCGACCGTGCGCCTAAGGGAAATGTGGGGGCGAAGACCGGACAACGGTTTTCGCGGCAGCGCGAACAAATTTTAAAAATCGTGCTCGGCACGAAATCGCACCCGACCGCGGATTGGGTCTATGATCAAGTCCGCCTCAAAATACCGAGCGTAAGTTTGGGCACGGTGTACCGCAATCTCAACCTGCTCGCCGATGACGGCAAGATTACCCGCGTGATTCTGGAAGACGGCAAAGTGCGCTTCGATGGCAATACGGGCGAACACTACCACTTCATCTGCACCAACTCCGGTAAGGTCATCGATCTCGATGGCAAGTTTGATGCGTCGCTCTTGGAAAAATTCAATCGTAAAACCGGCATGAACGCCACCGCTTGTAAGATTGAATTTTACGGCAAGTTGTAATTCTCTTAGGTTTTTTTACAACGCGCCGCTTTCTTCGGTCGGGAGCGGCGATATAACCTTCAACGACTGAAAACTTCAAACACAATTCTAATCATGCTTACAGTAGGACAAAAATTTCCCGACTTCAATCTTGAAGCCGTCGTTTCCCGCGAGAAGGGAAAAGAGTTCACCCATGTAACTTCCGAAGAAGCCCGCAAGGCCGGAAAGTGGACCGTATTGTTTTTCTGGCCGAAAGATTTCACCTTCGTTTGCCCGACGGAAATCAAAGGCTTTAACGACCGTCTGCCGGACTTCCGCGACAATGACGCCATGCTCTACGGCGCCAGCACCGATACCGCGTTCGTGCACCTCGCGTGGCGCAACAATCACGAGGACTTGAAGGAATTAAAATTCCCGATGCTCTCCGATCACGCCAAAAATCTTTCGACGCAGTTGGGCATCCTGACGGGCGAAGATCAGGTTGCGCTTCGTGCAACTTATATCGTTGATCCCGCGGGCACGATTCGCTGGGTGAGCGTCAATGATCTTAGCGTTGGCCGCAACATCGATGAAGTGGTTCGCACCTTGCAAGCCCTTCAGACCGATGAACTCTGCCCATGCAACTGGAAAGAAGGCGAAGAAGTCATCCACGCCTAAGCCGCCTGAAATTCAATTCAATATCGAAATGATACCGTGAGCGGGCGCAGTGAAAATCATTTTACTGCGCTCCCTGCCGGTGTACTGAAAACGTTACTACCATGATCGAAACCCGAAAAGATTTTCTCACCGATTTAGGATTGCCCGAAGCAAACTACTCCGGCCTTGAAGCCTTTGTCAAAGGCGACCACAAATATATCCGCGACCTGCGCGTCAACCTTAAAACAACGCTCGACAGCCCGAACCTTGGTGGCAAGAAAAATGCGTATATGATCGCGCTCGCCGTCGCCGTCAATGAAAAGTCGGCGCCGCTCGTCAATTCATTTGCCGCGCTCGCACAAAAAGAAGGCGCGACTGAGGCCGAGATTGCCGAGATTCATGCGTGCGTCTCGCTGCTCGCCAGCCTGAACGTGTTCTACCGCTTCAAGCACTTCGCCGAAAACAAGCACTACGACACGCTCCAAGCGGGCATCAAGATGACCATCATGGCGCGTCCGGTGCTCGGCAAATTATTTTTTGAAACCGTCGCGCTCGTCGTCAGCGCGGTAAATGGCTGCGAGATTTGCGTGAACAATCACGAGAAATCCATTCGCTCCGAAGGCGGTTCGCAA
>JACMJS010000338.1 GCA_014380515.1 Chlorobiales bacterium
AAGATGAAGTGATCGTCATCGATTACACTTCCAAGGCGACCGTCATCGGCGATACGTTCAACATCGTCTATGCGCCGCCGGATACTGAAAGTTTTAATTCCGGTGCGGTGCCCGAAGCGATCTATACTTTTAGATCATGGCAGCCGCAGGTCTTCGAGTTTTCAAAGACTTCGGTGCAGCGGGTGCAGTTGGGAAACTACGAAGGCCGCTATTGGCTCGCCCGTGTGGTTGTGCCGAGTGACGCACAGATGGTTTCATTTTATGTGCGCGGCGTCGCGGAAAGTGATTCACTCAAGACGGAAAATTTTTTAACCCTCACGCGCCGTGGCTCACCCGTCAAAGCGTCGTACTACCGCATTGCGACCGCGTTGCTTCGAAGCAAATATCCTATAGATACCGTAATGACGCTGCTTCAGCGGGAGATCGCCCTCTACCCCGATAGTTACGACGCCTACATTTTATACTGGACGCTCGGCTACGGGCAAGCAGGCCGTAACGAAGAGGCACTTGCAAAAATCGAACAGCAAATGTCTGAAGCCCGTACCTTGCGGCGCGAAGACCCGAATTTGCTCGAAGCGATTGCGATCACGTATATCTACGGTCTCGGCGACCGGCGCAAAGGATATGACATCACGCGCGATATTCCCGATGCCTATTTGCATCCGCTCAATCTTTACAACCGCTTTTTGATGGAGCGCGATTACGACAAACGCGAATCGGCATTGGGCGCGATGACGGATAAATACCTGACGCATCCGCTCACGCCGCAGATGTATCTCTCACTGCTCAACACTTATATCTCCGATCAAAAAAACAGCCGTGAGCGCGCCGCACTTTTTTCCGAAAACATTTTGAACCGCCGGTTGTCGCCGCTGCGTGCGTCGCGCGTACAGACGTACTCGGCGCGGTATCTGTTTAATTACTACGCCAGCATCGACATCAGTAAAGCGATTCCCTACGCCAGCGACGTCCTCCGCGTCGACTACGACCGCGATGTGTATGACGAAATCTCCATACTTGATTTCGCCGAACGCTTCGCAGGCTCTGAGGAATACTCCGGCCTTGCACTCGATCTTGCCGGTAAATCCCTTCAGGCTCTTGAACAAACCCGCCGGTCGGCGCAGACAGCCCGCACTGAAAGCGAGATCATTCAAACGCCCGCCGCCCGTGAGCGAATGAACACCGACTTGCAAGGCCGCGCGTATTACGTCGTTGGCAAGGCATATCGCAGCGCGGGCAATATGGAACTTGCAACGGAAAATCTTTTGCGCGCCAATTCACTTTGCCTTTCACGCAAAGGCGACATCGCCCGCGAACTTGCTCTCGTTTATAAAAACACGGATGCCGCCAAAGCCTTTACTTACGCGGCTCAAGCGGTAGCGACGAATCCGACCGATGCTGAATTTTTGTGGCTCGCACAAAACTTTAAAGCAAAAAATGTTTCTCTCGAAAAAAGTGTTGAACAGGCGAGGCTTGCCGCGGCGACTTCCGCTTCCGGTATCACGTTGAAGACGATTGACGGACGCAGCATCAAACTCGATTCGTCCAAAGACCGCTTGTCGCTGCTTTACTTTTGGTCGCCGAACTCAAATATGAGCCGCACGTTGCTCGCTGATTTACAAACGCTTTATGCCAAGTACCGCGCTCGCGGCGTAGATATTTATGCCATCGATGCCGAGGGAGAGTTGAAAACGGTGCGGGATAACCGTCAGGAGTTTTCATACAGTTTCGAACTGGCAACCGCTTCCGCAACCGTGCAACCTTCGCTTGGCATCGCCTACTTGCCGAGTGCGGTGATTGTGCAAAACGGTAAAGCAGTCTACCGCGACTTTGGTTACCGGACGGATTTTTTGCAAACGCTCGAAGTTCAATTGCAAAGTCTTTTGTCCGACTTCAAACCCAAGTCCGGCGCAGAGAAACCCAAACGGCCTGTGGTGAAAAAGAAAAAAGACGTCTTCGAGTTTTGATGAGCAGCCCGATGAAGGAAAAAATAACTGCTACGATGATCGGAGAAGTTGTACAATCGAATACAACCATGTTTTCCGCCGTAGTGCCGGGCAACACTTTGTTGCCGGTGAAGTTTGGTTCGCTCGTTCGTACGTCGCAAGGGGCGATGGATATTTTCGCAGTCGTTTCATTCATCGAGCATGCACCGACGGAATCAAACCGGAAAGTTTCGCCGCACGGCAAAACAAAAGAAGTGCTGCGCCGTGAGATGCCGCAAGTATTTGAATTGCTGCAAACCGAGTTTCATGCCATCGTGCTTGGCTATCGCAACACGGGCGATACGCGGCTGTATCAAGCCACGCCGCCTTTGCCGCCCGACCTGCATGAATTTGTTTACGCGGCGACTGCCGAAGAACAAACATCTTTCTTCTCGATGCGGACGGCTTACATTCGCACGCTGCTTTCCAACCGTGATATGAATCCTGATGAACTGATAGCGGCGTTTCTCAGAAATCATCTCGGCCTTGCAGCGATGTCCGAGCATCTCGTCGCTGCCGGTAAGGATTTATCGCATCTGTTAAGCGATGACCATCGCCGCCTCGAATCTATTTTCGAACGTATTCTTGAATAATTTTTTGCAATCCTTTGCAATGACCACGATGAGCATCTCCGCGACGCATACCGACTCGCATACTGCCGTTACATCCAACGGACAGTCTTTCATTGCAACACCCGCGGCGATTTCACTCGGTCGCGGTCTTGACTTAAAAAATCCGGTACTGCTCGCGTCCGGCACAGTTTCTTACGGCGAAGAACTCCGCTCGCTCTGCGATCTCTCGAGGCTTGGCGGCATCGTAACCAAAGCGATTTCGCTTGAAGTGCGCGAAGGCAACTTGCCGCAGCGCATGGTTGAAACACCTTCGGGAATGCTCAACGCGATTGGCCTTGCCAATGTCGGCGTTGAAAATTTTATTGCGGAGAAGATGCCTTCCCTGCGCACGCTCGGCACGAATGTTATCGTCAATATCGTCGGGAAGGGGGTTGAAGATTACGCGGAAGTCGTTACGCGGCTGGAGGATGTTGAAGGCATTGCGGGGTATGAGATCAATCTCTCTTGCCCGAATGTGAAAGGTGAGTGCATCATCTTCGGCGTCGATGCGAAGGCGACTTCGGAAGTTACCCGCACGCTGCGCCGCATCACGCCGCGGCACTTGATGATCAAACTAACGCCGAATGTTACTTCCATCGCTGAGATCGCACTTGCCGCGGAAGATGCAGGTGCGGATTCGGTTTCACTCATCAACACGCTCGTCGGCATGGCGGTCGATTATCGTTCGCAGCGTCCCGTTTTGAAAAACATCACGGGCGGACTTTCAGGACCTGCGGTCAAGCCGGTTGCACTTGCAAAAGTATGGGAGGTTTTTCAGGCTGTGAAAATTCCGGTCGTGGGCATGGGCGGCATTACGAACTTCGAGGATGCGATGGAATTTTTTGTCGTCGGCGCAAAAGCCGTTCAGGTGGGCACGCAAAATTTTGTCTATCCGAACATCAGTGAAAAAATTGCCGTGGAAGTAGAAGGCTATTTTTCGCGCGAAAATAGTGTAAAATTTTCTTCTTTCATTGGCAGCTTGAAAATCTAAGTATCATTTTTTCTAAACTTGACTTACATTCATTTGAAAAAGGGGATGAACTTGTCCCCAATCACGTAACTCTATAAAAGCTCCGCCGTATATTTGCATCAGTTTAGCATAGTTTTTCTCATTTGTTCTTTCACACATCAAAAAGACTCTGCTGCCTACTTAGCAGAGCCTCCTTTGTTGTTTTTTGTTTTGTTGTTTTGTTGATAGAGGGTCCCGGGCGCAAGTTCGGGACTTTTTTTGCCCCTTTCTTAGTCATGCTCTTTCACCTCTTATTTCGCTTTCCGGTTCGGAAGTTCCTGCGCGTTGAGGCAATGCTAAGGTTTCCTCGGCACCGCTTTCGTGCAATAATTTTGCGAACGCC
Organism: Chlorobiales bacterium; assembly: GCA_014380515.1. GTDB lineage: Bacteria > Bacteroidota > Chlorobiia > Chlorobiales > JACMJS01 > JACMJS01. The sequence goes on from JACMJS010000338.1 coordinate 3,949, forward strand.
ACCGTTTCTTCGGCATCTATTTGATACGCGACCAATCCTTTTTGATTATTAAAGCCGACGTCTTTTGCATCACCGAATGCGTATTTCTTTTTCAACTTCTTGGCTACTTCTTCGGTAATCAGTACGCCATATGGAGCGGATAATGCGGAAAGGTAAGACGACTTGTGCAACACCTTGTCGACCTCCGGCGTGAAAACTGTTTTACCGCTCTTCGTTTTGATTTCCGTCGCAACGATAATTCCCGAACTGATTCCCATCCCATAGACGACTACCGGCTGGCCGTCTTTTGCCGCCGCTGTGTTGAGCCGCAGAAGCGTGGCTTGGATTTCCATCGCCGCCTCCATCGCGTCATCAGCCATCGCTGAACCTTTGAAGTAAGCCCGTAAGCCGCCTCGGAATGAGCGGTCGACGATGCCGCCATGCTTCTCGATGATTTGTGCTTTGAGGTCGTTGTAATCGACCGTCAGTTGCAACGCTGTTTTGATGTCGTGCGACGCGGTGATAGCGTTGAAGTTTTTCGGATCGGTCGAAAGAATCGTAGTAGCCGTTTGCTTTTGAGCGAGACCAAAAACCTGTTCGTCGGATATTTTATTTTTGACATCGATCCCGATGGCCATATCGCCGCTCTCACGGTTCATCTGGCGTTTGAGTGTAACCACCATTTCATTGAACTCGAATGCCAGTTCGCCCAGTTCGTCATTGCCCGATGAGATGACGTCGATGTCTAAATCGCCCGTGCGAACTTTTTTCACGGCGTCGGACAGCGACTCCAGCGTTTTCATAATTGGCCGGATGAAAAGCATCATTAGTAACAAGGCCAGCACCAGCGTCGCCGCGCTGATGAGCAGCATAAATTTTTGCTGTTCTTCAATCGGCGCAACAATCGATGCCTTCGACATAATTAAGTGCGATCTGCCGATGAACTTACTTTCCTTGCCGACGAAAATAGAATCCGTGTATTCGTAATTGTCTTTCGTTTCGCGCACGACGATGTGTTCGCCCGCCCGTTCTTCCACCGCCATGACGTTTCCCGATAGCGAAGCCGCTTTGCGTCCGGCAAGCGCAGTATTGCTATGCGCCACCACTTCGCCTTCACGATTCGACACGTAAATTTCTTTGATGCCTTTTGTCTTGAGGTTGGAAAGTTGGCGGACGGATTCTTCGATGGGTAATATTTCGCCGATCAGCAGTTCATCGCGCACCGACGCCGATAGCGTCTTGACGAGTAACTTGCCGGTTTCATCCGCCTTCTCACTCAGCAAGCGTTTGTCCTGATAGGTATTGAGGGCGAGCAGCAAGCCGACGACGGTAACGACGAGCGTGCTCATCATCAGCAAAACTTTCGTACGAATACCGAGCGATGCTTTCGCAGCGGATGGCGGCGTCTCTGCCGGTCGCGGCGAGGCGGGCTTCACCTGTATCATGTTTGCTTGATGAATTAGAACAGATTGAGAGTCAAATCTTCGAGCAGCAAACGCATGTCATTTTACTTACTGAACGTCTTGACGATTTTCTCGATATCATCGCTCGACATTTTTCCGGCCATCGTTTTCGCGGTGCCCTTCGGATTTACCGGTGATTCTTTTTTCACCGCACTGCCCTTGATCGCACTGACGCTGTTGCCAGCCTTCAGCCGGATGCGTTCCTCAATCTCTTCGATGAAACTCCGCTCCTGATGCGGCTTGAGCGAGAGTGCTCTTTTTCCCGCCGTTGTACTTGCGTTATTTTCTGAGGCAGCCGGTTGCAGCGGATTGCCGTTCGCATCATTGACGGGATTGACTTCAAAGCCGATGCGTTTAATGTTGAGCAAGTGCATCGGCGTGATGTTGTCCGTCGTGATCGATCCGCCAATCGTACCCGGACCGAGCGTCATTGCCGGAGCGAGCGCAGTCGTATAGCCCACCGCACCGATTGCAGCGACTGTATTTATCAAAATGCGGTGCGCGGGTTTGCGCAGCGCGAACTCAGTGATCACCGTTTCATTTTGCGAGTGTAGCGCGAGCGAATGCCCGATGCCGCCGAACTCCAGGAGTTCAATGCAGCGTTTGCATCCGGCTTCCCAACCATCTTCGGTGTAGAAGGCCAGCACCGTCGAGAGTTTTTCCGCTGAGAGCGGATATGCCTTTCCGACGCCGCCTAATTCTGCAACGAGCACCTTCGTTGCGGGCGGCACGGCGATGCCCGCTTTCTCGGCGATGAACACCGCGGACTTTCCAACAATCTCAGGGTTCAAGCCTTTCGGGAACAGCGTGCGCTCAAGTTTTTGACGCTCGTCATTCGAGACGAAATATGCGCCGCGTTTTTTCAACTCCTCAACGACTTTCGTTTTCACCGGCAAGTCGCACACAATCGCTTGCTCCGACGAACAGAGCGTGCCGTTATCAAACGTTTTTCCGAAGAGAATATCCGCAACGGCTTTCGGCACATTGGCCGTACGCTCAATGAATGCGGGCACGTTCCCCGAACCAACGCCATATGCCGGTTTGCCCGATGAATACGCAGCCTTCACCATCTGCCCGCTGCCCGTCGCCAGAATCACGCCCGTCGATTCATGCCGCATCAGTTCCGATGTGCCCTCGAGCGTCGGCGTAGTGATGCACTGAATAAGCCCTTCGGGTGCGCCCGCTTTCGCAGCGGCATCCGACATGATTTTCGCTGCTTCAAGGGTGCACTTGATCGCGCGGGGATGCGGCGAGGCGACAACCGCGTTGCGCGACTTCAAAGAGATAATTGCTTTGTACATCATCGTTGAAGTTGGGTTCGTCGATGGAATAAGCGCCGCGACGACGCCCATCGGCGTAGCAACTTCCCACACTTTACCCTCGTGGGTTTTGGCGATGATGTCGCAGGTCTTCATGTCTTTGATGTAGTTCCAAAGCATCTGTGTGCCGACGATGTTCTTCGTAACCTTATCCTGCCACTTGCCGAAACCGGTTTCTTCGCTTGCGAGTTTGGCCAGCCGCTCACGGGCATCGTAGCCTGCGTCCGCCATGGCCTTAGCGATCTTATCGACTTTATCCTGCGGAAAATGTTTGAACTTTTCCTGCGCGGCCTTGGCGGCGGCGAGCAGCGTCCGCGTTTCCTGAATGGATTTGAGATCGGTCGAGAGTTCCATAGCCCGTAAGTTCAGATGCGTTCGAGTGTGTCGAAATACTTTGAGTTCAAACAAATGAAGTTCAAACTTTAAATTCCGTCATTCCGACTTGCCCGGAATCTTTCTTCGAATGAAGAGAGATTCCTAACATGGCGGGAATGACGCAAGAGGAAAATCCATAAGCAAGTAATTCATGCTTACTTGATGTTGATTTCGCAGGGCATCACGGCTTGCGGTCGCAGTGTCATCGACGAAGCGAGCACGTGCATGGCTTGCTTGATACGCCGCAATTCTTTGCCCGCCCATGAACCGCCCATGAGTGATTGCACGGCATCCCGCTCCGCATCCGCCCGCAAACTTTGTTTGAATTGTTCGAAGGGCGAACCGCCTTCGGCACGGCTGCCGAAAAGGGATTCGTAAAAACTTTTGCCTTCGGGATAACTTACAAGCTCAATAGACTTCGATGAATCAATCTTCGCCAGATTTTTCGCCGTCGCAACCGCGACTTTAAATCCGCCGAGCGCATCGACCAAACCGATTTTCACCGCACGCTGGCCCGACCATACACGGCCTTGCGCAATCGAATCTACATCACCAACCTTCATGCGGCGTCCGGCAGCGACATCGGTAATGAACCGGTTGTAAAAACGCGCAGTGCTTTCATCAAACTTTGCGGTTTCCTCGGGCGTGAATTTTCGGTAGAGCGTGAGCGCATCCGCGAACTTACCGCGCGCAATCACTTCGCGGTGCAATCCGATTTTCTCGATCAGTTTTTCCATGTTGGGCTTCAGCGAAAAGACGCCGATTGATCCCGTAACTGTAAGCGGATGCGCGATAATTTTTGTAGCGTTCATCGCAATCCCGTAGCCCGCCGAAGCCGCCACACCCGCCATCGAAACAACGACCGGCTTTTTGGCTTTGGCTTCTTTGACGGCTTTCGCCATCTGGTTCATTGCGAGGCCATCGCCGCCCGGACTATCGATTCGCAAAATGATCGCTTTGATGGATTCATCTTTCGCCGCGTCTTCAATCGCTTTCGAGATCGTCTCGCCGCCGCTGTCTTGGCCTCCATCGGGACTAACGCCGCCATCGCCGCTCACGATACCGCCTTCGACATAAACGACCGCAATTTTTTCATCGCCCGAATTTTTCGCACTCGCCGCATAGATGTTGCTCCTGATGAAAAACTCTTCCTTCTCACCTGCGCCGAAATCGTTGCGCAATTTCTTTTTGAAATCGCTGAAATACACCGCACTATCGATGATCTTTTCTTTGAGTGCAAGGTCTTCGTGAATCAGGGCTTCGGTGTTGATGAGCCGCCGTAAGTTGGTTTCAGTGATACCGCGACCGGCGGCGGTTTCCTTGATGAACGCCGCATCGAAATCATCGAGCAACGCATTCGTTTGTTCGCGCGACGGCGCAGAGGAACTATCTCGCAGGTAGATTTCAGGCGCACTCTTGTATTTGCCGCGTCCCGACGATTCAAACTCGATGCCTACTTTTTCAAGCGTGGTGCGGTAATAGAACCTCTCCGATTTCAAACCATTGAGCACGATGAAGGCTTGCGGCTCGGCGTAAATTCTATCGCACGCCGACGCGAGATAGTATTCCTTGTTGTTGGTGAAACCGAGATAGGCAACAATTTTTTTGCCCGATGCGCGAAAGTCTTTGATCGCCTCGCGTAGTTCGGAAATTTTCGCCAGCGGCGCGTCCAATAATTCAATCTTCACGACGGCCATTTTGATGCGCTCATCCGTCTTCGCGTGTTGCAACGCCGTAGTGATTTCGCGCATCGAGACGGGCGGCGTACCGGCGAAGAACGGCGGCGGTTCGTTAAGGATGGCTTCGGGCAAATCGCCGTTGATGTTCAGCAAAAGCACGCTGCGCTGCGGCACTTTCACCGAAGGTTGAAACGCGCGGTAAACCGCAATTAAAATGACGACAAGAAAGAGACCGATGATGATAAGCCAGATGCGTCCGGTACCGGATTTTTTTTGCGATGCCATATAAAAAATGTGTGTCAATGTGCGAGGAAAAACGGGTGAGGACGAAGTTACTTAAATCGTCTTGAATCCGTGCGGCGGAACGTCCATTCAGGCGTTTCAAGGTCGGAGGTAAATTCCGAACTGTACCAAGCATTTTGGGACGCCGGATTTTTTAGGATGTGAATGTCCTGCGCGGGCATATAGCTTTGTGCGATCAAAAACATTTTTTTGTTTGATATTTTTTCTGTCGCTACATCAACCACCATCACCGCGTGCCCGGGATAGCCACCCTGAATAAACACATCGCCGATTTCAACATCTTCGATTTTCACAGGCATCAGTTCTTTTTCCAGCGATGCTGAACCGGCGTAGGTAAAAACAACATCGAGATACTTTCTGAAAGTTTTGTAGCCCGTATCCGGTGCGGCGACTTGCCGCCACACGGCCTTCGCGCCTTGAATTTTCGGACGCCCGCCTTTTCGCCAGTCTTCATAGCGGGCATCGCTGCCATTGGTGAATTTGAAATGAATGTCGTTTTGACGTCCGTTCGCAAATAAGTATTCGGCGCGAAGCCGCATCACCGCATCGGCGCATTGCTGCAAATCGCGCGTGCCGGTATCGATCTCAATGACTGCCGCTTGCGCGGTTTGATTTTCCTTTTTCTTACCGCTGAACAGAAAAACTTCCGGCGTCCCCTGTTTCAACGGCAACCCGCGCAGCCATGCAGCAAAACTTCCTTTCGCTGCATCAACGCGCGTGAAGCCTGCGGGCGGGGCGAATCGCGTCTCGATACTTTCCGAAACGGGTTTCCCGCCGAGCCACGTGTACCCTTGCGCCGCAAGCGTTTGCACTGCGCCGAAGTTGACGAGACAAACTGCGACGCCGATACACAATCGCTTTTTCATTTCGTCTTGGCTTTTACTAAGTCGCGGTAAATATTTTCCGGCCTCGGATAGCCGTCTTCCACTTTGAGGTAACTGATGTGCAGATGCGTTGGCGACCGGCGTTTGAAGGCGTTGATGCCGGTGCGTCCCATCTCGCCGAGCGGCGTTCCGGCGGAAACCACATCGCCTAATTCTACATCGACCGTGTTGAGATGTGCGTAGTAAAACATGCCGTTCGTTTCCGTATCAAAGACGCACACCACTTTGCCGCCGCGCAGATTACTCGCCGTGTCCCACGCCGCCGTTCGCGCGACAACAATACCGCTCGACATGCTCAGGATGCGTACGCTTTTTCCGGTGTTGTCGTCTAAGCAATCTTGGTTGCGGTCGAAAATAAAAATGTCGTGTGCCGGGTGGGCTTTGTGCACATTGCCATCGAGGTAATCGTATTGGCGCGGCTTATATCCGCTGCCGTTTTTACCGCCGATGAACGATGCTTCATAGCCTTCGACCGGAAACCGCCATGCCGCTCTGGACGCGGGGTTTAAGCCTTTTTCCAACGCATATGTTTTTATTTCCGGCACGAGCGTGCGGATTGCATTTTGTGCATCTGACTTTGCAACAAGTCCGTCGCGGATTTTTTTGGCGAGCGAATCAAACCGCGCGCAGGGTAGACACACCGGAGCCGTTACCGAGTCCGCTGACGGCTGTGCCCAACTTTGACGCGGCAATGTGATCAGTAAGAAAAGTAAGCAGGATAAAAAACGGTTCATGTTTGTTGACATGCAGTGCGAACTTAGGCGGCTTGCGATGCGGGCGGAACGGCGGAGCCTTCGGGCACGCTCGTCGGATAGAGCAAACAACTGACTTCATGCAGCGGCGCAACTTCCGCAAGCACGGGCGGAACGGTTTTGCAATGCTCCATTACCTTCGGGCAGCGCGGATGAAAGTAGCAGCCGCCCGGTACATTGGCGGGACTTGGAATATCACCCGTCAAAATAATTCGCTTCGATTTATTTTTCGGATCGGGCACGGGCACGGCGGAGAGCAAGGCTTGTGTGTAGGGATGCGCCGGATTTTTGTAGAGTTCTTTGTAGTCGGCAATCTCGGCCACTTTGCCGAGATACATCACCGCCACACGGTCGGAGATATGTTCAACGACCGACAAATCGTGCGCGATAAAAAGATACGTGAGGCCGAATTCTTTTTGCAAATCTTGCAGCAGGTTGATCACTTGCGATTGAATCGAGACATCGAGCGCGGAGACGGGTTCATCGCACACGATAAACTTCGGCTTCACCGCAAGTGCCCGCGCGATGCCGAGCCGCTGCCGCTGGCCGCCGGAAAATTCATGCGGATACCGGTTGTAGTATTGCTTGCGCAGCCCGACGGTTTCTAAAATGTCGCCCGCTTCTTTTTGTGCGGCCTCGCCTTCGGAGATTTCATGGACATGCAAAACTTCCGTCAGCATCTGTCCGACGGTGAGGCGCGGGTTGAGCGAACTGTACGGGTCTTGAAAAATAATCTGCATGTCCTTACGCAGTTTCCGCAACTCCTTTTTATCCATTGCGAGCACGTCTTTGCCTTCGAACATCACCGAGCCGCCGGTCGCATCGAGCAGGCGCAAGATCGTGCGGCCTGCCGTCGTTTTGCCGCAGCCCGATTCACCGACGAGGCCGAGTGTTTCACCTTTGCGAATCGTGAAGGAAACATCGTCAACCGCTTTGACATGGCCGACCGTCTGCGAGAACAATCCTTTCTTGATCGGAAACCACTTCCGCAAATTTTTGACGACCAGAAGTTCCGGCGCGTTCGACAAGTCTTTTTTCATTTTTCTTCCCTACGATTCTTTTTCTCGTGTGATTTCTTTCTGTCATTCTGAGCGTAGCGAAGAATCTGCACTTGAATTATTTCGAAGATTCGAATGCAGATTCTTCACTTCACTTCAGGTTCCGTTCAGAATGACACTGACAAAGAGGTGAATTCAGCTTCAGAGTTTAACGGTTTTCGTGCAATGATGCAAGCCGCACCTTGCTGAGCACGGCCTGGACCTGTGTGCCTATTGCAACCGCGCCGCGCACTGACCGGGCTTCGATCTTTGCATAAATTTTATTGCCGCGCAGCGCGGTGAGTTGAGCCGTAATCGTCAGTTCGTCTCCGGCGAATGCCGGAGAGATGTGCGTGAGTGAAAGTTTGTATCCGATGCCTTCGATCTCTTCGGTGAGATACGGTTCTAGCAATTTTCGCGCGGCGTGTTCCGCGTGGTAGGCGAGCCAGAAGGTCGAGTAGAACGGATGAACTTCTTTCTCATCAAACCGCGCCGTCATGTCATCGGTAACCGTAATCACGACCGACGCGGTTTGTCCCGTGCGAAGTCCCAAGCGGGCGGGCAGCGACACGCGGTGGTTTGTTCGTGATGCCATTGAACTGTATTTTCGGCAGCGATTTTTTTTAGAAAGTATTGCTGTTCGCCGCACGAACCAAATCACATTTTTCCAATCACCGTCCATTGCAAACGCTTTCCGAAGTCCCGACGCTTTACATCGTCGCCACACCCATCGGTAATCTTGAAGACATTACGCTTCGCGCGTTGCGCGTGCTGCGGAGTGTTTCCACGATTGCCTGCGAAGACACGCGGAATACCTTGAACTTGCTGCGTCATTTTGAGATTGTGGGAAAATCCCTCCTCAGTTATCACAACTTCAACGAGCGGAGTTGCACCGAAAAAATTTTGTCGCTTTTAGAATCAGGTGAAAGCGTTGCGCTCGTCAGTGATGCGGGCACGCCGGGCATTTCCGATCCGGGCTTTTACGTGGTGCGCGAGGCGTGGAAGCGCGGCTTCAACGTGTCGCCGGTCGCGGGCGCGTCGGCACTGGCGGCGGCAGTGTCGGCATCGCCCTTGCCGATCAACCGGTTTCACTTCGAAGGATTTTTGCCGCAGAAAAAAGGGCGTCAGACACGGTTGAAATTTCTATCGGCCCTCGAAACGACCATCATTCTTTATGAATCGCCGCATCGCTTTTTAAAATTGCTCGCCGAGTTGCAGGCATATTTGGGCGACCGTACGATTACAGTCGCCCGCGAACTGACCAAACTGCACGAGGAGTTTCAGACCGGAAAACTTTCCGAAATCATATTGAAGTTCAGCACGCGAAAAATTTTGGGCGAGTTCGTCATCATCGTCAGTGCCGGTAACGAAGAGAATGTTTTTCCTGAAAGTGATCTTGCAACAGAGTCGCTTTCCTCAGAAAATGAGACTGACGATGGTTCATCACAAGAGATCGCTGCCGAATGAACACCATTGATCGCATCGCCGAAATGCAAGCCGCCGCTAAAGCCTTGCGGGACGCGGGCAAGCGGGTGGCGTTTGTACCGACGATGGGCGCGTTACATGCGGGCCATTTGAGTTTGATCGAACTTGCCAAAGCCAATGCGGATGCGGTGGTGATGAGCGTCTTTGTCAATCCGGCACAGTTCGCTGCGCACGAAGACCTTTCGAAATATCCGCGTCCGTTTGAGCGCGATGTTGAACTAGCGGCTGGTGGGGGCGTAGATATTTTATTTCATCCGGCGGCGGAAGAAATGTATCCGCAAGGGTTTCAGAGTTATGTGAATCTTGAACCGGTATCGATGCACTTCGAAGGCGCGGTGCGTCCGCTGCACTTCCGCGGCGTAGCGACGGTGGTTGCTAAACTTTTTAACATCGTCAAACCGCACGCGGCGGTGTTCGGACAGAAAGACGCGCAGCAATTGACGCTGATCCGGCAGATGATTAAAGACCTTGCGTTCGACGTTGAAATCATCGCCGCGCCGATTGTGCGAGAGCCGGACGGCCTTGCGATGAGTTCCCGAAATATTTATCTGACGCCGGAAGCGCGCGCGGAAGCAACGGTGCTTTCACAGTCGCTCGGCTTGGGAAAAAAATTGATTGCAAAGAGTGAACCGTCGCCACAAGTCATCGTCAGTCAAGTTCGCGCGATGATCCGCACGCAACCGCTCGCGCAGCCGGATTATGTCGCCATTGTTTCCGCGGATACCTTCATCGTCGCCGAAGAACTTCGCAAGGGCGAGACGTATTTTTTATTGCTCGCCGTCCGGTTCGGTACGACGCGGTTGATCGACAACTTGCTTTTCACTTGCTAATTTTTCCCCGCGACTGATCCGCAATTTTCCACTATGGCAAAACCATCCAAGCGAAAAATTCACATCATCTTTACCGGCGGCACAATCTCGATGCGGATTGATGCGCAGATGCACGGCGCGGTGCCCGCGCTTTCGGGCGGCGAAATTCTTGCGATGATCCCCGATCTCGATCACAAATCCGAACTGATCATTCACGACTTCGGCAAATATCCCGGGCCGCACATCACACCGGCGTTGATGTTGAAACTCACCCGGCTTGTGAAGCGTGTGCTTGCGGATAGAGATGCCGCGGGCGCGGTGATTACGCACGGTACGGATACACTTGAAGAGACGGCCTATTTTCTTGATCTGATGATCAAGACGGATAAGCCGATTGTTTTTACCGGCTCGATGAAATCATCGGATGAAATCGGCTGGGACGGCTTGCCGAATTTGGTTGACGCGGTTGCGGTGGCATCGAGTCAGCGGGCGGCGGGACTTGGCGCGTTGATTGTAATGAACAGTGAGATCAATGCGGCGAGCGAGGCGACGAAATCGCATACCGATCAGATGGGTACGTTTCAGAGTTTGGATTTCGGCTGTTTGGGAATCGTCGATGCGCGGAAGGTGTATCTTTACCGTAGGCCGGAACACCGCGACTACATTGGGTCTGCGGGTATCGAACCAAGAGTTGAATTGATCAAATGCTACGCCGGAATCACCGGTGAAGTCGTTGATTTTTTTTCAAAGCGTGGCGTGAAAGGTTTGGTGATCGAAGCGATGGGACGAGGCAACGTGCCTCCGGCGATGTTTGGAGCCGTGCAGCGGGCGGCGGAAAAAATTCCGGTGGTGATTGTATCGCGGTGTCCGCGCGGACGACCGTTGGATACATATGCGTATCCGGGCGGTGGCAAAGATTTGCGCAAGGCTGGAGTTATTTTCGGCGATCACCTCAACGGGCAAAAAGCCGTCATCAAACTCATGATCGCGCTCGGCAAAACTCCTGACCGTAAAAAAATCAAGCGTCTGTTCGAGCACGACAGATATTGATTTTCTTGCATGAAACAGGATTCTACACAGCAAGCTTGTTTCAAATTTACGGATGGTTAGTTCGCTTGGACTTGCCGTTCCCAGTTGGCGTTGTTGTATTCATTGCGGGCGGTGGAGTGAATGAGTTCATACTGTCCGAAACCGCTACGGTCAGCAAAAACAAAGATCGCATTTCCCTGCCCTTCAATTTTGTCGTAAGTCCAGATCTGATACGGTTTCGCATTTGCACTGCCGCCTTCGAAACGGTCAAGGTTGGTCGGGTTACCATAAACAAGTAGCACTCGGCCTCTATCAGTCAGCCAGCCTTTCATGTAGCTTGATGAAAAATCCTTATCGGCTAGGGCGACGCGCTCAAGGTATTGTCGGCGAAAAATCGTGCCGCGTTTCAGCCAGAAGTTGTAGAGAAACCGTCGCCTGTCGTCTGTACTTGAGAGTTTATCTATCACCTGTCGCTCGGCTTCGGAAGCGATATAACGAAGTTTTGCAATTTCGTCGTCACTGATTTCATTGGTCATTTCCGCATAAACGCTTTTCTCATAACCTGCCCCGGCGGTAGATTTGACTTCGGCGACAGAATCCGTCCGGCTGACAGGATTGTAAATATGAAATCCTTTTGAACTGGCCGCAAGCACGCTGAAAGCAGAATCGGTTACTTCCAAAGTGAGGGTATATGCGCCGGAAGGAAGACTCGTCAACTCAAAAGTTTCTACATGGACAACCGATGAGCTTGTTCTGGTCTTTCGTTTTCTGCGATCTGTTTCGCTCAGGGTATCACGACCTTTAGTGAGATAACTATGCAGGTACACAAACTCGCCGCCGTATTTCTTCGCGTTCAAGTTGTAGAGTTCTGCGTAGAGCTGGAGTTTTTCCGTGTGAAAAAAAACGCCGGATGGATTCGGAATCACTTCGAGCGTGTTTTTGTAGAACGGGCTTTTTTGATTTGTAGATTTCGTGATCTCGCGGGCAAGTTCCAAATCGCTGACTTGAATGGTCTCGCTATCGTAGCGCGGCACGGCAACTTGGCTTTCAACTTCGTAAGTACGCGGCTGAGCGTTGAGGTCTCTAAAAAGATACCGCACGGTGTAGTCGCCGCTGCTGAGTTTGGCAAGCATCACATTGACGAGTTGGCCGCGTTGCATATCGGCACTGTCAGCGGCTTCGCTAGTGAGCGTGTTGCGGAGTGTCTGTTTTTGCGTGCTGTCAATTTTCAGAGAAACGATGAGCGTCATTTCAATCTGTGAAAGAAACTTATTCTCTTTCTTCACAAACTTCAGCACCTGACGCGGTAAAGCGAGATGGGCTTCTAAATAAGTTTTGCCGGAGTCCGCTTTGAATGTTGCGTAATCCACGTAATCAGCAATACGAACAGTGCGCATCGGCAGTGCCGATTTCGGTTGAGCCTGTGCCGCAGCAAGACCTATCATTACACTCAAAAGCGGCAGCAGCCCGCAGGCGAGAGATTTTTTCAACATGGTCGTCGTACTTCTGTTAGTATGTTCACAAAAAAAGCCGACCTGCGAAGTTACAAGTCGGCTTTAAATTTCAATGAATTTTATTTAGAAGCCAAGTTTGACGGTAAGGACTTGGTTGGCACTGAACACGCCGGCACTGCGATAAGCATAATCAACACCGAAGTTGACGCCGCCGAGCGTGTATTGAAAACCAGCACCGAAGGTTGCACCGTTGAATGCGTAATCGTCTGATGCACCGTCATACAGGTTATATCCGCCCCGCAGGAAGAGAATCCGGCGAAAGGAATACTCAAGACCGACACGGTATTCGTCGCTGGCAAAGTTGTTGTTCTGAAAGTTACCTGCAACGGTTACATAATTGTTTTCCGTGAACACGGTTGAGTAAGCCAGACCCAGTTCTAACGATGACGGAATATCAAACGCTGCACTGCTGATTCTGGTGATAAGTCCCTCTGAGCCAGTGCCTTTATCGTCAAAGGTCGTTCCAGTTTCAAATTCAGGACCATCATATTTCATCGTTGTGCCCAGATTCTTGATGGCCAAACCAACGCGCAAACCGACCGGTGTTACATATTGCAATCCGATGTCGAAACCGATGCCGGTGGCTGATGATGCCTGAATTCTCTCGCTGATTACTTTCGTCGTTACACCAAAATAAATCTTGTCAGTCATCGCCCGCGAGTAAGTTACACCCGCGACTAAGAATGTCGGCGAGAAACTCACACCGCTGGCGCCATCTGGATCGTCCAAGGTCGTAAGCGGAATTTGTCCGAAACTCAAAGATTTAAGACTGATTCCAATTGAGCCAAGGCCGCCCATTTTGGTCGTAACCGCAAGGTTTGCAACATTGATATCGGCGATGTAACTCATCGTTGAGAACATTGCCTCAGAGTTAATACTTGTACCTGCAAGTCCCGCCGGATTCCAGTACAGGGCCTCGATACCAGTCGTACTGGCTATGACGGAACTGCCCATCGCAATACCGCTCGATCCGACCGGAATTAAAAGTTGATTTGCACCTGCGGTACCCACACGGTTCGGATTTCCTGCGAACGCAGGCAAATACGTTGCAGCCAGCAGGAACAGAAGGGCGATTACCCGTTTAAAATTTGTCATCTCGCTAAGCTCCCAGTTTGTGTTGTAGTTTCAAGGGACACACAGCGTTGTGTGTCCCTTGGATCATCAATATGTTATTAGAATGTGTCGATGCGTTCCTCACGCTGCAAGATTGCTAGCTTCAGAACCTTCGTGCCCAAGCCCGGTGCATCTACATATGCGATGTACATGCCTGCCGCTACATAGACCTGCTCACGGTTGCGCAAGTTCCATTTGCCGAGCGTGCTGGTCGGATCAGTGCGGAATGTCGGATCGCCGTTAGTAAGCGTGCGGACGAGTTCGCCGGAGAGCGTGAAGATTTTGATCGTAGCTTGTTCCGGCAGGTGGTTAAAGGTAATAAACCGTTCGAGGGCTTTGCGTTCGTAAGCATGCGTACCGAAATACGGATTCGGATACACGCTCACCC
>JACMJS010000339.1 GCA_014380515.1 Chlorobiales bacterium
AGCAACATCTCCGACCCCAATGAATACAAGGCCATTCGGGAAGCCTACGCGGAAAAATATCCCGAATACAAAAAAGCGGTTTTGGACGGACACATCACCGATCCGAAACGCAATGAACATATCATCACCTACGAAAAAGTTACCGCCCGCCTTTCCAATCCGCTTTGGAAAGTGTTCGATTTACTTTTCCTCGTCTTCGGTCTTTATCACGGCACGAACGGGATGCTGAACATCATTGACGACTATGCACGTAACAAAGCCGTCCGTCTGACACTCGTTGCCGCAAGTTGGGTGCTCGCGGCGTTCCTGTTTGTGCAAGGCACGCTGACGGTTGTAACCGCGGGTGTTTATGCGCCGCCGCTCGGCGTTGAAAATATTCTACAAAAAGTCGCAAGTAAATAGAGATGAGCACGGCAGTAACACGCAACCGTAACTTGCCTTCCGACGACGAGATTCTTAGCGGGAGTGTGAAGTTGCCTTTAAAAATGATTTTCGCGGAATATGAAGCCTTCGATATGGCGGCTGAAGGGCGTTATGAATTTTACGACGGAGAGGTTACGGAAGTGAGCGGCGCATCGCGGCAGCACAACATCATTCAAGGCAATCTATTTTTTGCTTTGTTCAGTCATCTCAAAGGTAAAATCTGTCGGCCTTATTTATGACGAAGTGAAATTTTCTTGACTTTAAAAACCACCCGTTGATGATCGTTGCACCAAAATTAAAAATGACGGCTGCCGAGTATCTGGAGTTCGAGCGCGCTTCGGAAGTGAAGCACGAGTTCCATGACGGCGAAATCTTTTTGATGGCCGGGGCATCCCGTAATCACGATGTCGTAACCGTCAATTTGCAATCTGAGTTGCGACAATTTTTTAAGGGAAAGCCCTGTCGTCCACATTCCGACGATATAAAAATTTCTGTCGGTCAAAACGGGAAGTATTTGTATCCCGACATTTCAGTGATCTGCAATGAAGCCGCGTTTATCGAACCCGATGTTGCGAACGATGCGACGGTCATCATCGAAGTGCTTTCGGAATCAACGGAGGCGTATAATCGCGGTAAGAAATTTCAATTCTACCAAAGCCTGCCGTCGTTGAAAGAATACGTGCTCGTCGCGCAAGATGAAATGAAAGCCGAAGTGTTTAGGAAGGGTAACGGTGGAAAGTGGGAATATGAATTGATCGCTGAAGCCGTGTCGCTATTGAAGTTGCCGTCCATCGGTTTTGAAATCGCACTCTCGGAAATTTACGACGGCGTGAAATTTTCTTGACTCTGAAAAAATTATTTGATACTCAACAACTCTTGAAAACAAAGAAGTATGGCACGGTTCAATCATGATATAGTGATCGTCGGGGCGGGACTTGCGGGGCTGCGGGCTGCGGTCGAAGCGGCGGATCAATGCGATGTCGCGGTGATTTCGAAATTGCATCCGCTGCGTTCGCACTCCGGTGCGGCGCAAGGCGGCATCTGTGCCGCGCTCGGCAATGAAGAAGAAGATTATCCGCTCTGGCATGCGTTCGATACAGTTAAAGGCTCGGATTACTTGGGCGATCAAGACGCCATCGAAGTGATGTGCAACGACGCGCCGCGAGCGATTCAAGAAATGGAACATTATGGCGTGCCGTTCTCGCGCACCAAAGACGGCAAAATCGCGCAGCGTCCGTTCGGCGGACATACCCGCAACTACGGTGAAGCCGCCGTCCGCCGCGCATGCTACGCCGCCGACCGCACCGGACACGTTTGCCTGCACACGCTTTATGAACAGTGCATCAAACGCAAAGTTCGATTCTACAGCGAGTTTCAGATGCTCGACATTTGCGAAACCGACGGCGTGGTTTGCGGCATCGTCGCTTACGAAATTCGAACCGGCGACATTCACATCTTTAATTCAAAGGCAGTGATGTTTGCAACCGGCGGCTACGGACGCGCTTACAAAACAACTTCGAACGCGCACGCCAACACCGGCGACGGCCTTGCGATTGCCTTGCGGCATCACATCCCGCTTGAAGATATGGAGTTCGTGCAGTTTCATCCGACGGGACTTTACCGGCTCGGCATTCTTGTAACCGAAGGTGCCCGCGGCGAAGGCGGCGTTTTGCGCAATGCTTCCGGCGACCGCTTTATGGAACGCTATGCCCCGACGGTCAAAGACCTCGCGCCGCGCGATATGATCAGCCGTTTTATGTATCAGGAAATTTCAGAAGGGCGCGGGGCGGGGCCGAAGAAGGATTATATCAACTTAGATTTAACGCACCTGTCGCTGAAGCAAATCGAATCGAAGTTGCCGGAAATTTCGACCTTCGCAAAAATTTATTTGGGCGTCGACCCTTCAAAGAATCCGATTCCGGTGCAACCGACTTGCCACTACGCGATGGGCGGCGTCCCGACGAACGTCGATGGGCGGGTTGTGATCGATGAAAAAAATACCGTCATGCCGGGCTTTTGGGCGGCGGGAGAAGTGGCGTGCGTTTCGGTGCACGGCGCAAACCGCTTGGGCACAAACTCGCTGCTCGATCTCGTCGTCTTTGGTCGCCGGGCCGGAAAAGATATGGTGCAGTTTGTCAAGGAAACCAAAGGCAAGATGCCGATTCAATCTGACGCCGATAAGTATGTGAAGGAAAAATTAAGTGCAGTGCTCGCACGCAACACGGGCGAACCCGTCGGCAAAATTCGGGAGGAGTTGCAGCAGACGATGATGGATAATGTTTCCGTCTTTCGCACGGAGGAAACGCTTTCGCGGGCGTGCTTGGAAATTAAAAAGTTGCGCGAGCGGGCGAAGAATACCGTCGTTAATGACAAAGGCAAAGAGTTCAACACCGATTTGCTCGATGCCCTTGAACTTGATCATATGATCGACTACTCGCAGACGCTGATCGAATCAGCATATAACCGCAAAGAATCGCGCGGGGCACACGCACGCGAAGATTTCAAAACACGCGACGATCAGAACTGGCTCAAGCACTCGCTGTGCTGGATGGACGAAAGCGGCCACACACAGATTGGCTACAAGGAAGTGAACATGAAACTCTCGCAGGAAAACGCGAAGTTCGTCCCGAAAGAGCGCAAGTATTGATTGCCGCTGTAATGCAATTCAAGGCCGAACGCTGTTGTTCGGCCTTTTTTGTTTCCTGTGGTTTTATATTTCGGCCTCACAAAAAATTGTTGCCGCTATGAATTTCGAATCGTGGGGACGCTTTCCGGTTGCTGAACATCAAAACGTCGTTTCGCCTTCGACACACCGCGAAGCCGCACGGGACTTGCAACTACAGCCGACGCCGCTGTTACCGCGCGGTTTGGGACGCAGTTACGGCGATAGTTGCCTTAACAACAGCGGCACTCTTGTTTCCACCGCGCACCTCGATAAATTTATTTCATTCAACGCTTCAACCGGCCTCGTGCGCTGTGAAGCAGGTGTTACACTCGAAGACCTCATTCTCACCTTCCTCCCGCGTGGCTGGTTTCCGCCCGTAACCGCAGGCACAAAATTCGTTACCATCGGCGGCGCGATTGCCAACGACATTCACGGCAAAAATCATCACCGCGCCGGAAACTTCTCGCATCATGTTCGCGCGTTCGAGCTGCTGCGCTCCGATGGCACCCAACTTTTATGTTCGCGCACTGAAAACTCAGATTACTTTCGCGCGACCGTCGGCGGACTTGGCCTCACCGGTCTCATTCTATGGGCGGAGTTGCAACTGAAGCCCGTGCAGGGTCCGTGCATCAACATGGAGTCCATCAAGTTTAAAAACCTTGATGAATTTTTCACACTCACCGCGGAATCAAATGAATATGAATACACGGTCTCGTGGCTCGATTGCCTCGCAACGGGAAGGCGGTTCGGACGAGGTGTCTTTATGCGAGGCTCGCATTCGGAAGCGACAGCAAAAAACCCTGACAAGTTTTTTCATACCGGCGTGGCGTGGAAAACCGTGCCGTTCGAGATGCCGGACTTTGTGCTCTCAAAACCCAGCATCGCGGTATTCAACTTTTTTTATTACCACAAGCAACTTCGCAAGCATGCGCGAGGCGTGCAGCACTACGATACGTTTTTTTATCCGCTCGATAGCGTTTCGCAGTGGAATAAAATTTACGGCAGTCGCGGCTTCTTGCAGTGGCAGTGCGTCGTTCCGGCGGGTGAGCGAGGCGAAGTGATGAAAGAAATTCTAGCT
>JACMJS010000340.1 GCA_014380515.1 Chlorobiales bacterium
ATCAAGTTGCAAACACTTCTGAATTTTTCGATCTCATCGCGGTTTGTAAAGCGAAGAACTTTGAGGCCATAGCCTTCTAAAATTTTAGTGCGTTCGCGGTCGTAATCTATACTTGAATCCGTGAAATGAGAATCACCGTCCACTTCGATGACAAGTTTGCAACTTGCGCAGTAGAAATCAACGATGTAGTGATCAATCGGTTTTTGCCGCAGTACCGTAACCGGAAGGTATCTCAGATATTCTTGCCACAACTTTTTCTCTGCCGCCGTCATTTCCTTTCGCATTGTCCGAGCACGTTGCTTCAGTTTCGGGTTGTAGGGTAAATGATAACCGGCTTGAATCAATCCTTTTTTCATGGCTGTGGTGGTAGAGATTGTTACTTCGAAATCCCCCGTCCTCGCGGACAGCCCCCTTTACATAAAGGGGGCGGCGAGCCGCTGCGAGCGGGGGATTCAGCGTTCGCGCCGCATCTCGCGTTCGTTGTCGCGTTTCTTGATGGCTTCGCGTTTGTCGTAAAGTTTCTTGCCGCGCGCAAGGCCGATTTCGATTTTTACTTTGCCTTTCGCAGTAAAGTAGAGCTTCAGCGGAATGAGCGCGAGACCTTTGTCGGAAATTTTGTACTTGAGTTTTCGGATTTCGGCCTTGTGCAAGAGCAACTTCCGGCTGCGTTTGGGTTCGTGGTTCTCCGTCGTGCCGTGTTCGTAGGGCGTAATTTGCATGTTCTCCAGCGTGATTTCTTCGCTGCGAATCATGGCGAAACTTTCATCGAGACTCGCTTTGCCCAAGCGAATGGATTTGACCTCAGTGCCTTTCAATGCGATGCCCGCTTCGTGCGTTTCTAAAATTTCGTACTCGTAGCGCGCGCGCCGGTTGAGCAGGGTTTTGGTGAAAATCTCGGCTGGTTTTTTGGCGGCGGCCATAAATGAAACTGTGTTAAAAATTTTCACCCGTGTCGAAAATTCCGCATCGCTGTGGAAAAAAATTTCCGTCGGTACAACAAGCGGTGCCAACACGGGCGTTGAAAATACATCAAAAGCACCGAAGCCTGCGAAGAAGTGTAAAAGTTTTCGGCAATGCTCTCGCATGGCACAGGCTTTGATTACTTCATTATCATACACTTGTTTTTTCTACATTTCTCTCCAGCCGCAGTGGGTTGCCTAGTTAGGGAGGCAGCCCACATTTTTTTTGCGCCTGCCTTTCCTTGATCTGAGAATGCTTCCGGTAGACCCAAAATAAAAAAGCCGTCAAGTTGTGGCGGCTTTTTTCGTTTCGATGTGTGGCAAACTTTATGCGCCCAATTTGGCGGTCATCGTAATTTTGGCTTTGAGGACTTTGGAGAGCGGACAGGTTTCTTTTGCGATGGCGGCAAGTTCTTCGAACTTGGCTTGATCGAGGCCGGAAGCTTTCACCGAAACATCAAGGTGCACGGTTGTGATCGAAAAGCCTTCGCCTTCTTTTTCAATTGACACGGTGGCGGTTGTGCTGATTTTTTCCGGCGTAATGTTTTGGCTGCCGAACACACCGGAAAGCGCCATCGAGAAGCAACCGGCGTGGGCTGCGCCCAAGAGTTCTTCGGGATTTGTACCGATGCCGTTTTCGAAGCGGGTGGCAAAGGAATACTGCGCGTCTTTCAGGACGCCGCTTTGCGTGGAGATCGTGCCTTTGCCATCCATGATGGCGCCGTTCCAGACGGCGGATGCGGTGCGTTTCATGTTTTTATTTTTTTTGAGATTCGGTTTGGGATTCAACTTGCGCATGGGGTTTGATGGCATCGGGCACAACAAAGCCTTCGGGATCGAATCCGGCTTTGAGTACGCGGTCGGGGTCTTTGAGTGCGTCGTGCACCAGATGCAAGATCGGAACGGTTGTGCCCATAGAGCTGTAGCCGCCGTCGTGATACAGGTTTTGCATCGTAACCTTCCGCGAAAGATCGCTGAGAATGGTAACGACGTAATCAGCGCATTCTTCGGCGGTTGCATTGCCGAGCGGCGAAGTGAGGTTGCTTAACTCGTACATCTTATCAAAGTCATCGATGCCTGCGCCGGCGCGGGTGTAGGTCGGACTTTGCGAAACGGTATTGATGCGAATGCCGCGTTTGCCGAGCCGCGAGCCATAACTGCGAACGATGGACTCTAATAATGATTTCGCGTCGCCCATGTCGGAGTAGCTTGAGTAGTTGCGGTGCGCGGCGATGTAGGAAAGGGCGAGGATGCTGCCGCCGTCGTTGATGGCTTCGTTCTTCAAAGCGAAAGTAATGATGCGGTGCAGTGAGATCGCCGAGACATCGAGCGTGCGGAAATACCAATCGTAGTTGAGTTCTTCGTAGGGTTTTTCTTTGCGGATATTTTGCGACATGCCGATGGAGTGAATGACGAAATCAATCTTGCCCATCTTGGATTTGAGTTCTTTGAAGCACAGATCGACTTCATCGTTACTCGCAGCGTCGCAACTGATCAGCGGCGCGTCGCCGCAAATCTTTGCCAGTTCCGCCGCCTTCCCGACGCGCAGCGCAACCGCGACGTTCGAGATGGCGAGTTCCGCGCCTTCGCGGTAAGCGGCAAGGGCGATTTGCCAACCGAGACTCGAATCATCGAGCGGCCCGAAGACGATTCCTTTCTTGCCCTTGAGCAATCCGTAAGACGGTTTTTCTGACATGGCTGATGGCATTGATGATGATGCGTTAGAAATAAGCAGCGTCCGGTTTTTTGCGGAACCGTGTTTCGAAGTGGCTTTGAAAATAACAGTTCATTACCCGAAATAAAAGCAATCCTTACAGCGCAGTTACTCGTTTGTTTCGTCGTCATTCGTTGGTTAGTTTCGAGCAAACAAATTGCAAACATGATACGCACTGTTGTTACACCTGAAAGTCAAACCGTTTCCATCGATGTGCCGCAAAGTTATGTGGGCAAGAAAATCGAAGTGTTGCTTTACGCCGTCGATGAGTTGATTGAAAAAGAACCACGCCGCACGGGCAACGCTGCAAGTTTCAAAGGCATTTTTTCCGAAGCGGAAGCGATACAATTTCATCAGTATCTCAAACAAGCTCGCAACGATTAAACTTCTTGATGATTTTTCTGCGCTTCTGCTTCGACAATTTCTCTAAATCTTTTCAACAGTACGATCAATTTTGACGGATCGCCGGAGGCCGTGAATTTTGAATCTTCTACCTTAATGAAATACCAATCCTCTTCTGAATTTTTGTGAAGCGGTTCTTCCAATACAAAACGCTCAAGCTCTGTCTCTGCCAAATCTATTTCTACCCACCAACCCGGATTATCAACCGTGTCAATCTTCACACCGAAGGTATGTTCCCAGTCTTCGTTGCATTGGGCATGATACCATTTCTGTATCCATTCAAGTGTTTCGTCCATTTGTTCCATCGATATTTAGAATTTGCCGCCGCGTCAGCATTGAGGTATCGGAGGTTTCACCGAGTAATTGTGAAACCGGTTTTTGAAATTTCGGATGCACGGGGTCAGCAAGTTCCGAGAGCGGCACGAGGACGAACTTGCGGTCGTGCATTTCCGCGTGCGGCACAGTGAGCATCGGCGTTTCAACGATGCGCGAACCGTAAAGCAAAATATCCAGATCGATCACCCGCGGATGCCAGCGTTCATACTGTTCTGGCCTGCCCATCAGATGTTCAATCTGTTTGAGGCGCAAAAACAAATCCTCCGGCTGAAGCGCGGTTTCAAGTTCGCACACAGCATTGAAGAAATTCTCCTGCTCGGTGAAGCCTAACGGTTCAGATTCATACACGCCGGAAACTTTCATCACCTTTGTTTCAGGCAACGCTGCAAGGTGCTGCACCGCCGCGCGGAGATTCTCCAACCGCTCGCCGATATTCGAGCCAAGGCCGATGAATACTTGTTTCATTCCCCTACGGTTTCTCTGGCGCGCGTTCAGCGGTATAATCGGCCTCGGCGTAATCACACACGCCGCCGACGGGCGGGTTGCGCTTCCGCACGCGA
Organism: Chlorobiales bacterium; assembly: GCA_014380515.1. Classification (GTDB taxonomy): domain Bacteria; phylum Bacteroidota; class Chlorobiia; order Chlorobiales; family JACMJS01; genus JACMJS01. The sequence continues at coordinate 3,972 of JACMJS010000340.1, forward strand.
ATGCTCGCCGATTCCAGCACCGGAAAATCTTGCAACAGTTCATCACCGATTTTCTTAGCGACGGCTTCGATGAGATAAAATTTTTTCATCGTCAGCACGTCTTTGATGCGCGCATAAACCCGCTC
>JACMJS010000341.1 GCA_014380515.1 Chlorobiales bacterium
CTGCAAAAGATTTTCTGGAAACAACTTTCTCTCTTCGGTTCAACGATGGGATCGCCGAAAGATTTTTCGGAAATGTTGGCGTTCGTTGGGGCAAAAAAAATAAAACCGATCGTTGACAAAGTTTTCCCGCTTGCCGAAGCGGAGCCTGCGGTTCGCTATATGGACGCAGCCTTACAGTTCGGAAAAATCGTCCTTGACATCAGTTAGCAAAAAATGGGAAATGAATCTGACACGCGGCGATTTCTGTTTGTGTTGGGAAGTGCGCGGATGGGTGGGAACACCGAACTACTAACGCGCCATGCGGCGACTTTACTGCCCGCATCGGCGCAGCAACAGTGGCTTAGATTGATCGAGTTGCCGCTCGCGCCTTTCGAAGACAGACGGCACAGCACCGGCGTTTATGCGGCGCCTTCGGGCAACGAAGAAATTTTATTCGATGCGACGCTTGGTGCGACCGACATCGTGATTGCATCGCCGCTTTATTGGTACAGCATGTCGGCGAGCACCAAACTTTATCTGGATTATTGGTCGGGCTGGATGCGCGTGCCGGATACGGAGTTTCGAAACCGGATGGCGGACAAAACACTGTGGGTGGTGAGCGCGGTGAGCGATGAAGACATCACACAAATGTCAAGGCCACTTGTCGATACCTTAAAGTTCACAGCGGAATATCTGAAGATGACTTGGGGCGGCGCATTGCTCGGCTTCGGCAACCGTCCAAAAGATATTTTATCGGATGCGAGGGCACTGGCTGCGGCTGAAACATTTTTCTTGCAAAGGAACGGCGACAAAACAAAAGAGGACATAAACCCATGAAGGTTGTCATTGCCGGCGGTACGGGACAAATCGGCACGATGCTCGCGCGGGCGTTTCAAAAGTCGGGCGATGAAGTCGTCGTACTCAGTCGCACGCCCGCAGCCGCAACATGGCGACAGGTTCGTTGGGACGCGGAAACATTGGGCGATTGGACAACTGAAATAGACGGCGCGGATGTAGTCGTTAATCTCGCCGGACGCAGCGTCAATTGCCGCTACACGCCGGAGAATCGCAGGTTGATAAAAGCATCGAGAGTGAACTCGGCGCGTGTCATCGGCGAAGCGATTGCAAAAGCCTCGCGTCCGCCGCGGCTCTGGCTGCAAGCAAGTACCGCCACCATTTACGCCCATCGTTACGACGCCCCGAACGACGACCTGACGGGCATCATCGGCGGCGCGGAAAAAGATGTTCCCGATACGTGGCGGTTCAGCATTGATGTGGCAACCTCGTGGGAGCAAGCTCTCAATGACGCCATCACACCCCGCACGCGCAGGGTGGCGATGCGTGCGGCGATTACATTCAGTCCCGACGCGGACGGCGTGTTTGACGTACTTTTGGGATTGGTGCGTAACGGGCTTGGCGGAACGATAGGCGATGGCAGGCAATATGTTTCGTGGTTACATGACGAAGATTTTATCCGAAGCATATTTTGGATCATCGCACATGACGAACTCTCCGGTGCGATCAATCTGGCCTCGCCTTATCCGGTGCCGAACGGAGAATTCATGCAAACTTTGCGCGAGGCGTGGGGCATACCGTTCGGGCTGCCTGCAACGGAATGGATGCTCGAACTTGGCGCGATGGTTTTACAAACGGAATCGGAACTCTTACTGAAAAGCCGGCGCGTAGTGCCTGCACGGTTGCTCGCATCAGGATTTGAATTCAAGTTCCCGAATTGGGAAACGGCGTCGCATGATCTTTGTGCAAGATGGCGAGCGGCGCACGGGGCGTAACAATTTTTTTTGGAAAGAATCGTAATTCAATTAACCGTAACTCAACAAGGGAGAATTAAAAATGTCAACCGAAGTCAAAGTTAAAAACACGTCGGCGGAAGTGATTTCATCACTCTCCCGCGAACTCTCGAGCACGTATTTGCTCTCGATCAAGTACAAAAAATTTCACTGGTATGTCTCGGGTCCTTTTTTCCGCGAACTGCATTTGATGTTCGACGAACACCACACGCAACTCCTCGCTGTGATTGACGATCTGGCCGAACGCTCGCGCGTCATCGGCGGCTATCCGGCGGCAACGGCGGAAGAATTTATCGCGCATGCCGAAATCAAAGAATCGAAAAATCAAACCTACACGCCGCAAGAAATGGTCGAAATTTTGTACGCCGATACCGATACGATTATCAATGCGTTGCACCGCGATGTTGAACTGGCTACGAAGGACAACGATCCGGGCACGGCTGATTTGCTTACCGGCATTGTACAGGTTTATCAAAAGCAAGCGTGGTTTCTCGCCGAGACGAAAGCCAGAAAGGCTCTTGTATAAATCTCGCAGGTTTACACAACAAAAATTAAAATCATCATGTCGCTTCGCATCGTTGCTGTTTCGGGCAGTCTGAAAAAAATCAACCGCACGCAGCAGGCCGTCGGTATTTTGCGGCATTACCTCACGGAGAAAAAACATGAGGTTAAGGTGATTGATCTGGCGTCGTTTCCGTTGCCTTTCGTTGATGAGCGTCCGGCGACGGACTATCCGCCCGAAGTGCAAGACCTTAAAAGCATGATTGCCGCTGCTGACGGAATCATTCTGGCTACGCCGGAATATCACAACTCTCTGACGGGCGCGTTGAAGAACGCCATCGATCATTTGAGCGAGCGTGAGTTCAAAGGCAAGCCTGTGGCATTGCTCTCGACGGCGGGCGGAGCGGTGGGCGTTGATTCGCTCAACGATATGCGGCTCATTATGCGCTCGCTCCATGCGGTCGTGATTCCGCGTCAGGTCAGCATCGTGCATGCTTCGCAGCAGTTTGATGAAGAAGGAAAACTCAAAGATAAAAGTCTGGAGACGCGGCTGTTTGAAATGGCCGATGAACTCGTTCGCTTTGCGACGCTTTTCAAAAGCGATTCGCAAACCGAAGTGGTGAGATGGACGAGATGAACATTACTTCTCTTGTCGCTCCCGCGAACGCGGACATGACATGCGCAGGGGGAATGACAAACAAATTATTTGACGGCGTTGCGTTTCTTGAGGTAAGCGAGCAAGGCGTCGCCGAAGGGTTGGGAAGTGTCGAGAAGATTGTAATCGATGTTGCTCTCGGTGAGTTCCGAGCGGTAGCGGCGGGTGAAGGCATCGAATGCCGCGCGGTAAGCGGATTTGATTTGCTGCGGACTCGTCATCATCGTCTCGCCGGTTTCGACGTCCACAATTTCCGCATCGCCGTCGAACTCGAACGAGCGTTCTTTCGGATCGACGATGTGAAAGACGATCACTTCGTGCCGCCGGTGCCGGAAATGTTTGAGCGCGGAAATGATTTTCTCCGGCTCGTCTAAGAAATCACTCATCACGATAATCAATCCGCGCTTCTGAATGCGTTCGGCGATTTGCGAGAGCGACTTGGCGGAGTTCGTTCGCAAGCCTTTCGTGCCCGAGACAAGTTGGCTGGCTTTGTGCAGCGTTTGCAAAATCAGATTTTGATGCGAGGGCGTGAGGCGCGGCGGAATAAATTTTTGAAGTTCGTCGCCGTAGGTTACGAGGCCGATGCCGTCGCGCTGTTGAAGCATCATCACCGAAAGTGCGGCGGAGAGGTAAGCGGCGTATTCGATTTTCGGCAAAACTTTTTCGCCTGAACTGTAGCACATCGAACTTGAGGTATCGAGCAAGATGTAACTGCGAAGATTGGTCTCCTCTTCATACTGCTTGACGTAATACTTATCGGTGCGGGCGAAGACGCGCCAATCCAGATGTCGCAGTTCATCACCCGCCGCATATTGACGGTGCTCGGCAAACTCAACGCTGAAGCCATGATACGGACTTTTGTGCAAGCCGGTGATGAAGCCCTCGACGATCAATTTGGCTTTCAATTCAATCGTCTTAAGTTTCGAAACCGTCTCCGGCTGCAGATATTTTTTGTAGTCGTCGCTCACCGCTTCATCTCATCCTTCATTACTTCATTTCTAAACTTCCTTTGTGTCATTCCCGCGAAAGCGGGAATGACCTACGAAAAACTCTATTGCCGGAGGGCTTTGTAATCTTCGGCGGTGATGGTAAAAGTCGGATCGAAGTCCATGTTTGAAAGGGCGAGTTCGAAGTTTGCGTTGAGGTTCAGGGGCCGCAGAATCAAGCCGCTTTGCGTGTCGCTGTCGTAGGCGCTGATGAGCATGTATTTTCCCTCCGTGAGATTTTCAAATTTGAACAACCCTTTGGCATCGGTCTTCGTGCCCGCGACCGCATCGCGCGCCACCGACTGTACGAGCGAACGAATGTACGTTTTCTTAAATTCCAATTCCTTTTTGTATTCGCCCGCCATCTGCGCCGACATGTCCTCGTAGGCTTTCTTCACCGAATCATCTTTGCGTCCGCCGTCGATGTATTTGGCTTGCAGGCTATCCATCATTGCAATCATTAAAATGCGTCTGGCTTGCACCGCCGCCAATTCCATCTGAAAGCCTTCACGCCGCTGCGCGAGTTCCTTCGTCGCAAGACTGTCATGGAGCAACGCAACCGCGTATCCGGCCAGCGGCGTGGAAGCATTGACGGCTTTGATCGACAGGCTGCCTTCGAGCGTCAGACCTTTTGACTTGCCGCA
>JACMJS010000342.1 GCA_014380515.1 Chlorobiales bacterium
AAAACACTTGTAAAAAAGACTGTAAATTATTATATTATTTATGTTTACAGTTATCAAAACCGACTAAAATAAACAACAAAATACTCCAAAAATGGCAACAACTTCATCATTGAAACCGGCTGCGGGATATGTGCGGTGCTCGACGGAAATGCAGACGGATTCGCCGGAGCAACAGCGGAAAGAAATCGAGGCGTTTGCAAAAGCGGGCGGATATGTGATTGCCGACTGGTTCGTTGACTTCGGAAAGTCAGGCACGACGTTTCAGCAGCGACCGGAGTTTTTGAGGTTACAAAAAGCGGTTGAAATGAAGCCGGTGTTTCGATATGTGATTTGCTACGATGAATCGCGGTGGGGCCGGGCGATTGATACGGATGAGAGCACTTACTGGAGATTCCACTTTCGGAAGTTCGGTGTGGAAGTGGTGCTTGTGAAAACGGTGGTCGATGCAAAAAGTATTTTCGCGCCGATGATGACGGCGATGGAAGCGGTTCAGGCTTCGGAGTATTCGCGGAAACTTTCGGAGTTGACGCTGCGCGGAACGAAAGCGAATGCACAAAATAAGTTTTCCAACGGCGGCACTGCGCCTTACGGGTACAAGCGTGTGGCGGTGAACCGGATCACGGGCGAGCGGCGGGAATTAAAAACGCTGTGGGATGAAGCGTCGGAAAAGTTTATCGGCGAGCGGTGTGCGCGGCAAATCGAGCGTGTGGTTTGGGCGTTGGGCGCGGATGCGGAAGTTGCGGCAGTGCGAAAGATTTTTGAGATGCGGCTGGCGGGTGCGGCTTACTCAACGATAGTGCGGTCGCTCAATCAAGCTGGCGTCGCGTCGCCGCAGCGCGGACGGTGGCGGAACTACGATGCGAAGTGGAGCACGGTGAGCGTGAAAGCCTTGCTGAACAATGCGGTGTATTACGGAGCGCGGGTATACAACAAAGCAACGGACAGCCGGATATTGGCGGCGAAGCGGGGCAACAATATTCATGGCGTTTCGCCGCACAAACATTGGCGGAATGCGGCATCGGAATGGGTGATTGCTGAGGATGCGCATCCGGCGATTGTTACGAAGGAAGTTTGGGAAGAAGTGAACGGCGGAAGGTCTGAGGCGGGTCAGGCCAGCACGACGGAGCAAGTGCAAGCAAGCGGCCAAAGGCATTACGGGCACACGTTGACAAGTGCATATTTACTTTCGGGGCTGATGCGGTGCTCGGAGTGTGGGTATTGCTTTCAGGGCATCACAATGACCGCGAAGGGAAAGAAGTACCGAAAGTATGTGGATTCAGGATGGCATAATAAGCGGGTGTGTTCGCCGTGCTACATCAAGCGGGAAGCGATTGAGGCATTTGTGGTGGCGCAAGTCAAAGCGATGCTGCATGAGCCGGATATGCTCACGCGGGTCGAGGCGGCGTTGATGTTTTTGGTTGGCACACAGCCGGAAGTGCAAGCGCGGGAGTTGGTTTTAATTCAGGAGCGGCTTGCGGAAGCGGATGAGCGGCAGATGAATTTACTGCGGGCGATTGAAGCGGGCGGACAGATTGCGGCCTTGCTCGGCAGGCTGACGGCGGTAGAAGCGGAGCGAGCGGCGTTGGTAGCGGCGGAACGGACGATCAAGGAAAGGTGCCGGTATGGGGTAGCGGATGAACTATCGGTAGTGGAATTGATGCGCGGGTATGTGAATGAGTTCGAGGAGTGGTTTGAGCGCGGGACGACGGAAGAGCGAAAGCAGGTATTGCGGCAATGTGTGGCGGGGATTGTGATTGACCGGAAGCGAAAAGTAGCGGTGTGTTATATTCGGCGTGTGCCTGCGGTGAACCGGAGTGTGGCGAGGCTTTATGAGCGGGTAGAAAAACAAGCGGCGTTCTCAGGAAAGCCTGAAAACGCCGTTGTTAGTAAACGAAGTGGAGGGGGCAGGACTTGAACCTACAACCTTCGGGTTATGAGCCCGACGAGCTACCAAATTGCTCCACCCCTCGATGTGTCCTCCAAGAAACTTTCACATTTCGTGAAGGGCTACAAAGGTAAGGCAAGTTGCCGCCCCGTGCAAATTATTCTTTAAGAATTTTTCTTTGTCCGTCGCGCCCGTTATATTTGCACTCGTATTGACCTACGCGCGAGAGTGGTGAAATTGGCAGACACGCAGGTCTTAGAAGCCTGTGCCGCGAGGCGTAAGGGTTCAAGTCCCTTCTCTCGCACTGCAACTTGACCTATACAATTTCATTGTTCATTCGCACGCCAAAGTGGCGGAACTGGCAGACGCACTAGACTCAAAATCTAGCGTTCTTAACGAACGTGCGGGTTCGACTCCCGCCTTTGGTACGCAACAGCAAAGCCCGTCCTGCATGATTCAGGACGGGCTTTCGGCTTTTCGTCAAAACCGTTTCTTTGCAACCGTTCGGCTCAACCTTACCGCACCACCATTCAACATGCTTCCCAATCCATACACCGCGCTTCAACGCCTGACCATGTTCAAGCCCGTTGCCTCTATCGGTGTCTTGAAAGCAGCCTATCTTGAATCCCACAGCAGCGATAGCACTGCTTCACCTTCATTTGAATCACTCACCGCATTTGCACACCAGCACGGATTTGAGAAGTGCGACGATGAGACTTGCGACCTCTGGTTCAATGCCCGCAAAGGTTGGTTCGTTGAGAAAGACGGCAAAAAACTTTGCCGGATGTCCGCCCTGCAATCGGGTCTCGATCCGGAGTTTTAACTTGGCGTCAAGCCGGAAAGCGGCGGCACATCATCCTCCAACGCGCCGCCGTGCAAGCGGATGTGCGGGTAGTGCGATGCCGTCCGCTCCGTCCATTTTTCTTCACCCTCGATTTTCTCCGCCTCATTTTCCCACACAGCCACGCGGTTTTTAGCAAGAGCGATGACTTCCGCCGCGAACGCGAGATTCGCTGCATCCGAATCAGTCAGCATGGCGTCGCGCGATTTGGAACGCAAACTTTCCCATTTTTCCATCAGTACATCCGCCACCGTTTCTTTGGCTTTCCCGGAAAGTTCCGTTGCCGGTTTGACGGGAAGATTCACCGGTGGTTCGTTCGGTTCAGGCATCTTCGGTTCGGACATCACTGTGCGGTTTTGAGAAGCTCAAGCAATTCACTCAAGGAAAACGGTTTTTGAATGATCTTGATGCCGTAAGTTTCGGTAAGCCGGTTCATTTCACGGTCGCGTTCGAGTCCGGTCATAATGATAATCGGTAGCGAAGGCTTGAGCGCGCGGAGTTGATCGATTAAAATCTCTCCGCCCATTTCCGGCATGTTGTAATCGGTTAGAACGCAGGCGATCCGGTCGGTGTTTTGAAGAAAGAGCCGCATTGCATCTATCCCGTTGGCGGCAAAAAGCAAATCGTATTCGCCCTCCAATACATCACTGAGCCACCCGCGAATGAGGTCTTCGTCGTCGGCAATCAGAATGGTTTTCAGGACGGAAGATTCCGGTGAAGGTTCGTTTGAGGTTGGCATCACAAGGTATGTTTGAATGGTTTTGGGAGCAAGTTAAAAAACAACTCAAAAAGAACGGTAGGTGGCTCTGATTTCTCCGGCACGGGGCTTCGTTGCCGCTGTTGCCCGCTGTTGCAATATGCGGCAAGAATCTTTTCAATCAAACTTGTCGCATTCGCATCTCATGCTGCAATCGTCCTTTGCCGTGATGTTATTTTTGACGGTTCACCTTGCCACCGCGGGCGTCGCGGATCAACCGTTTTAAAACTTGCGGATAGTTTCTCTAAATTGAGCCGTTTGTAAAAGCATCGTAAAAAATTGGGCACCGCAAAAATTGGGCTGTCCGTTAGTAGAGCACATCGAATCACACATCACTTCATATCTTCTCGGCGTCATGTCCATAGATTCACCGCCTGCACTCCCCTCTTCCGAAAAATCTTTAGAGTTTTTGCAGCGCGAAGATGCGTTCAAAACCCATCTGAGAAAAATTACCGCGCTTGAAGCTAAAATCAAACAAGGCGGCGGCCCGAAGGCCATGGAAAAACACCGCGCCAAAGGCAAGTTGCCCGCCCGCGAACGCATCAAACTTTTGATCGATTCCGATTCTGCGTTTTTAGAACTCGGACTCTTCGCCGCCCACGCGATGTATGAATCGGAAGGCGGATGCGCGTCGGCGGGCGTGGTGGCGGGCATCGGCAAAATTCACGGCAGAAAATGTTTGATCGTTGCGAACGACGCCACCGTCAAGGCCGGCGCATGGTTTCCCTTGACGGCTAAAAAAAATTTACGCGCTCAGGAAATAGCGATGGAAAATCATCTGCCCGTCATTTACCTCGTCGATTCCGCGGGCGTTTATTTGCCGATGCAAGATGAAATCTTCGCCGATAAAGAACATTTCGGGCGGCAGTTTCGCAACAACGCGGTGATGTCGGCGATGGGCATCACGCAAATCGCCGCCGTGATGGGGCCGTGCGTGGCGGGCGGCGCCTATCTGCCGATCATGTGCGATGAAGCGTTGATTGTTGAAGGCACGGGCAGCATTTTTCTGGCCGGTTCGCATCTGGTAAAGGCCGCCATCGGCGAAGTGATCGACAACGAAACACTCGGCGGCGCAACCGCGCAAACGACCGTCAGCGGCGTTATCGATCATAAAGTTTCGAGCGACGCCGAGTGTTTAGCACAAATCCGCCGCACGGTTTCGAAACTTGGCACGGCGCCGAAGGCCGGATTTAGCCGCATCGAAACAATCGCGCCGAAATTTCCGGTCGCGGAAATTCTGGGACACTTTCCCGAAGACCGCGCCAAGCCCTACGACGTCCGGATTTTGCTCAATCATATTTGCGATGCCGACTCCGTTGATGAATACAAACAGAGCTACGGCAAAACGATTCTGTGCGCCACCGCCCGTATTGATGGCTGGGCGGTCGGGATTGTCGCCAATCAGCGGCTTGTCGTTCGCAACGCCAAAGGCGAACTGCAAGTCGGCGGCGTGATTTACTCCGACTCCGCCGATAAAGCCGCGCGGTTTATCATGACCTGCAACCAGCGCAAAATCCCGCTCTTATTTTTGCAGGACGTTACGGGCTTTATGGTCGGCAGCCGCGCCGAACACGGCGGGATTATCAAAGACGGCGCGAAGATGGTGAGCGCGGTCGCCAACAGCGTCGTGCCGAAAATCACGATCATTACCGGCAACAGTTACGGCGCGGGCAATTATGCGATGTGCGGCAAGGCCTACGATCCGCGGTTTATTTTCGCATGGCCGTCGGCGCAGATCGCCGTCATGGGCGGCAAGCAAGCCTCCGAAACGTTGCTTGCGATTAAAGTCGGCCAAGTTGAAAAAGAAGGCCGCACGATTTCGGACGGCGATAAGAAAGCCTTCCTTAAGGAAATTTCAGACCGCTACACCGAGCAGATGAATCCGCTTTATGCGGCCGCGCGGTTGTGGGTCGATGGCATCATTGACCCGCGCGAGACGCGTTCGGTGATCTCGCAGTGCCTTGACTGCGCCAACGAAAATCCCGACCTTGCAAAGTTCAATGCGGGCGTCATTCAAACCTGAGGCCTTGAATGTTTCGTAACGAAGCGGCTTTGGCGTTCGCGCTACGGCTCAATTACTCACGGTAGATGCAGGGTTTCGCAATTGAAGCGCGGTTCTGTTATATTCGTGCGGTTTATTTTGACGCGGCGTTGCGCCCGACAGGCGCGGCCCGTTTCCGAATCGATCCCTGATTTTAATTAGCAAGGAGATTTTACTTCAACAGATCATACAGGAGAACCTCTGCCATGAAGCGAACCTTTTACCACTTATCACAACGCTCGCTGCGAGCGATCACGCCCACGCTGCTTGCACTGACCTTCATTGCGATTCTGACATCTGCCGTTCACGCGCAGATCAGCGTCGACCTTACGCCCGGCAACCGCACCACGGTTTCCGATGCGTACTTCACCAAGAACCGCGCCACGCTTGATAAAAAGAAGCAGGCGGAACTGGACGCGCTCGGCAACTATTTGAAAGCACGGCCCGAACTCAAAGTCGAAATCGGTTCGCACTGGGCGGACAAAAAGCAAACGGGCAAAGCGGGCATTAAACTTTCCGAAGGTAGAGCGGCCGCCCTCAAATCTTATCTCGTCAAAAAATTTTCACTCAATACCGCCAACCTTCTCACCAAAGGTTACGGCGATGCCTCACCGGTTGATGTGGCCGTTACGCCCGCCGCAATTGCCACCAACCGCCGCATTGAAGTCGTCGCCCTCACTTCGCTGACCTCCCGCCCGGTATCGCAAGCGGGTAATGCGGTCAACTACGAAGGCATCCTTTCTTATCAGGAACGCAACGTGCAGAGTAAAGGCCCGTGGGACATCGACTTTGCGACCGCACGGCAGCGTCAACAACTCTTCGAGCGGCATCAGGTTCAGACCTACGACCGCGCCCGCGCCGAAATCGCGTTCAACGACGGCAGCAAATCGTCTCTCGGTGAAAACTCCATGGTCATCATCGGCGTCAGTCCCGACTTCACCGGACGGACGGGCGCGAACATTGAACTTCAAAAAGGCATCCTGCTGGCGCGTCCGAAAAACACGGAAATCTTCAGCATCAAAGGTCCCGCGGTAGATATTGATTTGAACTCGACGCGGACGAAAGTCATCGTAGACCCCACACGCACGACGGTCTCGGTGTTTCAAGGCAAAGCGAAAGTGAAATCGAACGGCACAACGGTTGAAATCATCGAAGGCTTCGGCACGGTGATTCCGCGCGGCGCATCCCCTGAAGCCCCGCGAGCCTTGCCCGAATCGCCGCTCCCGACCGCGCCCGCCGACGGTGAGACGATGCCCGCGACCGGCACGCAATTTACATGGCGACCCGCCGCGCCGCGCGTCCGGCTCGAAGTCGCCCGCGATCCTGAAATGACTTCCGTCGTTACCACGATTCTGACCGACAAAACGGAGGAAACCGTTAAGCTTGATCCGGGTTCGTACTACTGGCAGGTGAGCAGCGTGGATGCGAGCGGCGTCGAAGGCAAACCTTCCGCCCCGCGCCGCGTGGTCGTCTCGACCGGAGCACGCTCTACCGCAACAGGTTTGGATGCGCTCCGCCGTGCGAAGCTCGACTTGACGGAATTTAAGGAAGGCTTCTCGACCGTCAACAACAGCGACATTACGCTGCGCGGCGTGGTCGATACCGGTTCGACGGTGTATGTGAACGGCAGCCGCATTCCCGAATCGGATGTTCGCCCCGACGGTTCATTCTACCGCAATGTGCCGCTGCGCCGCGGCGACAACAAAATCGTCGTCGAAGCGACCGACAAATCGGGCGCGGAAAACCGCAAGACACTCATCATCAAGTATGTGGAGATCAACCGTTTCCGGTTCGGCGTTGCGATTGCACCGGTTGTGCCGCTCAACTATTCGTCGTTCAATGCGGGCATCGCCGGAAACCTGAACCTGACGTACCTCATCACGCGCAACATCGGAGCGAAGTTCGGCCTCGGCATCGGCGGCTTTACCAACACGATTGGCGGCACCGCCGCACAAAGCGGCATTACGGAATTTTATATGTTCGATGCGGGTATCAACTATGATTTCACTGTCGGCACTACGGTTGTACCCTTCATTGAGGCGAACGCGGGTCTATTCGCATGGACGGGACACCGCTATGTGGCGGGCGAGGTGCGCGGGGCAGGCGTCTTCGCACCGGGCGTCGGTGCCGGGTTGAAGTTCGGCGGACAAGGCCGCTACTTCGGCCTCGGCGGTTACTACAGATTTATCCTCGACGGCGCGGGTACGGGTCTTGATCCGGCTTCGGTGTCGTCCTCGCACGGTCTGTTCGAAATCCGGCTCGTGATGACGTTTGAATAAATCACGCGATTCCTTCGATTCCTTCGAGAATTTTCAAAACCCTGTTTGCTTCGTGGCGGACGGGGTTTTTTGTTGATGCCCGTTTCGCTTTTCGCATTCTCGACAACATGTCCGGTCATGGTTTTGACATTTTATGTTGCGGAATAATTCTGTATGTTTGCCCCGCTTTTCAACCGGCAGTCTGCCTGCCGTCGCACAGCCGAGCACCACGTTTTCATCAGTTCTTAACTTTAATTTTGCATGTCTTTTTCACCGAGATTTTTCCTTCCGTTTTTTCTTCTCATGCTTTTGACTTCGGCGGCGGCGGCGCAAAGTCTGCAAGGCGGCTTGCAGAACGGCGGCTTGCAGGGCAGCGGCGCCGGTTCGCGGTCGGCGTTGCTGCGCGGCTACTACTCGGCGTTCACTCAAAATCAAAACCTGCTCGATAACCTTTCAGCGACGGAGCAAATGCAGTCCGTAATCGCGCTTGAAGACGCCGTTGATCCGGCGACGTATATTTCCGGCGCGGGTGATGTGATTGAGATTTCCGTCTTCGGCGCCGTGCCGCTTTCGCTGACCGCCACCGTTTCCGCCGATGGTTTTGTTACCGTCAAATCCGTTGGTGCGGTGCGGGCGAGCGGACGAACGC
>JACMJS010000343.1 GCA_014380515.1 Chlorobiales bacterium
GAGGGCGAGCAGCGCGAGCGCGAGTGCATCCTGATAGGTTTCGGGAAAGATCGAAGGTTCATCGGCAAGTTTGCGGCTGAGATTTTTTTTGGCGGCGGATGTTGCCGTGGAGACAGCCGGCTTTGATTGCTTTTTTGATTTCGGCGGTGCTTGTGCCATTGAACGGTAAATGGTAAAATTGATGTGGTAAGACTGGTCGCTGAACCCCAATCGCAGCGGAAGTAAAAGGCTTGGCTGTTAACTTACGAAACCAACTTTTGAAAACGGATCACCCGAATGAACTTTTCCCGCATTGCTTTTTTTTCAGCCGCATTGCTGACCTTGCTCTCACTGCTCGCCGCTCAATCCAAACCTTTCCCGAATCCTATTGTGTTGCCGAAGCCGAAGCCGAACCAATTGGGCTACCGGTACAATCTCAAAACCGTGTTGGAGTCCGCCGTTCAAAAACCGGATCGAGACACGCTTTCGCCCGTGCTCACTCTCAGCGAATTGCAACTCGGCCCCAACCTTTACCGCGATCTCACGTTCGCGCTCGCCAAATCGACCGCGCCGGACAAGGGTTTGCAGGTGTTCATCGACCGCTACTATTACGAGTATCGCGGATTTCTCAAAACCATGTCCGATCTCGAACAAAAGTATCCGTTCAGAGATGCGAATCTATGGACGCATACCGAAGTGCAAAGCGACATCACGAACGGCACGCGGCATATTTACGCGAGCAAACTTTCGCTTTTTGCCGCACTGCTCGACTACAAAAAAAACGGCGATAAACTGATCTATCCCGTCGGCACGGCGTTCGTCTCCGAAACTTTTCGAAGTGATAGTTTGAAAAGCAGTGAAACAAAAAGTGAAATGAAATTCGTGCAAGCCGAAGTGATGATCAAACGTAGCGACGGCGAGTGGGATTTTTTCATGTATTCAGAGCAACGGCAACTGACCTTGCAACCACTGAAGTCCGCCCGAACCGGCACATCACCGCGCACTTGCCTGACCTGCCACTACAATCCCGACGTACGGCACGAACCTTTTGCGTCTTTTCCCAATGAACGCGCGGGCAAAAATATCGCGTCGGTAGCCGTGCCTGACGATCTGCGCGGGGGTGAACGGGTGTTCAAGTTTTTTGCGGAGTCGCAAGCGAGGGCGGATCATATCTTCGGAAGTTATGCGTCGCTATTGGTAGCCGGAGTGAAGCGCGATGCGGCGGCGGGAAAACTATCGCTGCATGATAAGTTCATCTATGAAAAATTGAAACCGCTTTATCCCGATCTCTTCGCCCGCTAGTATGCAATCAAAAATACCGATGACGAATGCCCTGATTATTTTTTTCAAATTGCCGGAAGCCGGAAAGGTCAAGACGCGGCTGACGCCGTTCCTCTCGCCCGAAGCCGCCGCAATGCTTTATGCGGCGTTCGTCAAAGATACGTTGCTGCTCGCGTCGTCATTGTCCGATACAAAAATCTTTGCATATCTCGCCGCGGCGGATGAAACGATTTTTTCGGAAACCGCGCCGTTCATTTCACCGGTGGCGGAACTGCGGTTGCAGCGGGGCGCAGGCCTTGGCGAACGAATGTCCGGTGCGTTCAAAGATGTTTTTGAATTAGGCTTCGCCCGCGTAAGCATTATCGGCTCGGACGCGCCGCACTTGCCGAAACCTTATCTCACCGCTCTGTTCGATTCCGTCGCAACGTCCGCGCGAAGTGTGAGCATCGGACCCAGTGAGGACGGCGGTTACTATGGCCTCTCGATGAATGCCTTCACGCCGGAAGTGTTTTTGAATGTGAATTATAGTTCGCCCGAAACCTACCGCGAGACGCTGAAGGCTGTCTCGCCGCTGCCCGTGCGGTGCAACAGTTTGCCTATCTGGTTCGATATCGATGAGCCGCAAGATTTAAAGCGGCTTTCCGCATCGCTGGATAGTTACACCTTGCCGCATACCGCGAGCCTGTTGCCGCATCTTATACCGTGAAGAAGTTTTTTTCCTTCTCACGGGTTCGTTACGTTGGCCTTTCCAAACCGATGCCCGCCTTAATCTCTTTTATCACCTGTGGGTAAAATTTTCACTTTCTCGAATTTTCTGAGTGTGCTGCGGGTGCTGCTCGTCGCGCCGTTTGTTTATTTTTTTCAGCGCGGCGAAACCACCGTTGCCTTTGTCATCGCGCTGGTTGCGATTGCGAGTGATTGGTTCGATGGTCAAGTTGCGCGGTGGACGAACAGCGTTTCCGACACCGGCAAAGTGCTCGATCCGCTCGCCGATAAACTCACCGCAGGCTTGGTCGCCCTTTATTTTCTGTGGCGCGGCGAACTGCCACTTTGGTTCGTCATCAGCGTCGTCGTGCGCGACGTAATCATTTTTGCGGGCGGGATTTATGCCAACCGCAAACGGCAAGTCATTACCACGTCGCTGCTCGCGGGCAAATGGGCCACGGGATTTCTGGCATTGATGTTCGTGGCACTTATGTGGCCGAACCCACCGTTTGATGCGATGCTGCTCAAAGAAATTTTTATGTGGGCGGCGGTGGTTCTGCTTGTTATCTCGTTAGTCCAATACACCTCTCGTTTCTTCCGCTTGATGAACGGCGAAACGGTTACGCCATAAATTGCACTATCATTCCGAATGCCGTTGTAGGGCGAGGCCATAGAGCGGAAGCTCGGTAAACTCGCTATCGCCCCTGCGAAAGACGAATACAGATTCTTCGCTGACGCTCAGAATGACACAAGAGGAAAAAACTTTTTCAATTCATACTCACCATAATGATTTCATTTATAGAACGATTGAAGACCGGCAAACCGGTTGTCGGCGACGGGGCGATGGGCACGGTGCTCGAAGCCCGCGGCTACTACCAAGTGCCGTGCGATTACTTCAACCTCACCGCGCCGCAGGCGGTTGAGGACTTGCACTTGGAATACATCGAAGCCGGTGCGGAACTGATTCAAACCAATACTTACTCCGCCACGCCGATCAAACTTTCGAACTTTAATCTGTCGGATAAGGCGGATGCGATCAACCGCGAAGGCGTGCGGCTTGTGAAGCAAGCCATCGCGCGGTCGGGGCGGGAATGTTATGTCGCCGGTTCCGTCGGCCCCGTCGGAAAATTGCTGGCGCCCGTCGGAAAGATTTTCCCCGAAGAAGCCTACGATGCGTTCGTCCGGCAAATCACCGTGCTTGTGGATGCGGGTGCACAAGTGCTCGTGCTCGAAACCTTTCTCGATCTGCGCGAACTGGATTTAGCGATTGCCGCCGCCAAAAAAGTCGCGCCGGAAATTCCCATCATCGCGGAAAAAACGTTTTCGGAAGACGGCTCGATTCTCGCGGGTACGTTTCCCATCGAAGTGATGGAACACCTGCGCGAGCAAGGCGTGGCGGTGATCGGATCAAACTGCACGGTCGGGCCGCAACGCATGTACACCATTATCAAACAGGCGCATCAGAACGGCGACGTGTTTCTTTCCGCAATGCCGACCGCCGGAATCCCGACGATCTCCAACGGACGCCAAGTCTATAATGCCACGCCCGAATACCTTGCCACGTACGCGCGGCAATTGGTTGAAGTCGGCGTAACCGTCATCGGCGCGTGCTGCGGCGCAACACCTTCCCACATCAAAGCGATTGCGGAAACGGTAAAAAACATGACCGTCGGCAAGCCCGCGCCGAGGCCGGAAGTGAAAGTGAAAACATCCGGCGAAGAGAAAGAACGCAATGTGTTTCGAACCGTGGCTCCGGAGAAAATATCGAACCTGCGCCGCAAGATGCTCGTCGATAAAAAATTCGTTACAACGGTCGAGCTCGATATTCCGCGCGGCCTCGATATCAGTTCCGTCATCGAAGGCGCGACGTACTTAAAAGAGCAAGGCGTCGATGCCGTCAATATCACCGACGGTGCGCGGGCGCGATTGCGCATGGATTCGATTTCGATTTCGAAAATCACCGAAGACCTCACCGGCATGGAAACGATCATGCACTACACCTGCCGCGACCGCAACATGATTGCCCTGCAATCGCAACTGCTCGGCGCTTACGCGCTCGGACTTCGAAATATTTTGGTCGTAACCGGCGACCCCGCCAAGATCGGCGACTATCCGCAAGCAACCAGCGTCTATGATTTAGATTCGCCAAACCTGATTCGCGCGGCGGCCTCGCTCAACCGCGGCGTTGATCTGATGAAAAATCCTTTGGGCGACTCGACCGATTTCTTTATCACCTGCGGTGCCAATCCGCTCGC
>JACMJS010000344.1 GCA_014380515.1 Chlorobiales bacterium
GCGCTACGGCAAAGTGATTCTGATGACGGACGCCGATGTCGATGGCGCGCACATTCGCACCTTGCTGCTCACGTTTTTCTTCCGATACATGCGCAGCCTGATTGACGCGGGGCATGTGTACATCGCGCAGCCGCCGCTGTATCTCGTCAAGAAGGCCAAAGAGCAACGCTATGCGTGGGACGAAGAAGAGCGCGATGAAATCATTAAGGAGTTCGAGGCGAAGGGTAAAGAGGGAATGCTGGTGCAGCGATACAAAGGGTTGGGCGAAATGAATCCCGAACAACTCTGGTCAACAACGATGGACCCGGAAACGCGCACCTTGCAGCAAGTCGGCGTCGATAATGCGATGGAAGCGGACAAAGTATTTTCGACCTTGATGGGCGATGAAGTTGAGCCGCGCCGCAAGTTCATCGAATCGAACGCGAAGTATGTTCGCCGTTTGGATGTGTAAAAAGGTTTAAGGTTTCTGTTCCGCAAACGCCTTCGTATTTTCACGAGGGCGTTTTACTTAATCTATCCTGCATCTTCACATGAAGCGATTGACGATTCTTAGTGTGCTCATGTTGCTCGCGGTTGTGGCTCACGCCCAACTGACCATGCCGCCCGATGGTGGAAACAAAAAGGCATCGGTGTCGGAGCGCATCGGTATCACTGACGTGGTGGTTACATATGATCGTCCCGCCGTCAAAGGACGCGAAGGAAAAATCTGGGGCGGCCTTGTGCCCTATGGTTTTAACGACTTGGGTTTTGGCACGAGCAAGCAAGCCCCGTGGCGCGCCGGTGCGAACGAGAACACGACGGTTTCATTCAGCACCGACGTTAAGATTGAAGGCAAGCCGCTCGCCGCGGGCAAGTACGGCTTCTTCATTGCCTTGCAGGAAGACGGTACGGCGACCGTGATCTTTTCAAAGAACGCAAGTTCATGGGGCAGCTTTTTCTATGACGCAACCGAGGACGCGCTACGCGCAACCGTCAAGACGGAAAAGATGTCGCAAAGCATCGAGCGTTTGAAGTATGAATTTTTGGATCAAACTGAAAACACCGCAACGGTTGCGCTTCTGTGGGAAAAATTGAAAATTCCGTTTAGGATTGAAGTCGAATTGCCGAAGACGCAAGTCGAATCCTTCCGCCGCGAACTGCGCAGCGACAAGGGATTCAAGTGGGAGGCCTTTGCAGAAGCGGCGGCTTTCTGCGTACGCAACAACACCAATTTACCGGAAGCCTTGATGTGGGCGGATGCGGCGGTCAGCCGTCCGTTCGTCGGCGAGAAAAATTTCAGAACGCTGTCGGTAAAATCGCAAGTGCTCACGGCGTCGGGAAAAACAACGGAGGCTGATGCGGTGATGGCGGAAGCCTTGCCGATGGGATCGATGCAAGAGTTGCATCAATACGCGCGGCAGTTGCTCGCCGGTAAAAAACCCGCAGAGGCGTTGAAAGTATTCAAGCTCAATGCGGAAAAAAATCCGAATCAGTTCACGACTGCGATGGGTTTAATGCGCGGTTATGCCGCGGCAGGTGATATAAAGAATGCACTTCAACATGCAAAAGCCGCATTGCCGCTCGCGCCCGATGCCGGAAACAAAGCGAGTGTCGAAAATATGATCAAGCAACTCGAGGCCGGAAAGACCATCAACTGAGCCGTGACGGCTTCAACGCATTTCAACTAAATTGGCGATGCAGGTTCGAAACGAATGTGCACCGCCAATTTTTTTTATCAACGTTCCCGCAACTGCTGCCCGCAATGAAAATGCTGCCGAACATTTTGCTCGTTGATGATGAACCGCTCATTCTCAATTCACTCACACGGTTGCTCGAAGATGACTACACGGTGCATACGGCGGAGAACGGCGTTCGCGCACTGATGATCTTGCAAACCATCGCCGTTCAAGTCATCGTCAGCGACCAGCGGATGCCCGCGATGTTGGGACACGAGTTGCTGGCCAAAGCTAAAGTGCTCAGTCCGCATACGGTGCGCATTCTGCTCACAGGCTACAGTGATTTGGAGGCTACCGTAAGTTCAGTCAACGAGGCGGAAATTTTCCGGTACATCACCAAGCCATGGCAGGCGGATAAATTGCTGGAGACACTCGCGCTCGCATGTAAAGTCGCTGCCCGTCTTGCCGCTTCGCCCGTGCCACTGCCTGCCGTAACGCCCCGTTCCGCCGATCCGTTTGATGTACCGATTCAAAAATTGAACTTGCTCGTTATCAGCAGCCGTGCGGAATCGATGAAGGTAATGAAAGCCATGTTCGTGCGCGAGCATGTACTGCACACCGCGAGCACCACCGAATCCGCATTCATGGTGCTGCGGGCGTGGCCGGTGGCGGTGATGATCGTTGAATCGTTCAATCATAACTATCACGCGCCGAATACTTACACCCCGAGCACATCGCATTCAAACAGCGGTGAAATCATTGATGAAGTCGATTTCCTTTCGGTGGTGAGAAACGTCTATCCCGATGTGATGCCGATTCTGATTAGCGATAACAAAGATGCCGCCGTCGCTATCCGATTGGCGAATGAAGGCCGCGTGTTCCGGTACATCTCGCGCCCGTTCGAACCGGAATCCTTGCGAAACGCCGTCCGCGACGCCGCAAGCCTGCACGATCTTTATGTTCAACGTCCGAACCTTAACGCCCAGCGGCACGACGCCGATATCAGCGGCGCGGGCGCGGAAGCCGCCTCGAAACTCAGCTCGCCGTCGTTTTCGCTGAAAGAATTCTTCGGTGGATTGATCAACCGTCTTCGCAGCCGCAAGACGTATTAAAATTTTGCACGCCGCTTCAACTTTCGCCCGTCTCTTACTGATACCGCCCGCCCGCCGCTATTGCCCTTCATCGGAAAAACATTTCACGTCGCAACGCAGCGGTGTAACTTGACGCATTCTGTTTTGCAATCGCATCAACAATCGCGTCAATCGTACGAACCATTCCGATGACAATCGAAGTACTTTTTTCCATTTGCAACCTGCTCGCCCTCGCAGGCTGGGCATTGCTCATCTTTGTGCCGAAGTGGAAAGGCACAACCGTCATCGCCCGCTCCGGCCTTGTGCCGCTGCTCTTGGCAACGGTCTACCTCGTGCTTATCGTCGTCCATTTTGGCCGCACCGAGGGCGGCTTCGGATCTCTATCGGAAGTGGCAAAGTTATTTCGAAATGAAAATCTGCTGCTCGCAGGCTGGGTGCATTACCTCGCATTTGATTTGTTCATCGGCGGTTGGGAATCGGCGGATGCGGAAAAACACGGGGTGCCGCACCTCGCCGTGGTGCCCTGCCTCGTGCTGACGTTTTTATTCGGGCCGGTTGGCTTGCTCTGTTATTTCGCGGTTCGCACGGCGGTAACTAAAAAACTTTTCAATTGAACGCATCATGATTTTTTTTGGCGAGCTTTTCAATCGCAACGCACCGCTCGCTTGGACGGGCATGGCAAACCTCGCGCTCTTTTTCATCTTGCTTGCCGTGATGCCTTTCGAGACGCGCACGGTGATGGGCATCAACCTTTGGATCAAACCCGCGAAGTTCGCCATCTCCGTCGTGATTTTTACTTGGACGATGGCGTGGCTGCTTCACGATGTGCGCTCAGACTCATGGTTTGGCTTTATCACGTGGGGTATCGCCGCCGCAATGATCGCCGAAATGATTCCGATCACGGTTCAGGCGGCTCGCGGCGTGCAATCACATTTCAACATCACGACGCCGCTCGATGGTGCGGTCTTTAGTTTTATGGGCGCGGCGATTTTCTTTAACACCCTTCTGCTCGTGATGGCAACGGCGGTATTCTTCCGCACCGAGACCGGCCTTGCCGCCGCTTATCTGTGGGGCATTCGGCTGGGTCTTATCATTTCAATCTTGGCGAGCATCGAGGGCGGATACATGGCGGCGCGGTTGCAGCATTCGGTGATGGTGGCGGATGGCGGCGCGGGTTTGCCGTTTGTTAATTGGAGCACGAAGGGCGGCGATCTTCGAGTCGCACACTTCGTAGGATTGCACGCCTTGCAACTCTTGCCGCTCGCCGGTTGGTTGCTCTACCGCTTCGCCCCGCAACAAGCCACCGCGGCAACTCTTGGAGCATCATTACTTTACGCCGCTTTTGTCATACTTCTTTTTGTCCGCGCGATGCAAGGCGTGCCGCTTGTGGCTCGCTAAGAAATCACGAGGCGATGAACTGGCTGCGAATGATTGCGTGCACCCACGATTCCGGCAGAAATCGCGCCATCGCATTAAATATCTTCGCGTCCGTGCCGACGAAGTACTTCAATCGCGGGTGCGCGGTTTGCAGAATCCGCAAAATTTCCTGCCCGACTTTTTCCGGCGGCGAACCAAACTTTTCCGCCTGCGGCAGCATCGCTGCATACTTTGCCAAACCTTTGTGATACGGATTCGATACCGGAAATTTCTCAAGTCCCGCGTTGATCTCGCCCAACGCCTTGCCTATAAATTCCGTTTTGATGCCGCCCGGCAACACTGCCGAAACCGCAATCCGCTGTGTGGCCAATTCAAACCTTAGCGATTCGGAAAAGCCGAGCACGGCGAACTTTGAGGCGTGATAAAATGACTCCCACGGAAACCCAATCCGGCTGCCGATTGAACCAACATTGATCAGATTCGCCTGATCCGAATGTGCATCCGTGTATGCGCGCAGCAGCGGCAAAAACCTTTGCGACATTTTGTAAAGCCCGAAGAAATTCGTTTCCATCATCGCGCGTGCTTTGGTTTCGTCGGTCATCTCGAACGGCTCGATGTAGTTGTAGCCTGCGTTGTTGATGAGTGCCTTCAAGCCTTTATTGCTCGTCGCCGCTTGAACTTGCTCGAACGCTTGATCAATGTGTTTGGTGTTCATAACATCAAGAATAATCGGCTGTAAATTTTTTGTGCCTTGCGCGCGCAGCGTCTCCGCATCTTTTTCTTTGCGAACGCCCGCGAATACACGGTAGCCGGATTTATCTAGCAAGAGCGCGGCCGCTTTGCCAATGCCGGTTGATGCGCCGGTAATCAAAATGGATTGTGTCATCGTTGAAATTATATTGTTTGAAATTTTTTTGAAGTCTTTAAAAAAACATCCCAATCCTACGGAGCATACTTCAAGGTTTCAAACTTTTTTTCAGGATGCGTATTGGGGAACTTGCAACGAAGACGGGGCTTTCGGCGGACACCATCCGGTTCTATGAAAAAATCGGCGTCATTCGCGCGGCGGACTGTATGCGGCAAAAAAATAATTACCGCGATTATAGCGAAGCCTTGGTCGAGCGGCTCTTGCTCGTCAAGCAAGCCAAGTCGCTCGGCTTCACGCTGCAAGAGATTTCGGAATTGACGGAAGCGTGGGAGAAGAACGAACTTTCACCGGCGGAAAAACTTTCGGCTATCGATCTTAAACTGCGTCAGGTGAATGAAAAGATTAGTGAGTTGCAGCAGGTTGAAAAATATCTTTCAGCCAAACGCAAATTGCTGAAGGCCGAAATAAAATCCGCGCTGAAAGAAACTTGTGAAGTGATTTCTTAACACGCCCTGCTGCAAAAATCTCCCGCCGCTGCCGCTATATTTGCACCTCACAAACCAGCACCACAAATGAAACCATACCTTTTTCTTCTGTGCCTCGCCGTGGCACTTTGCACCGCTGCGTGCAGCGGCACATCGACTTCCGAAAAGTCAACTGCCCGTAATCCTTCGTCAGCAAAGCCGAAGTTGGTCGTCGGTATTGTTATCGATCAGTTTCGATTTGATTACTTAAGCCGCTTCGCCGCGCACTTTCTGCCTGCTTCGGAAAACGGCGGCGGGTTCAACCGGTTGCTGAGCAATGGCGCGTTGATGACCGAAGCCCGCTACTCGCACAGCGGCACTTACACCGCGCCCGGCCACTCGGTGTTTCTTTCCGGCCTCACGCCCGGGCAAAGCGGCGTCATTTCAAACGAATGGTTCGACCGCACCGGCAACGGTGGCAAGGGCACGGAGCAATACTGCGTTTCGGATACGATGGTGAATGCCGTCGGCATCGCATCACAAAGCCGCGCGGGAAAAATGTCGCCGAAGAATTTCAACGGCACGACGCTCGGCGATTTCCTCCGCGAGCGCGACCCCGAAAGCCGCAGCATCGGCATTGCGATCAAAGACCGCGGCGCGATCTTGCCCGCCGGTGTGAAAGCCAAAGGTGCGTTCTGGTTTGATAGCGAAGCAGGTAACTGGATTTCAAGCACGGCTTATTTTCCTGACGGAAATTTGCCTGCGTGGGCGCAAACTTTCAACGCACGGAAGTTGCCGGAATCTTATCTCGGAAAAACATGGACGAAACTCTTGCCGGAAAACGTCTATGCGATGAAAGATACCGCTGCCGGTGAAGCCCCGCTCATCGGCGAAGAGCAACCCGTCTTTCCGCACACCGTCAAAGATTTGTCGAAGCTCACCGACCCGCGCTTCCGCCGCTCCAAACGTTTCGATGCCGTAGCGCCGACGCCGTTCGGAAATGAACTCACCCTTGCCATCGCCGAAGCCGCACTCATCGGCGAACAATTGGGACAGCGCGGCCACACCGATTTGCTGACGGTTTCGTTCTCATCGCCCGACTATTGCGGCCACTTGTTCGGCCCCGACAGCCAAGAGCAAATGGATATTTTGATTCGGCTCGACCGGCAATTGGATTTGTTCTTCAAGTTCCTTGATACAAAAGTCGGCTTTGAAAATTGCCTCATCGTCCTTTCCGCCGATCACGGCGTTGCGCCGTTGCCGGAACAAACGAAAGGCAGCGAGCGGCTTTTCAAAAAAGATTTCGTTGATGCGTTGAACGCCGCCGTCGCGCCGAAGTATCCGCAAGTGATTCGGGAGTTTTACAACGATGAAGTTTATCTCGATACGGCGGTGATGCGGGCGAAAGGATTTAATGCGGCGGAAGTTGAAAAGTTCATCGGCGAAGAAGCGAGGAAACTGCGCGGCATCGCGGGCTACATCACGCGCACGGATATTTTGAACGGCAACTTGGATGCGACGGGCAAAATGGTTTCGAATTCGTTCAATGTCTATCGAAGCGGCGACGTGCATATCGTGGTCAAGCCGAATACTTTTTTCGCCTTCGGACAAACCGGCACGAC
>JACMJS010000345.1 GCA_014380515.1 Chlorobiales bacterium
CACATCGAGATGGCGGATGATTACCAGACCGAGCACCAAGATAATAAACGGATAGGCTGACATCCGTTCAAAAATCGGAATGAGAATCAGCGTGCAAATCGTGGCGGAGATATTGCAAAAGTGAACGCGGTTGGAATAGAACCATGCTGCAACCCACATCACGCCCCAGAGAATCGGCACGGCGGGCATGAAGAGTACCGTCGCGCCCAGACCCGTTGCGAGGCCGCGTCCGCCGTGAAACCGTAGCCAGACGGGATAGCAGTGTCCGAGCATGACAAAAAAAGTCGCCGTCATCGCCGTCGTTCGTTCCGGCGTCTCGCCGAACATCTGACGCGCGATCAAAACCGCCGCCGCACCTTTGAGCACATCGAGCAGCATCACCGCAACCCCGACGCCCTTCGAACCCGACGTTTCAAAACTATTCAGCGCGCCGACGTTGCCCGAACCCAGCGTGCGAATGTCTTTGCCCAATCGAAGCCGCACGGCCAGATACGCAAACGGAATTGATCCGATAGCGTAACTCATCAAAGCGATGTAAACAAAATTGGACATTGTGTTTCAACAAAATTCTTTTCGAATCCCCCTAACTCCCTTTGACAAGGGTGAACAGTCGTTGTTCGAACCGTTCGAAATTTTTCGAATGGTTCGAAATTTTCCGCGTCATCTCCCCCTTATCCGAAATTTATTTCGGCAAGCTCAATGTAGGGGGTTAGGGGGATTCTCTTCCTTCGCGGCCTTGCGTTTTTGAATGAACCGGTAAATAAAAAATCCGACGATGCCGAGCACGATCACGCTGAAGAGCAACCCGTAGGTCGTCAGGTAATCGCCGAGCAGCCGCCAGTTGTCGCCGAGCAAGACGCCGCCGTAAATCAAAAGAGCGTTCCAGAGCACCGCGCTGAGCAAGGCGCACAGATGCACGTAAAAAAAATTCAGGTGCGACAGTCCCGATGAAATTGAAATGATCGAGCGCGAGCCGGTCAGGAAACGGTTGGCGGCAATGAGCCAGTAACTGTACTTGGAAAAGTTCTGTTGGACGTCGCGCAGGTTTTCCGGCGGGAAAAACCTTCGAACCGTTTGTGCAAACCGCGAATTATTTTCCGTGTCGCCATAGACGCGCCGCCCGACGAGCCAGCCGATGCCGTACATGTTCATAAACCCGAGGAGCGATCCGGCACTCGACCACACCCAACACCACGCGAACGACAAATCGTGAATCGGCACCGCCGGATCGGTAATGGCGATAAGCGAACCGACGAACGCAATCGGCAGGTCGCCCGGAATCGGCGGCACGACGTTTTCTAAATAGGCAATGACAAACAGAAAAAAATAAATCGTGCCATCGTCCAGCGTTCGGACGAACGCAACTACTTCTTCGAGCATAGCAGGTCAAGGTTTAGACGCCCATCACGCGGTGCCGCACTTCAATGTATGCGTCTTCCACATTTCCCAAATCCTGACGGAAGCGATCTTTATCCAATTTCTTGTTCGTGGATTTGTCCCAGAAGCGGCACGTGTCGGGACTGATTTCATCGCCGAGTAAAATTTCATCTTTATGTTTACCGAACTCCAATTTGAAATCGACGAGTTTCAAATCCTTGCCCAAAAAATAATCTTTCAGGATGCTGTTTATTTTCGTTGCCTGTTGCTTGATGAACTCCAGTTCATCGGGCGATGCGAGACCGAGCAACGCGGCGTGCATGTCGTTCATCAGCGGATCGCCGAGCGCATCGTCTTTCAAATACAGTTCGACAATCGGATAGGGCAATTCCGTGCCTTCCGTGAAACCCAAACGCTTCACCAAACTGCCCGCCGCAATGTTGCGCATCACGACTTCGACTTTGATAATCTTCAGCGACTTACAGAGCATTTCACGCGGCGAAAGTTCCTCCACGAAATGCGTTTTGATGCCGAACGATTCCAAATACCTGAACAGATGACACGAAAGTTGATTATTGACGATGCCTTTCTCCGCAATCTGTCCGCGCTTGACGCCGTTGAAGGCCGTCGCGTCGTCTTTAAATTCTTGAATGATGAGATCGGGATCGCTGGTCGCAAAGACTTTTTTCGCTTTGCCTTCGTAGAGTTGTTGAAGTTTCTGCATCGTTTGAATTGATTACGGCGTTGTAGGGGCGAGTCATGCCTCGCCCCTACGGTGGTAAGTCTTTATAGACCGGCGCGTTTGAAGATGTAGTCGACGTTGGTTTTGATTTTCTTCAAGGTCGTTTCGGGCGCGAAGATGTTTTCGAGTTCGGTTTCGGAAAGATGTTTTTGAATGTCCTTATCGCGCGTGATGAGTTTTTTGAGTTGCACTTTATCGCGCCAACTTTTCATTGCGTGCTTCTGCACCATCCGGTAGGCTTCCTCCCGCGTCAATCCTTTTTCCGTCAAAGCCAGCATCACGCTTTGCGACGACATCAAGCCGTACGACCGCTCGAAATTCGCTTTCATTTGTTCGGGATAGACGATCAACTTTTCCAGCGCATCGGCAAAGGATCGAACCATATAGCAAACGGCGATGGTGGAATCGGGCATTACGATTCGCTCAACCGACGAATGTGAAATATCGCGCTCGTGCCACAGCGAGACATTCTCCAAACCCGCGACTGCATTGCCCCGCACGACGCGGGCAAGTCCCGCCAACCGCTCGAACGTGATCGGGTTGCGTTTGTGCGGCATCGCCGAACTTCCCTTCTGCCCCTCGCTGAAATATTCTTCGGCTTCAAGAACTTCCGTTCGCTGCAAGTGCCGGAACTCGGTTGCAAATTTTTCGATGGATGAAGCCACAATCGCAAGTGTCGTTAGAAACTCGGCGTGGCGGTCGCG
>JACMJS010000346.1 GCA_014380515.1 Chlorobiales bacterium
CGAAAGTACTTTTTTGTTTGGCGGTGATGCGGAGGCTGTCGGCAAGTTTTCCGAAACTGTTTTCGTAACTCAGATTTCGGATTTCAATGTCGCCTTGGGTAGCGAAGAGGGAGGCGCCGTCGCGGGTCTCGCCGGTGAGCACGGCGTTCAATCCGGTTAGGGTAAGCGATGAATTCTCGGCGCGGTTCAATTGCTCGAACGTCATTTCGGTGATGGCGATGCGGTTGAACAGGACTTGAAAATCATTTTCCTTCGTGCTCACATTGACGCCGGGCTGCGACGTATCCGGCTCTGCGGTTGATGCGGTATCGGTGATTGAAACTTCCGTAGCGTCGGTGTCGCGGAAGAGGCTGTCCAAATTGCTGCGGCCATCGGCGGTGGTTTCGAGCAGGATATACGGACGCGAAAGCGAGAGTTCGGAGATTTCAACTTTGCCTTGCAGCAGTGAAAAGAGTTTGAGTTGCGCGGTCGCGGTTTGGACTTCAATCATTGGACGCGCTGTAAAGCCGCTGTCCATGCGGTTGGCCACCTGAAGGCCGGAAAGATTCACACTGACGGGCGGCCAGAGCGAGATGCTTGCGCCCTCCAGTTTCGCCTCGCGCGAGAAGGTTTCTTTGAGGCCGTCATTCACCGCCGTCTTTACTTTGTCATCCGACAGCAGGATCATCACCGCAATCGAAGCGATGATGAGCAGCGTGAGCGGAATGGCGAGCAGCACGAGCAAAATTTTGATCAGGGTTTTCATGGTCGGCGGTCAATGGTGAAGCACGATTCGGATTTCAAGCTTTCGGGTTTCAATCTCACGGTTTATTTAGTTTATTTAATAGATTCGTTCGCAGGTTTCTCGGTGCATTTTGTGGCCGCACTTTATGGTCAACCTTGTCGTCAACTTTTTCCGCAGCAATTTCAATGAAGCCCATCTATTATTTTCTCGGCGTCGGCATTTCGATTGTGTTGTCGATTTACATTTTCGTATTCAGCACGCTGCCGAACCGCGAACATGTCGGCATCTTCATCGGCCTGTGGGCACCGACGATCATGGGCGTCGGCATTTACAACGAGCTGGCCAATATCTATGAAGAACTCCAGCGTCAGCGACGAGCGATCAAGGAAGAACTTGAGAATTAGACGCCGTTGTAGGGGCGAGGCATGCCTCGCCCCTACGTTCGTGTTTCGTTCAGAATGACAATCCAAAAATTACAGCATGATTTCTTTGCGTTGCTTGGCCGATTTATAAATCGCATCGACAATCGTCATGCGTTCATAGGCTTCCTGCCCCGTGGATGACAACGGAAAGAGTCCCGACACCGCGCCGATGAAATGCTTGAGTTCATTTTGATACGAGCGGCGGTAAATGTCCTCCAGCGACCCGATCCGCTCCGGTGTAACATTGGCCAGATTCTGTTGCACCTTTTTATGGAAACGCAGCGGGAAGACGCGGGCGAAACCGCCGTCGCCGTAAGCGTTGCAGAACAGCATGTCGTTATCGACCTCAAAATTCCAGCTCGTGTCAATCGTGATGGCTTGTCCCGACTTCAAGCGAATCAGCACCGACGAAAAATCTTCGACGCCGGTGATGGCTGTCGGATCATTGCCCGCTTTATCGAAATTCACCGCCGAAACGCTTTTCGCTTTCGGGAAGCCGAGCAGCCACAGCGAAAGATCGAGCACCATGATGCCCAAATCCAAAAACACGCCGCCGCCTGAAACCCCTTTCTGGGCTTTCCACTGCGCATCGACCGGATTTTTTTTGAGCCAACCCGCTTTGATAAAAAAGACGTTGCCGATTTCGCCGGAGTCTAAAAAACTTTTCATCACCATCGCGTCGGGGCGGAAGCGTTGGTTCATGCCGACCATGAGTTTGATGCCCCCTTTGGCTGCGGCATCGGCGATTTCTTTGGCTTCTTTGGCAGTGCGGGCGAGCGGCTTTTCGACGAGGCAATGTTTCCCGGCGGCGGCGCACGCAAGCGCGATTTCGTGGTGCGTATTCGTCGGTGTGGAAATGATGACGGCATCGATGTCGGGGAGCGCAAGCATCTCGCGGTAGTCTTTGAAGACGTGCTTGATGCGGTATTTTTCGCCGAGCAGTTTGGCTTTTTGAACCTCCACGTCGGCGAGCGCGGTGATCTCGACGTTCTCTAATTTCGACAGGAGCGGCAAGTGCGTGATCTGCGCGATGACGCCCGTACCGATGACGCCGACTCTAACTTTATCCATGCTGCAAAAATGTGTTTATGGTTGCAGCAAGATAAAGAATCACTTGCACCGAGCCAATGCACCGCGATCGCATCAAACCGAAAAGCCTCACCATCACGCGAGGCTTTTGAGCAGGCATATTCTTCACGGTGATTTTGGCAAACGGTGAAGTCAGTCGAGGTTCAGATTTTGCGGAGCAACACCGATCCCCAAGCGTCGGGAATATCGACGAGTTTTTCCGGTTTGCCCTGCATGTAAAGATTGACGGCTTTTGAAACGCCCCAATCGGATTCGGGACTATTGAAATCGTGGATGAAAATATATCCGCCGGAAAGCAGGCGCGGATAAAAGAATTCAAGTCCGGCGAGCGTCGGCGCGTATTTATCGACATCGAGCATCACGAAAGCGAACCGCTCTTGTTCCAATCCGGCGGCGGTTTCGGGAAAGTAGCCTTCGCGGAAGATGAGCCGCTCGGGAGGCATGGTGCTGGCGATGTGTTGCCGAACCTTTTGAGCACTCGTGTCAAGGAAGCGCGTGTCGGCATTTGCCTCTGCGTCGTCGCGGGTATCAAAGCCTTTGAAGGTATCGAAGAGAAAGAATTTTCTATGCGGTGCGAAGTGGTGAATGAACTTGCTCGTCTCGCCGCGAAAGACACCCAGCTCGGCGAAACTGCCTGCGACGCCTTCGCTTTCAAGACGGTGAATGGCGAGCGAGATCATGGCCATTCGAACCGGATCGCCGGAGGTGAGCACGCTGTCGCCGATCAGTTCCGGCTTGGGCATAAAGCGGAGCAGATTTTTTTTGCCGAGCATTTTCTGCGCCGCCCGTTGGGTGATCAGCACGTTCGACACGAACTCATTTTCGATCAGGCGGTTGCGGACACGCCCTAATATTTTTTTCATCATTGTTGTATTGCTGTGTAGTGGCGATGTGATTTTTTTCCCGCAAGATAATATGCGATTGCTCAAACCCGTGTCTATCATCAAGCAACGAAAAAGCCCCGCATCATGGCGAGGCTTTTTTGATTGATCCGTTTTTACGCGGATACGATTTAAACCGTTTCTTCGTAGGGGCAACCCTTGTGGTTGTCCGTGTTATCTTCTCGTCTTCAAGGGCAACCACAAGGGTTGCCCTTACAAGTCATTTGGAAGACAACGATCCTTCGCAGAATTTTATTTGACGAGCACCATCTTTTTCGTTTGCACGAATTTATCTGATGCGCTTGCCGCTACGAGGCGATAGAAGTAAATGCCGCTTGCCAGTTTCTGCGCGTTGAAATTCACCGCATATCGTCCTGCCGCTTGCCGGGCGCTGGCGAGCGTTGCGACCTCGCGGCCTAAAATGTCATAGACTTTCAAACTCACTTCGCTCACAAGCAACAACTCGTAACTGATCACCGTCGCCGGATTGAACGGGTTCGGATAGTTTTGTTTGAGCGCGAAGGCTACGGGCGGTTTGGGAAAGCCATCGGTTTTATCGTCCGCGCTCAGCGGTTTCGTGCCGCCACTGCTGGTGGTGTAAGCATTGCCGTTCGTACCGACGCTGACACCCGAACCGTTCGGCAACACGACAATCGCATTGAGCAAGTCGGGCGTATCGGGCGAGATGTTAATCCATTCCTGTCCGCCGTTGGTGGTTTTGGCAATCGTGGCTTGTGCGCCGGAGACGTATCCGTTCAATTCATCGAGCATGACGACGGAAGTGAGGTCTCTGGTTATACCGGCATTGATCACCGACCAGTTCGCGCCGCCGTTGGTGCTGCGCAAAATCGTGCCGCCAACGCCCACCGCCACTGCGCTGCCGAAACCTTGCACGCCTTGCGGCGACAACGTTTTCTGCATAGCGTTTTCAGAGGAGCGATCCGAAAGGCCGCCTGAAAATTCAGCGGTGCGGGATTTCACCGGCTGGCTTTCTTTCACGGCGACGGCGGATGAACTGCCGAACCATGCGACGCTGTTGAGTGTGTTCGTTGTAGGCGAACCGACCGCGCTCCAACTGTCGCCGCCGGTGTTGCTGCGCAGAATCGTGCCGCCGACGCCCACCGCCACCGCCGAGCCAAACCCGTTTGTTCCGAGCGTGCCGTTGTTTTTCGCAAGGGCGGTTGCTACAAAATCATTCGAGAGCGCGACGCCGCGCAATTCATTGCTCGTTACAGGACTGATGCTTTGCCAACTCACGCCGTCCGCGCTCCTGAGAATCGTGCCGCCGACGCCCACCGCCACCGCCGAGCCGAAGCCCTCGCTACCCAATGTGCCGGAAACCGCGTTGCCTTTAGCGACCGCGCCCGGTACGCCGTCAATCGCATTGAGCGCATTGGTGTTGCCGGAATTGTTGACGCTGCTCCAGTTGGCACCGCCATCCGCACTTCTAAGAATCGTGCCGCCGACGCCCACCGCCACCGCCGAGCCGAAGCCTTGCGTGCTGAAGGTGCTGTTGCCTTTGGCGGCGAGCGACGGGGCAAAGTTATCGGAGAGAATCAGGCTACGCAGCGATTCGGTGCTGGCGGCTTGCGGTTGCTCCGTCCATGTATTGCCCGAATCCGTTGAGGCGTAGATTTTGCCCGCGTCTCCGGTAGCGAGAAAGGTCGAGACGCCCGTGCCCGCAATGCCGTAGAAGGTCGTCGCCGGAACGATGTTGATCACGATCCATCCCGACCCCGCGCCGAGGTTCGAGCCCGATCCGTCGTAACTGCCGCCGAAATACTTCCCGGCGGTGAAGGTATAAGCGGACGCCGCGCCCTCAAGCGTAATGACGCCGGTTGCGAAAAGTGATTGTCCGTCGAAGCTGCCGCCGAAATACTTCGAGTCGCTGAAGACATATGCGGACGGGGTGCCGTCGAGCTTCAGGATGCCGGTGTTGCCGTTGGCGTGGCCGTCGAAACTGCCGCCTTGGTATTTTTGGGCGGCGGCTTCACCTACAAAGAGTGAAAGGCTGATCAGGCATAGCCCGATCATAAAAATGCTGATTTGTTTCATAAATCTCCCTCGTGTTTAAGGTTAGTGGTTGAGAGAGATTGAGTTATGGCGCGGTGCGGACACAGCGAGGTGTATTAAAACCACTTTGTCCGCCGCGGCTTGAGGTGCGTATGAGCGACTGTGTACTGCCGCAGAATCCGCCGCGAAAGTAAAATCCTGCGGATGTCCATGTTGCCACGTCGTCATCACCGGCGGCGGTCAAATTGCCATCGCCGTGGGTGCCGTTGAAAGCCCGCGAGTTCGCGTTATCAAGCGGCACAACGGGCTCATTCCAACTGCCGCCCATATCCATAATGCCGTAGTAAGTTGCGCCCGCGTTACTGCGCCCCGTACCCGCTTTGGCGAAGATGCCGACGCGAAGTCCGCCCGCGTTGCCGCCGTCGCCGTTGGTGTAAGCGTTGTTGTTGAAATTGCAGTTGGCGCCAAGGGTCGTAACCGTTTCCGTGCCATCTTCATTGCCGCTCAAGGTGCCGACTTGTTGAATGGTTATATCTCCCCACGGATATTCATTCGGTACGGCAGCGAGCGGGCCGCGACATGCTTTTTCATATTCCAATTCCGACATCGGACGGAGCGCCGCCCAATCCATGTAAGGCCGCGCGTTGGTTGAAGACATGTAAATCGCGCGGTCGGGGCGCGGGGCAATGAGGTTCGGATGCGTGCCGGTGAGCGAGGGATTCGGTCGGCCACCCGAAGTGCCGGTATTATTGGCGTTGGATTGCGTGAGCGTCAGCGTGTTGCGGAAATCGGCGTATTGCTGCTGGGAGACTTCATACTTCATGCAGTAGAAGGCATTGAAGCCTTTGGGGTAGGC
>JACMJS010000347.1 GCA_014380515.1 Chlorobiales bacterium
TGATAGGCGACCTTCGTGCCGTGCGATTGCAGTTCCTTCGCGGCGACTTGCAATTTTTCTTCCGCCCGTCCGCAGATGCCGACGTTCGCGCCGAGCTTGACGAACTGATGCGCCATCGAAAGCCCCAAGCCGCTTCCGCCGCCCGTAACCAAAATCGTTTTGCCCTGAAGGGTATCCGCTGTGAACATTTTATTTTTTTAAATGATTGGTTCTGATTTTTTTTCTTGCATTGTGTACATCTCCCCCTTGTCAAAGGGGGTTGGGGGGATTACTCGAACGCTTTTGATTTCAGTATGGACGGGGCATCGTGGCTGAGGCTTGAAAGCACGCCCAAGTTGTTATTGAAAATTTTTTGTTGTTCCCGAATCCACGCGCCCGTCTCGCCCAAACTTGCTGTAACCGTATCAATGCTCTCCGACATCACGCTTGCATCTCTGCTCACAAGTGCCTGCTCGCGCAGAAGTTCAACCTGCTGCTCGATCCGCACCAGTTCGGCATCAATGAACTGCAGTTTCATTTCGGCTTCGGAGAGCACGCGCAAGCGTTGCTCAAGAATCGTTTGTCCGCCGAGCA
This sequence comes from Chlorobiales bacterium, assembly GCA_014380515.1. Lineage (GTDB taxonomy): Bacteria > Bacteroidota > Chlorobiia > Chlorobiales > JACMJS01 > JACMJS01. Next base: position 574 of record JACMJS010000347.1, read on the forward strand.
ACGAGCGACGCAATTCCGGCGAAAGATTTTCTTGCGATAAGCGCGCGGTGATCACGGCGATTTCGCGCTCGATGTGCTGACGGTATTCCGGCGTGAGTTTCATTTCGCGGGCGAGATTCGAGAGCGCGTCGCCGGTAATGAGGAGTTGCAAAAAAATCCAGATGAACTCATTGAGACTGCGCTCGTGCAACGAAAAAAGTTCGATGGCCGCGGCGTCCGTGCTGGAGTGATCGCCGCGATCATGCAACGGCGCGGACGGTTCATAAAACTTCAAAACAAATAAGCATCGCTCCCGAAGCGTCTCGAACCGCTCGCGGGCGTCCTCACCGAGCGCGGCCATAATTTTTTCAAGCCGGAAGTTTTCGTTCATGCGTTGCGAAGATTGCTCCCGTGCATCCCGCTGCATCGCGCGCTGAAACGCCGGACTGACGCTCATCGCATAGAGATAACTGAGTTCAATCGCCGCGCCGCCCACCGCGAGTAACGGATCAATAAATCCCACGCCGAGCGACGCCGCTACAAACAACCAGTTTGGACTGACTTGCCAGCCTTTCGGTTTGGCATTGAACGCGGAAAAAAGCGTGTCGAAAAATCCGATCTCTTTGGACATAAAAAGTTTGCGGGCTAATTAGGGTTGTCGCAATATATCAAACGAAATAAAAGCAGGACACAACCTTTTCCAACCGCGAGAAGTCTAACCGCAAAGCATCTGTTGCCCAACCACGCGGTGGAAATAATTTTGATGCAATGCGCGTGCAACCTTGACGCGCCGCGATGCGTAACCACACGAACTTCTACCCGCACCGGTTTTAATATCAATTCCGTTTTCACACACCATCATCTCTGGTTCAACCATGAAGAATAAAAAAATTCTTATCGCTTCGGTTGTCATCGCCGTGCTTGCCATTGCCGGATTCATTTTTGTCAACAACGGTAAACCCGCTCCCGACGCGGCTTCGGCGCGGGTCAAGGTTGCAAAAGGGAAAATTGTTGACAAGGCTTTGGCCGTCGGAACGATTGAGCCGGAAAATGAAATCTCGGTCAAATCAAAAGTCTCCGGCGTGGTGAAAAAGATTTTCGTCGAGGTTGGCAGCTATGTCAAAGCGGGCGATCCGCTCTTGGAAGTAAAGCCCGACCCGACGCCCGTCGAGGTCGCCGACGCCCGCCGGTTGATTGAGATGCAAGAACTTGAACTCGGAATGCTGGGCCGCAACCGTGTGCGTCAGGAATCGCTCTACGAAAAAAAACTCATCAGCGACAAAGAGCACGACGACTTCGAACAAAAATACCGCGAGTCCGAACTGCGGCTTCGAATGGCGAAAGAAAAATTAACGCTTTTGCAAAGCGGCCGCACGCGCATCGGCAACACCGAAATCGAATCCGTTATCAAGTCGCCCATCAGCGGTTTCATGCTCTCGAAGACGATTGAAGTCGGCGACCCTGTAACGCCGCTCAGTTCGTTTCAGGAAGGCACGGTGCTGATGAAAATGGCGAACATGGAAAACTTACTCTTCAAAGGCACGGTCGATGAAATCGATGTCGGCAAGTTGAAGGAAGGCATGGAAGTTGAATTGAAGGTCGGCGCATTGCCCAATGATACCGTGCGCGGCACGCTCAAAATGATTTCGCTCAAGGCGGAAAAAAAAGAAAACGTAACCTCGTTCCCGATTGAAATTCTGATTCCGAAATCACAGAAAGCAAAATTGCGGGCGGGATATTCAGCCAACGCGAGCATCATCATTCAGAAGAAAGAAAACATTCTGACGATCCCTGAGCGCGTGGTCGAGTTTCGCGGCGACTCGGCCTTTGTCCGCGTGCCTCTCGGCGCGGAAAAAAGCGAGGAGAAATATATCAAGACCGGCCTCTCCGACGCGATCAGCATTGAGGTCAAGAGCGGCCTCAAAGAAGGCGACGAACTTTTGGAAAAAGCCGTCAAGCAAATTCAATAAACGCTTTTCGCAAAAAATCGAAAAGTCTTCTTGTCATGTCCTCTTTGCTGCATGTCATTCCCGTCCACGAACGGGAATCCTACGAAAAGTTGAAGTCAAGATTCCCGATTTCGCGGGAATGACATAAAAAGAACAGAACAGTAAAGACATTGCACAATGGAACAGTTTCGAACCATTCTTAGCGAGTTTATGCGCGACTTGCGTTCGCAGAAGCTTCGTGTATTTTTAACACTATTCGGCATCATCTGGGGCACGGTGGCAATCATTGTCTTGCTCGCGTTCGGTGAAGGCTTTCGAATTCAAACCGCGGCCAACATGCACGGCCTCGGCGAAAGCATTACGATTCTTTTTCCGGGCCGCACCACCAAAGCCTACGAAGGGTTCGGCATCGGCAGAGGCATCGGATTTTTGGAATCGGACGCGGCGTATTTAAAAAGCGAAGTCAGCGGAATCGAAAGCATCAGCCCTGAGTTCGCTACTTGGGGCAAGGAAGTGCGCAAGGGTGAGAACGTGACCAACAGCAGCGTAACGGGCATTTATCCGGTCTATGGCGAGATGCGAAACATCCGTGCGGAAAGAGGCGGCAGGTTTATCAACGATCTCGATCTGCAAGAGCGGCGACGCGTGGCGTTTATCGGCGACGAAATTAAAAAGCGACTCTTCGGCGAAAAGAACGCCGTCGGCGAATTGATTTACATCGGCGGCACGCCCTACATCGTCGTCGGCGTGATGATTCCGAAAACCCAAAACTCCTCTTACAACCAGCGCGATAAAGATCGCGTCTTTATTCCGGCCTCAACTTTCTCAGCCGCCTTCGGCATCGTTTATCTGGCCAACATTATCTACAAGCCGCGCGACCCGATGAACTCGGAGCAAGTTTCGGAAGGCGTGCGTAAAGCGTTCGCCAAAAAATACAAGTTCGATCCGACTGACAACGATGCCATCTGGGTGTGGGACACAACGGGTCAGGATAAATTCTTCGGCACATTTTTTTTGGCATTCAATGCCTTCATGGGACTCATCGGAAGTTTTACGCTGGGCGTTGCGGGCATCGGTGTGGCGAACATTATGTACATCGTCGTGCAAGAACGCATCAAAGAGATCGGCATCAAGCGGGCGTGCGGTGCCACGCGCGGCAGCATCCTCACGCAGTTTCTTGCGGAGACGTTTCTCATTATCGGTGCGGGATCAATGATCGGCTTTGCGTTTGCGATTGCGATTATCTGGGCGTTGCAGTTCGTGCCGATTAAAGATTTTGTCGGTGCGCCGGTCTTCTCGGCGAATGTCGCGGTTATAACGATCAGTATTCTCACGGTGATTGGCGCGGTGGCGGGATTTATGCCTGCACGGAGAGCCGCAAACTTGGACGTCGTTGAGTGCTTGCGAACCTGAGTCTTGAACGCACCCCGGATGCCTTAAAAATAAAGTCGTGTTTCAAAAAAATATGTTGTCATTCTGAACGCAACGCAAGTGAAGTGAAGAGTCCCTCATTCTCGTGGATCAATTAGGGATTCTTCGCTATGCTCACTTGTGAGCCTACGGCTTAGAATGACATCGGAGATAAAAACATACTTTTAATACACGACCAAAAATAGGTTTGAAAAAAATATGGTGATCGAACTCATCCGTGAATTTTTCTACGACTTACGCGCACACCGGACGCGCGCGGTGCTAACCCTTTCCGCCGTCGCATGGGGCACGCTTTCGGTTGTGCTCTTGCTGGGCTTCGGTGAAGGCTTGGGCAATCAAATGCTCGCCGGTTTGCTCAATGCAGGCAACCGGATTATGATTCTTTATGGCGGCGAGACGAGCAAGGAATATGAAGGGCAGCCCAAAGGCCGACGCATCCGGCTGACGGAAGAAGACGCTCACATCATTCAAACCGTCGTCGGCGGCCTTGAAGCGGTCAGCCCGCAGTATCGAAACAACGTCTCGCTCAACTATGGCAAAGAAACATCGACGACCGAATGTGAAGGCGTCAGCGCGGACTTCGAGGAAATGCGCACGATGTATCCGGCGGCAGGCGGACGGTTTCTTTCCCCTCGCGACGTCGCCGAACAACGCCGCGTTGTATTTTTGGGTATTGATATTGCAACCGATTTATTCAAAGGGGAAGAGCCTGTCGGCAAGAGCGTCGCTATCGATGGCGTGCCGTTCACCGTCATTGGTGTGATGCAAAAGAAAGTACAAACCTCGATGAACAACGGGCCGGACACGCGGCGTGCGGTAATGCCATACTCGACCTTCCGCACGATCTACGGGAATAAATACGTGAACTCGATTGTCGTCCGGCCTATTGACGCAACGCGGCAGGTGGAAGTGAAAGCGGAGATTTACCGGGTACTCGCGCGCAAACATCATTTTGATTCGTCGGACGAACGCACGCTGGGCATCTGGGATTTCATTGAGAATGAAAAAATGAACCGACGCATTTCAATGGGCTTTACGATCTTCATCGGCTCGGTCGGCTTGCTAACCTTGCTGATTGCGGGCGTCGGCGTGGCGAACATTATGTACGTGGTGGTGAAAGAACGCACGCGCGAGATCGGCATCAAAATGGCACTCGGGGCGAGGAAGCGATATATTTTTGCGCAGTTTATTTTTGAATCATTGCTGATTGCATTCATCGGCGGCGCAATCGGGATTTCACTTTCATGGGGCATTATCTCGCTCGTGCGAATGTTGCCCGCAAGCGACGGCGCGATGCAGTTCCTTGGCCGTCCGGTGCTCTCACCAACGGTGATGCTTGCAACGACGGGCATTCTCGCAGTCATCGGCGCAACCGCCGGATTTTTCCCGGCTCGCAAGGCTGCAAATCTCGATCCCGTCGAATCCCTCCGTTACGAGTAATCAAATTTTTTTTTACACGCCGTGGGGGGCGAGGCATGCCTCGCCCCTACAATGATCGTCGTTACTTCAAGGGCACATCGAAGAGGACGAACTCCGCATCACTACTTGCGGTAAGTTCAAGCATTTCTTTGCCGAACACTTTCACACTATCGCCTCTGCTCACCGCATGGCTGTTGGCGGTAAGATCGCCCGCAATCACATAGAGATAGAGGCCGCGCGTATCTTCGGCAAGGTGCGATAAAGTTTTTCCCGATTCAAGCCGCGAGACGTACATCGTAACGTCCTGATGCACTGCCACGCCGCTTGTATCAACTTTCGATTCTCCGGTCGCAATCGGCAACAGGCCGTTCAACCGATCCTCGATGGAAAACTGTTTTTGCTCATAGCCTGCTTTGAGATTTTTCTCGTTCGGCACAAACCAAATTTGCAGGAAGTGCACCGGCTCGGTTTGCGAGTGATTGTATTCCGAGTGCCGGATGCCCGTGCCCGCCGACATTCGTTGCACTTCGCCTGCATGGATGAGGCCGATGCCGCCCGTGCTGTCTTTGTGTTCCAAGACGCCTTCGAGCACGTAGGTAACAATTTCCATGTCGCTGTGGCCGTGCGTCCCGAAGCCCGCCGCAGGCTGAACGGTATCGTCGTTGATGACGAGCAGCGGGCCGAAGTTCGTTTGCTTCGGATCGTAATGCGAGCCGAATGAAAAACTATGGTAACTCTCCAGCCAATCGAGCCGCGTTAAAAACCGCTCATCGCTTTTCTTGATCTCAATCATTGGCGTCTCCTTTGATCGTTTGAATTTGAACTATTTAAGTTTAAAGTAATTGAAAAACATCAACTTCGTTCCGCTTTGAGGGCAAGGCCGAGTTTCTTGAGTAGCCGTGCAAGTTCGGTTTGCTCTTTTTCGGTGAGCACCGATGCAAGTGCGGCGATATGCTTCGCGTGCGGCGGAAAAATCTTTTGAAACAGTTTGTCGCCCTTGAGCGTCAGTTGTGCCCGCACGACGCGGCGGTCTTCAGTGTCTCGCACCCGCGCAACCAAGCCTTCTTTGGCAAGGTTATCAACTACGACGGTCATATTGCCGCCGCTCACTAAGTTTTTTTCACAGAGTTCGCCGATGGTGAGTGCGCCCAAGTGTCCCAAGCATTCAACGACGGCAAACTGCGGCATGGTCAGGCCGAACGATGAAATGCTTTCACCCGTGCGGCGATTGAAGGTGCTGAACGAGCGGGCGAGTTTGATCCAGAGGTCTAACGCCAAATCCGCTTTCTTGCCATATGTTTTCCGTACCGGTTTCTTCGCTGATTTGTTTGTCGCTGTAGGCATGATAAAAATACTTTGAATTTGAAATACTTAAACTCGTTCTATTTTAAGAAAGTTTCACTTGAACCGAAAGCGAATGAATTAAACTTCCGGCGCGGCAGGTTCGGTTGCCGCGAAAGCCCGAGCATTCGAAACCAAAGCGATCCACGCCCAAATGCCCGTCGCGCCCGAAAGAACACCGAGCACCATAAAAACTTCGCGGATACCGAACCGCTCGGACGCCCAGCCGGTAAGGGCGACGGAGATGGCGGTCATGCCGGAAACCGCGACGTTGAGCAGGCTGAACACGTTGCCTAACTCTGCCTTTGCCGCCAGCCGCTGGATTAAAGTGGTGCGCGGAATAATGATGAGAATGATAAACGACGCATGTAGCACGGCAAACGCGGCAAGCATCGGCACGCTACTCACGAAGTAGTATGGGCAATAAGAAAAGCCATCGAGAACAAGGCCGAACGCCCAAATTTTCGGGTAGCCGATTTGCTGTACTTGCTTTGAATACACGTTCATCAAAAAACTGACGGCGAGCATGACGGCGGCGAAAATAAATTCGATCAATGCAA
>JACMJS010000048.1 GCA_014380515.1 Chlorobiales bacterium
GCAGTGGCCGGCAGAAAAACACCAAAAAAAGTCGAAATTAATGTTTATCTGATGAAAATAGTCCGGCGGTGGCGGCGGCGGCGGCGGCGGCGGCGCTGAACCGAAATAGAGGTTCAAACCGGCTGCCGATGCGAAGATCACATCTTTCGCGCTGCCTGATTTAATGCCTTCGAGCAAATCGCCTTTGTCATCCAAAAGGAAGGTCAAAGATGCATTGACGTCGAAGCTGAAATTTTCCGCGAGGAAAATTTCAAGACCTGCGCCGCCAACGAGCGAAAGCGATGTGTTGTAACCGCTTGAAAGAGCGACATTGCCCGGCGGTGTCGTCGAGAGATCGATACCGGTAGCGACATCATATGGGAAGATACCTTGATTGGTCTTCACCTTGAAAAGCGTGACTCCACCGCCGCCATAAAGGTAGGCGTTGAAAACGCTTTCCGGCAAGAGGTTCAACTGCAATGCCAATGAAATCGGTATGGCATCCGCTTCGAACTGATACTCTTTTTCGCCGGTCTGACCGCTGTATCCGAGTAGGTTTTTGGTGCCTTTCAGCATCAATTGTGAGTATCCGCCGGTTAAGCGGAGCACGTAGCTTGGGCCAAGAAACACCTTGACATTGCCTGTGAGGTACAACTTCGATTGCTGGGATTTGATAACACTCCCAGTCCCGCCGTCAATTTTCAGGTCGGTGAGGCCGTTGGCAATACCGCCGCCGACGCCGATTCCGAAATTGACATATTGAAGCTGTGCCGACACAGGGGACGCGAACAGGATGACCGCAAGCAAAGCAAGGATTGCTTTGTGAATTGCTTTCATGATTTTTTTCTCCTATGTGGTTATTTAGTAATTAAGAACAGTAAGAACAGAAAAAACGATACAGAACAATTGAGATGCGTCTGCTTTTAAGACAGCGTGCACAACTCACGCTCAATGTGAATCGTTAGAGCAGGCCTAATATAGCGAACGCCTTTTGCACAAGCAATAGAATCCCCGCATTTGCCTTTTTTCACCGCCGGTGCCGAGACAGCATCCTTAAACAGCCATTGAAACTATTTACTGTCGGCGGGTTCAAGTCTGCGATTTGCGGTCGACAACCGTCGCCATCAATTCCGCTTCGCAAACCAGCTGCCCGTTCACAAAGGCCTCGGAAGTAAATTGACACACGTTCCGGCGGCGGCTTTTGAGCTTGGATTCGATCACGAGCGTATCGCCCGGCACGACCGGCTTGCGAAACCGCGCTTTGTCAATGCCCATGAAGAAGACGAGCTTATCCTCGAAATTCTCGCTGCCTTCCAAAAGCATCACCCCGCCCGATTGCGCCATCGCTTCCAGAATCAAAACGCCCGGCATGATCGGATTTTTCGGAAAGTGCCCCTGAAAAAACGGCTCGTTCATCGTCACATTTTTAATCGCTACGATCCGCTCACCGACCTGAAACTCCACAATTTTATCTACCAGCAAAAACGGGTAGCGGTGCGGCAAAATTTTCATCAGGGCGGCGGCATCAAAGACGATCCCGGCCTTGCGTTCATACTGAAACTTGCGGGTCAGTTTATTCTTATCGACCAGCTTGCGCAGTTTCTTAACGAACTCCACATTGGCGGCGTGCCCCGGCCTCGCCGCTAAAATCTGACCTTTGATCGGCATCCCGAGCAACGCCAGATCACCGATGAGATCGAGTAATTTGTGCCGCGCCGGTTCGTTCTTGAACCGCAGCAGCCGTCCGTTCAAAATCCCGTTCTCGCCCAGTTCCAAGCGGTGCGGCGGTTTGCCGTGGCTGATTTTCTCGGCGAGCGTATCCAACTCCCCCTGCGACATTTGTTTATCGACAATCACAATCGCGCTCTCCAAATCGCCGCCTCTGATCAAACCCTGACCGGCCAAATCATCGACTTCCGAAAGGAAACAAAACGTGCGACACGGCGCAAACTCGGTCGCAAATTCTTTTTCGATGTCGAACAAACCGCTGTGCTGCGAGCCGAGCGCGGGATTGTTGTAATCGACCATCACGGTGATTCTGAAATCATCAAGCGGCAAAGCCACGATGTCCACTTCGCGCTCGGCGTTGTGGTACTGAATCGTATCGTCGATGACGAGAAAGTTTTTCGGAGCGTGCTGCGTTTCAAAACCGGCGGTGATGAGCGCATCGACGAACGGTTTCGAGCTGCCGTCGCAGACGGGCGGTTCAGGGCCGGTCAGTTCAATGCGGCAATTATCGACGAGCAGGCCGTAAAGCGCGGAAAGGACGTGCTCCGTCGTATGTACCTTCGCTTCGCCGATGCCGAGCGTGGTGCCGCGGCGGATGTCGATCACGTGGTCGATATCAGCGGGGATTTCGGGCGAGTTCGGTAAGTCGGTGCGGATGAATCGATAGCCGTAATCTTCCGGCGCGGGCTTAAAAGTAATCGTACAGTCCTCGCCCGTGTGCAATCCGACACCCGTGAGCGAAACCTCCGTTTTTATCGTGCGCTGATTGATAATCATTTCAGAATTTTAATTTCTTTTCTTTCTTCAAGCCTCCGCACTTCAGGGTTTTGTGTCATTGCGAGGCAACTTGCCGAAGCAATCTGAGTTGGCAATGAGCGGGTTAGATTGCCGTGCTTCGCTTGCAATGACCCAAAAAACAAAGACCGGTCATAAAATTTAAAAGTGCGGGCGAAGATACGACAACTGCGGCAAGAATTATTTGACGCGCGTGATGGCGCCGTTGCTATACTTCATAATGTTCATTCGCCGGTTCACGTTGCCGCCGCCGAAAAAAATTTCCGCATGATTCGTCCGCACCGCCGCCGCGATTTTCAACGCCTCAGCCAATTGCGCACGGTCGGTGATGCCTCTATCAAGCAAGGCCGCGCCCAGATACGCCGCCGCATCATAGCCGAACCAGAACGCTTGGTCAGGCGCGAGGTGTTGACGCTGGCGCAAAGATTCCGCCACGCTTTCCGTTTCGGGATTCGACATCGAAATATCCGAATCAATCGCATACACAACGCCTTCCGCCGTTTCCTTAAATCGGTTGAGCGTCGCCGCGTCGTGCCAATCGCCGGAGCCGTAAAGTTGACCTTTGATATTGAAGAACGACACTTGCGACATTGCAATGCCGATGGCTTCTTTGGACGTGAGCGGCAAATAAATCGCATCGAACTTGGTTTCAGGAAAGCCTTTCTTTTTATCGGCCTTGAGTTTCAGCGGCGCGACGGCGGCGCGGAGCGAGGTGAATTTCGGCGGGAGTTTTCCGTAAAGTTTCACCTCGCCGCCTTGCGAAAGCACTTCGGCGCGGAAACCTTCGGCCATTTCGGCGCCGTAAGTGCCTTCCTCCGCAAAAATGGCAAAGGACTTCGCGCCCGATTCCTTCATCGCATATTCGGCAATCGCGCGGCCGCGCATGTCGTAGGTCGGGTTCAATTGAAAACTGGTTTTGTTGCCTTCGGTAATGGCGGGATCGGTGGCCGTCGGCGTGATCATCGTAACGCCGCGCTCCGCACAGAGCCGCGCGACGGCTGCCGCGCCGGTTGAATAAACGGGTCCTAACATCAGATCAATGTTTCGATCCAAGAGTTGCCGCGCGGCGGCGAGAAGTTCCGCACTGTCGCGCGGAGCGTGCATTACCGTCAGCGATAAGTGTCCCGCGGCGGATTTGCGGTTATACTCCGCCGCGCCGAACGCGATGCCCTCCAGAATTTTCGTGCCGGTGGATTTTTCCTCCAAGCCGTCGAAGGCTTCCAACTGCACGGGCGCGAGCACGCCGACGCGCAAAAACTTCAGGCCGCCATTTCGAACTTTTATCGCTTCGTTTTTTAACTCGTCGATCTGCGTACGGCCTTCGCCGGTGGCCGCGGGCGATGATAAAAATTGTTCCGCCGTGGCGACGGCCTCGTTGCGCGTGCGTTCATCCGTCATCAACCTGCGAACGAGTTCCATGGTCAGTACCGCTTTCAGATTCGGGTTCGCGGTTTCAGCGATAAGTTTTTTGAGATCATCGGGCGGCAGGTGGGTCATGGCGTAAAGCCGCAGGTAGGCGACGGCTTTCTTACGAAGGGCGACGGAATCGGCGGGCGACCACTGAGCGGCGACGGCCATAAACCGCTTGGCGGCCAGAGTCGGGTCTTGCTTTAATGCGGCGACAATCGCAAGGTCGAACGTTGCTTCTTGCTTGCGTTCCTCTTCTACCGCACCGGTTTCAAGTTTCAACAATTCGCGTTCGGCTTCGGGCACGCGCCAAAGTTTGATATATGTTTTTCCGAGCAAGTGCTGCGCCAGATCGCGTTGCGGTGGCGGTTGCGATTCGGCGGCGAGATAGCGGACGAGCAAACTTTCAGCTTCGGCAAACTGCATCGTGCGGTACTTATTCCGCGCGGCGGTGAGCATCGAAGCCAGGCTCTTCTGGGTAAGCGGTGTTTGCTTCGGCTGCGCGATTGCAGCATGCTCAGCGGTGATGGTGCAAAATAAAGTGGTGAGAAAAAGTAGAGCCGGTATAAAGTGTCGCATGAATTAGTGTCGCATGGATTTGCGGTAGAACTTATGATGAATTGCCATATCAACGGCCTTCTTGCCGACGTCGGTGCGATCAACTGTGATTGTGAGGAGCACGGGCGGCGAAGCAATCTATATTTTCAATATGATTCAATGCGCATACGAATTGCAAGATTGCTTCGCGGACTTTACCCTCGGCTCGCTCGGGAGTTCGCAATGACATCAGCGCATCAGGCAAGACGCAAGACGGTTTATTCGAAGTTTGTGCCGAAGCGTTTTTGAATTTTTTCGAGAATCCAGTTGTGAACTTTGCCGTTCGTCGCAATGATGTGTCCCGACTTCAAATAATTTTCATCGCCCTTGAAATCCGTTACGATCCCGCCCGCTTCCTTGACGATCAGCGCGCCTGCGGCGATGTCCCACGAATTTAAATTGTATTCCCAAAAGCCATCGAAGCGCCCGCACGCCGTGTAAGCGAGGTCAATCGCGGCGGAACCCGGGCGGCGAAGCCCGGCGGTGTGTTGCAGAATATCTTTAAAGACCGCGAGATATGTATCCAAGTGCCCGTAATCTTTGTACGGAAATCCGGTGGCGAGCAGCAACGATTCGCTGCGAAAGTTTTTCGTTACGCGGATGCGGTGGTTGTTCATAAATGCGCCGCGGCCTTTTTCGGCGGTGAAGAGTTCCTTCGAGAGCGGCTGATAAATCGCGCCGACGGCAATCTCCCCCGTTTCATCCGTCATCGCCACGCTGACGCAGAACATCGGAAACGAGTGAATGAAGTTGAGCGTGCCATCGAGCGGATCGATGATCCAGCGGCGTCCGCTCGTGCCGGTTTCCAAGCCGCCTTCTTCGGCTAAGATTTCATCGTGCGGAAACCGGCGGCGAATGGCTTTGATGGCAAGGGTTTCGGCGGTTTTGTCGACTGTCGTAACGAAGTCGTTGCGGTCTTTAAGGCTGATGTGCGATTCGGCGAGCTTGCCGAAATTCTGGCGCGCGTACTTCCCTGCGGCTTTCGCAGCATCAATAGCGGTGATGAGTTCTTTGGTCATATTGGTTTTTCCGGGTGGTTTTTATTGACCTTAGATGATGTCAAGTGAACAAGCCGGGCGCGTCCCTAGTAAAATAATAAGCAGACACGACTCGCGGCGGGTTTAAAATAACCGCGATGCCCGACAACAACAAACCGTCAATGCTTCTTGCACAGCGTCGGAACAAACATCGCAAGGCAGGCGTTGGCTCTCACGAATTTCAAAAGACTTCGAAGCAATCTTTGAGCCGTTGATACTTTTCCCAACGGCAATCCGGCGCAAATTCGTTTCCTCTTGCTTTTTCCTGCATCGCAGCACCGACGCCGTTTCAATACATCATACTGCCTGTCCAATTTTTATCAAACTTTTTATGTCCGCACCGCTCATTTCCGTTTCCGCCTCTCCCGACCCGTCCGCAATTGTGTCCGCCGCTCCGTCCCATCCGTTGATCGATCTTACCCGCATCACCCGCATTTACAACGCCGAGACGGCACCGCTTCGCGCATTGGACGATATAAGTTTCTCCATCGATGCGGGGACGTTCGTCTCGATTGTCGGCAAATCCGGCAGCGGTAAATCGACCTTGCTCAATCTGATTGCGGGCATGGATAAACCGACCTCGGGCGAGATTACGGTGGCGGGCAAAGTCGTTTCCGAAATGACGAGCGAGCAACTTTCGCTTTATCGCCGCAGCGCGGTCGGCATGATTTTTCAATCGTTCAATTTGATTACTTCGATGACGGCGGCGGAAAACGTCGCATTGCCGTTGTTCTTTTCCGGCACGCCGGAACAAGAGCGCAACGCCCGGGCGATAGAGATGCTGGAAACGGTCGGCCTCGCCGCCCGCGCAAAGCATCGCCCGACGGAACTCAGCGGCGGCGAACAACAGCGCGTCGCCATCGCCCGCGCGCTCGTAACCAATCCTGCATTCATTCTGGCTGATGAACCGACGGGCAACTTGGATACGAAAACTTCGGACGATATTACCGACTTGCTTTCGCACATCAACCGCCATGAACGCAAAACCATCGTGATGATCACACACGATGTGCCGCTTGCCCTGCGCCTCTCAACCCGCATCATCACGCTGCAAGACGGGAAAATAAAAACCGTCGATAGTCATTAGCGAAGACGTCTTTACCGCCGCCTAAATAATTACCGGCAACTACCGGCTCACAACCAACAACTGATCAACAATGACTTTCAAAGACCTTATTAAATTTTCGATTCAAAACCTGTTTCGCTCGAAGTTGCGGACGATGCTTACCACCATCGGCGTCGCCATCGGCAGCGGCGCATTGGTCGCAATGGTTTCGTACGGGACGGGCACGCAAAAAAATTTCACCGACGAGTTCCAAGACCTCGAACTTTTCAATACCGTCCGCATCACTTCCACCCGCGTTGACCTTTCGACGCTGCTCTCATTCTCGCGCCAAACCACGCGAAGCACTAAAGATCAGAAGCCCAAAAACGAAGTCGTGCTGACGGATTCGGTTCTTGCCGCGCTCCGCGACGCGATTCGAGCGGAGACCAAAGCGGGCAAACTTTCGGCGGCCTTCGGGGCGACTTCCGCCGAGCCGATTGTTTATCCCGAAGTGGTATTCCCCTCGAAGTTGCAGTTGGATACGATTGAAACCGCCGTGATGACCGAAGCCCTTCCGGCAGCGATGGCCTCCAGTCCGGGCTACAATCAAATTCACTACGGCAAGTTTTTTACGAGCGACTCCAGCGATGAAATCGTCATCTCTGAAATCCTGCTCAACCGCATGGGACTTGACAATCCGGTGGCGGCCATCGGCAAGGAAATCAAACTCACCACCATTTCGCTCGATGTCGAAAAGATGCTGAATTATGCCAACGCGCCGCTCGCGTTTGCAGGCGGAATGCCGGTTTCGGAGCAACAGTATACTTTTAAGATCGGCGGAATTTTATCCAAAGACATTCAGAAACTCTCGAACGGTTTCCGGCTCATCATGCCGATTGAAACATCGAAAAAAGTAAACCGCCTCAATTTTTTATCGACGCTCGATCTGCTTCGCAAAACCCAGCAAATGGCGGGCTACCAAGCGATCATCGTTCGTGCGGCCAGTCAAAAAGATGCGGAGCGGATTAAAGGGCTTGCCGAAAATATGGGACTCAACCCGACGAGTTTCACCGATCAGTTCAACGAGTTCAAAAAACTATTTTTGCTTTTCGATATGGCGCTCGGCATCGTCGGCACGATTGCGCTCATCGTCGCCACGCTCGGCATCACGAACACGATGATTATGTCGATCATGGAACGCTATCGCGAGATCGGGATTATGAAAGCTTTGGGCGCCTCGGACGATGACGTGCGTAAAATTTTCTTCGTTGAAAGCGCGGTGATTGGTTTTGTCGGCGGCGTGGTAGGCATCGTGCTCGGCTGGCTGACGACGCGCGGCATCAACGCGGTCGCCAATATTTTCGTCGAACAACAATCGGGCACATCGCTCGATTTTTTTTATTTTCCGCTGTGGCTCGTCGGGGCGTCGGTTTTCTTTTCGGTCGTGATCAGTTTGCTGGCGGGACTCTACCCTGCGAACCGGGCGGCGAAGATTGAACCCGTCGAAGCCCTGCGGTATCAGTGAGACGTACCTCGCCGCGTTTTTTCAACTTCACTATCAACAACATGCGTCATCCACTTTTTTTCCGGCGGCTTGCGGTCGTTTCGATTGTGCTTTTGACGATTGCACACGCAACCGTTGCCGGAGCGTGGTTTTCCGGCATCACCGGACGAACGAAGAAGAACAGCTCCGGCTGTACCTGTCATGGCACGGTCAGTGCGGCGGCGGCGGTTACGGCATCCATTTCGGGACCCGCTTCACTTGCGGCGGGCGAGACGGCGACTTACACGCTCACGGTTTCCGGCGGTCCGGCGGTGAAAGCGGGTGTGAACATCGCAACGATCAACGGCGAGCTGGGTACAGTTTCGACGGAGCTTCAAAAACTGAGCAATGAACTCACGCACGTCGGCGGCGTCCCGATTGCGTTTTCAGGCGGGAGCGCGAGCGTACAATTTTCTTACACTGCGCCCTCCACCGCAGGCAGCGATACGATTTACGCCAACGGCAACAGCACCAATGATGACGGCGGCAACTACGGCGATGAGTGGAACTTCGCGCCGAACTTTCCGATTACGGTCGGCACGAGCGGGGCGGCGGACGAGGCTGCTTCGTTGCGCGAATTCCAATTGAAGCAGAATTACCCGAATCCGTTCAACCCGAACACAGTCGTTAGTTATCGATTGTCGGTCGTTAGTCAAGTCGAATTGAAAGTGTTTGATGTATCGGGTAAAGAAGTTGCAACGCTGGTGCGTGCACGGCAGGCGGCGGGAAGTTATTCCGTGCGGTTTGGTGCGGCGGGGTTGCCAAGCGGGATTTACTTTTACAAGTTGCAAGCGGGTGATTTTGCCGACACCAAGAAAATGTTGCTCGTCAAATAAATTTTTACTTTTCCAATAACTCACTTGATTCCATTCTATGAAAAACTACATCTTTTTCCTATTTATTTTGTCTGTGCTCATTTTCAGCATACTTGTTTCCGGTTGCGGTGGAAATACAACCGAAATTATATTACCGGGTAGAGCGGCACTCTACGGCGTAGAGATGGTGGATGAAAATACGGCAGTTGCGGTCGGCGCGGCGGGCACGGCTTTAAAAACCACCAATGGTGGCATCAGTTGGACGAAATATCCCACTGGCTCGTCCTCACGTCTCAATGCGGTGCACTTCGCTACTGCCGCTATAGGCACAGCCGTTGGAGCTGGCGGACTTATTCTGCGCACAATTGACGGCGGCAATACGTGGATTTCGCAAACCAGCGGAAAAACCTCTGAGCTGAATGGAATTTTTATGACAAGCGGCAGCACAGCGGTTGCGACCGGTAACGCCGGACTTATTCTCCGCACACAGGATGGCGGCACGACGTGGGTTACCATTTCAAGTGGCAGCACCGACAACCTTCGCAGCCTTGTATTTACAGGTACAACCGACGGGCGGATTGCAACCAGCAGCCAGAGTTTGCTGCGGACAACGAATGGCGGCACGGGGTGGACACAGCAACCCACTGGTGTCATCAACCAGTTTTTCGGTGTGGCCTTCAGCGACGCTTCCACCTGCACGGCGGTCGGCTCAACGATTGTAAAAACTACGGATGGAGGTACCAGTTGGACGGCACAAACGAATCCGGCAGGCGCAATTTTACTTTATAGTCTTTCTACCCTTAGTCCTGATGCAAGCGTAGCCGTCGGTGAATCGGGCACGGTGATTCGGACAACAAACGGCGGCGCGGTATGGAACATATCGGCAAGCAACACCGACTTTACAATTCGAGGTGTGTCATTTGTAGATGCGACCACCGGCACGGCGGTTGGCGACGGCGGCACGATCCTGCGCACCACGAACGGCGGCGTGAGTTGGACTAGCCAAACGAAAAATACGCCACAGCCGACGGAGTAACTTTCTTTATCATTAGGCTTCTTGCTAAAGTGCAAGAGGTCCGCTACATCAATCAACTGATCTCCAAATGCCGCTGATCTTATTTGCCCTCGCACTCGCGCCCGGCCTTGCAATCGCGGCGTTCGTTTATTTCAAAGACAAGTTGGACAAAGAACCGATGCACTTGCTCGTCAAGTGTTTTTTGCTCGGCGCGTTGTGCACCATTCCCGCAATCATCGTGCAAGTCGCCGCCGAAGCCGCGTTCGGAGAACCCGCGGGATGGCTTGGGTTTGCCCTCGATGCGTTCATCATCGTTGCACTCTCGGAGGAACTCTCGAAGTATTGGGTGCTCAAAGGCTTCGCGTATAAGAAACCGGAATTCAACGAACCTTACGACGGCATCGTCTACGGGGTGATGGCCGCGATGGGCTTCGCAACTTTGGAAAATATCGGCTATGTGTTGGAAGGCGGATTGAGTGTGGCGATTCTGCGGTTGTTCCTAAGCGTGCCCGGCCATGCAGTCGATGGCGTGATGATGGGATATTACGTCGGTCTTGCCAAATTCACGTCGCCGGAACTCGCACGCGGGCTGCGGATTCGCGGCATACTGACGGCGGTGCTCTTTCACGGCCTGTGGGATTTTTCCCTCTTCACTCACAACGCGGTGCTCATCATCGGCGTTGGGTTGGTCTCGTTCATTTACGGCGTGCGGCTGTCGCTCAAAGCCATTCACACGCACACGACGAACTCCCCGTTTGGTAAACCAAGTGCTGCAAGTGGAACACCAACGGTTTTATAACCTTTCGAGAATGTAGCAACATTGACACCGGCACACACGACGAAATGTATTGACTGTGAAACCGCACTACGCAAGGGCTTCAAGGCTTGCTGAAATTTTCTGCAAGTTGAGTTTGGCCGTCTCCAATTTCATCCGCTCGCCATCCAACACGTCTTTCGGCGCACGCAGCGCGAAGCCTTCGTTGGAAAGTTTTTGCTCTACTTGCTTCACATAGTTTTCCGCTTTCTGCTGCTCTTTGGCTAAACGGATTTTTTCTTTTTCAAGGTCGATTAAGCCTTCGAGCAAAATGAAAATTTCCGAGCCTTCTACCACGCTGCTTGCAGCGAGCTTTGGTTTTACCGCGCCCGTTTTCACGTCGAATGTCGCCCGCGAAATTTTTCCCATCAATATCTTACTCGCTTCAACCTGCTTTACAACCACATCGCTTGCAGCATTGATGACGACGGTTGCAATCGGTGCGGGCGGCACGCCCAATTCGTTGCGCGTGCTTCGAACTTTAGTGATCACTTCGCGCACGAAATCAAATTCTTTTTCCGCCGCATCATTGATGTAAGTTTCATCCGCTTGCGGCATCCGGGAAACACTGATGCTTTCACCTTCCTTGCGCGGCACGATGCTTTGCCAAAGTTCTTCGGTGATGAACGGCATGATCGGATGCAGCATCTGTAACGACGCTTCAAAAACTTTCAACGCACGAATGATCGTGATTTGCTTTTCCCCCGGCGGCGTCGCACTTTGGATTTTCGTTTTGATAATTTCCACGTACCAATCGCAAAAGTCGCCCCAAATAAATTCATAGAGTATCTTGGCCAGATCATTCGCCCGGAACTGTTCGTGCGCGGCGTGATACAGTTTCAGCGTGCGGTTCAGCCGCGAGAGCATCCACCGGTCTGCCGGTTCGAGAAATCGGTTTGTATCCGTTGCAGTATAAGCCGTAGCGAAGTCCGTGAGTTCAGGAAAAATTTCGTTGCGGTTCATCAAGAGGAAGCGCGCGGCATTCCAAATTTTCGTGGCGAAGTTGCGGCCTTGTTCGCACTTCTCCGTCGCAAATAAAACATCTTGGCCGAGCGGTGCAAGGTAGATCACCGTGAATCGCAAAGCGTCCGTACCGTACGTCGCCATCACCTCCAGCGGGTCGGGCGAGTTACCCAGCGACTTCGACATCTTGCGGCCTTGACTATCGCGGATGATGCTCGTGAAATACACGTCGCGGAACGGCACATCGCCGTTGAAATGAAGTCCCGCCATGATCATTCGTGCGACCCAAAAGAAAATAATATCGGGTCCGGTTACCAGCGTTGATGTCGGATAAAATGCTTTGATGTCGTTTTCGCTCACAGTGAGATTGCCTTCGCTGTTCATCGAATGATAATCTTCACCGTTCCAACCGAGCGTCGTCATCGGCCAGAGCCACGACGAAAACCAAGTATCGAACACATCGTCGTCTTGACGCAAGGCCGTCGTGCCCGCAAGTTTGGCGGCGTCGTCAAAATTTTTGGCGACGAAAATTTTTCCCGCGTCGTCATACCACGCCGGAATCCGATGTCCCCACCACAATTGCCGCGAGATGCACCAGTCGTGAATATTTTCCAGCCAGTTTCGATACGTGTTCAGCCAGCGTTCGGGATGAAATTTGACGTCGCCCCGCAGAGCCGCGTCCAGAGCGGGCGCTGCGAGTGCCTTCATATCGACGAACCATTGCTCGGAAAGGAACGGCTCGACCACCACATCCGCGCGTTCGGAGTAGCCGACGCTGTGCGCATAATCTTCAACCTTTTCGAGATTGCCCGATGCTTCCAAATCAATTGCTATTTTTTTCCGCGCATCGAACCGATCCAGACCTGAATACGGCGCGAAGCCTTCCGCCACTTTCGCCCACTGATCAATCGCCACAATGATGGGCAAGTTGTGCCGCTGCCCGACTTGATAGTCGTTTGCATCGTGCGCCGGTGTAATCTTCAACGCGCCCGTACCAAACTCAATCTCTACATAGTCATCTGCAATGACGGGAATTTTCCGCCCCGTCAACGGTTCAAGCACAACCTTTCCAACCGATTCTTTATAGCGTTCATCATTCGGATTAACGGCGATGGCGACATCGCCTAAAATGGTTTCGGGACGCACGGTGGCAACGGTGATGAACGGCTTGGGTTCGTCAGGCTCACGGTTTTCATTATCGGCGAAAAAATATTTGACGAAGTAAAGCTTGTCCGTCTGCGGCTTCATGATCACTTCTTCATCGGAGAGCGCGGTTTGCGAGACGGGACACCAGTTGATGATGCGCTTGCCGCGGTAGATGAGGCCGTCGTTGTAGAGCCGCACGAATACGGCGGTTACGGCTTGCGATGCGCGATCGTCCATCGTAAAGAGATTTCGCCGCCAGTCGCACGAGACGCCGAGTTTCCGAAGTTGACGGACAATCAATCCGCCGTAATCCTCGCGCCACTCGCGGACGCGCTCCAAGAATTTCTCGCGTCCGAGATCGTACCGCGTCAATTTTTCCTTGCGCAAACTTTTCTCGACGGCGGTTTGCGTGGCGATGCCCGCATGATCCGTACCCGGCAACCACAAGGCTTCGTAGCCCGTCATGCGGCGGTAGCGGATGAAAATATCCTGAAGCGTGTGGTTGAGCACGTGTCCCATCGTAAGGCTGCCGGTAATGTTGGGCGGCGGCATCAATACGGTGAATGGTTTTTTACCCGCCTGTAAAACCCCGTCAGCATTGGCTTCATAGAGATGAAACTTCGCCCAGTAGTCCGTGCTCCACTTGGCTTCGACCGTTGCGGCGTCGTACGTCTTTTCTAAATCGGACGCGTTCGGCGAGTTCACGTTTTTGTCGTCGGCTTTTTCAAATGCAGGTGTATCAGGCATGATTTGGCTATAAAAATTCGATGTGAAAGTGCGGCAGGTGGGACTGGAAAGTTACTTAGATGATTTTTTTTCGATAGGATAAAACGCAAGCGTCAGGCCGTAGATCGTTTCGCCGTCATCGTGGCTGGCGGCGCGACATTCGTTAATCCATGCCTGAAGGTGTGATTGAAGTTTTTCGATTTCCGGTTGCGACGCCCGCACTTGCAAGCGGGTAAAAAATCCGTAGGCATCCGTTTGCGTGATGAGTTTGCGGGCGAGACTTTCCTTCACTTCCATCATCGTTGCTTGCAGGGCTGAGGACAACATCACCTCCGAAGCACCTCCCGCTGCGGAAGTTGTCACATCTTCTCCATTCCCCATGCCTGATGAACCTGCGTCCCCATTGGCAGGAACACCATCTAAACGCACTTCGAAGAGTTGTGGCGACAGCGTAAAGTGCTCAGCGACGGCATGATAATACTTTTCCAATGTGCCGCGGTTTTGTTTTGTCTCAACGAGCTTGATGAGTCCCGCAGCGGCCAGCAACTCGACGTGGTGATAGAGTTTATTGGCGTTCTCATCCAAGAAAAGTGCTACCTGTTTGGTCGTCATGCTTTTGTGGCAGAGTGCCTCCAAGATGCGCATCCGCAGAGGATCGGCGATGGCGCGAACCTGCGTGATGTCGCGCAGCATATAAACACTCGTCATACTTGCGGTTTAGGAAGCAATTGGCTTGCGGTTATCCGTATCAACTTTTCTAAAATACACAAGTTCAAACGATAAACGATTTTGCGCGTCGATTACACCGATGCGCTGCCGGTTCGCAGTGTCAGCCCGCATACTTTTCGCCGCGCAGCACTTCGGCGGTGATGACGAAGGCCGCGGCACCGAAGTGCGGAAAGTATTCCGCCGCCAAGTGCGCCATAATTTTATCGGCTACCTCCGCACTGACCAGCGTTTCGATGCGGCTGTTTTCTCCTTCCCATGCACTTTCACGTTCGGCGTACAGACCTTTGCCGCGCACCGTGCCGACGGTATAGCCCGTCGCGCCGAGGTTCAAAAGTTCAGATAAAAGTTTCGATTCTAATTCGTCCTCGATGATAATCGTAACGAGCTTCAGCAAAACGGTTTTCATATTTCGTCTCTTTTTAAATGGCGTAGATGGCTTGCGCTATCGCGTGATAGAGCGGCAAGCCGATGAGAATGTTGAACGGAAACGTGATGGCGAGCGACGCGGTGAGATAGTAAGTCGGCGAGGCCGTTGGCAATGCGACACGCACGGCGGCGGGCGCGGCGATATAGGAAGCACTCGCGGCAAGCACGCCGAGAATCGTTGCGCCACCCATCGAAAGCCCCGCCGCCTTGCCGAGCACAATGCCGATGCACGCATGGAGCACCGGCATCACGATGCCGAAACCAAACAGAAATGGTCCCGCTTTGGAAAGATCACCGAGCCGCCGTCCGGTTACAAGCCCTGCTTCTAAAAGAAACAGCGTAAGCACACCGCGAAACGGCACGTCGAAGAGCGGCGACACCTGATCCCACCCGCGTTTGCCTGCAAGCAATCCGATCACCAAACAACCGACGAGCAGCAGTGTGCTTTTTCCGGCCAAGAGTTCACGCATCACCTCTTTCGTTGATGCGCCGCCTGCCTGCGAAGCCTTGTCCTGCGTGCTTGTGCGGGCGATGAAGATCGCAATGAGAATCGCGGGCACTTCCAAAATTGTCAGCAGGCTCGGCATGTAGCCTTCGTAGGTGAGTTTTAAATTATCGTGAAAAGCTAAGGCTTCGCTGAACGTTACCGCCGAGACCGAGCCGTAGTGCGCCGCAAGTGCAGCGGCATTGGCGACATCGAACTTGCCCAGATACCGCAAAATAAAATACGACCACACCGGAATCGAAACGCCGATAAGCACCGCCGCCATGCCCGGCTTCCAGAACTCAGCGAAGGTCGACAGCGAAAGTTTATAGCCACCTTTTAATCCGATAGCCACGAGCAAATAAATCGTAAGCGCGGTATAAAGTTCTTCGGGAAACTTCAAATCGCTTTTGACGAGCGTGGCGATGATACCGAGCACGAACGCCAGCACCATCGGCGAGAGCAAACTGATAAGTAACGGATGTTCCATGTTGGTTATGTTTTTTAAATGTTGATGTTGCTAATAAAACTTTTCGCGCTGTGCCAAGCGGGATTTTATTTTTTCACAGGTACTTTCACCGCGTCGCTCTTGGCAAGTGTTTCAGGTATGAGATTGACTTCACCGGTTTCGAGATCATACACACCGCCGACGATTTGCAGCGATCCTTCGCGGACGCGCTTCGCCAGAACAGGCTCAAGCGAGCGAAGTTGCTCCACCTGCATCCGCACGTTTTCCTTGACCGCGTTTTCAACCGCGTCGCCCGCCATACCCTTCACTTTTTCCGCCGCCGGTTTGATCGCATTGATGAGCGTAACAACGTGGCCGGGGACATCGGGCGTTTCGACGGCGGCCTTGACTGCGCCGCACTTCGTATGCCCCAGCACAAAAATTAATTTTGCTCCTAAGACTTCTTCGGCGAACTCAATACTGCCCCACGAGGCGTAGCTAGAAACTTGTCCCGCCGTGCGGACAATGAACAAATCTCCCAAGCCCTGATCGAAAATAATTTCATTCGGCACGCGCGAATCCGAACAGCCGACGATTACCGCGAACGGCTTTTGTCCCTTGGCGACTTCCCGCAGCCGCGCGGCGTCTTGATGCGGATGCACCGACTTTCCGGCGACGAATCGCTTGTTGCCTTCCATCAGCCGCGTAAGGGCTTCATCCGCAATCGCCGCCGCAGGTACGGCTGGCTGCGCCGCAAGGGAAAACGGCATCCATGCGCATACCGCCCATATCGCAACCGCGACTTTTCTTTTGAGTTCCATTTTGATTGTAAGTGTGAGTTTGAAACCGGTTTCCCAACGCAAATCGTAACAATGCAATTTTATTAAAATTATTTTTAATAATAAAAAAATAAGTTTCAATGAGAGTTAAGTCCTTAAAAAAACGCAATTTATTTTATTTCAATAACGGAATTTTTTGATAACCTCATAAAAAAGCCGCCTTTGTGAGGCGGCTTTGAATGCTTGTGTCCGTTACAATTATTTCTTTTCCATCATCGGACGGCGCTCGAAGATTTCATCGATCATGCCGTAGGCTTTCGCTTCATCCGCCGACATCCAGTTGTTCCGCTCCGAATCCAGATTGACTTTTTCGACCGGCTGTCCGGTGTTCTTCGCAATGATCTCATCGAACTGCTGGCGGATGCGCATAATCTCTCGCGCCTCGATTTGAATATCCGATGACTGGCCTTGCGCGCCGCCCGACGGCTGGTGAATCATAATCCGCGAGTGCGGCAGCGACGCCCGCTTGCCCTTCGTGCCGGAGCAAAGCAGGAACGCCGCCATGCTCGCCGCAAGACCGACGCAAACCGTCGAGACGTCGGGGCGGATGTATTGCATCGTGTCATAAACGCCGAGGCCGGAATACACCATGCCGCCGGGCGAATTGATGTAAAGATAAATATCGCGCTCCGGGTCTTCGGATTCCAAAAAGATCAGTTGCGCCATGATCAGTCCCGATGAATGATCATCGACTTGCGTGCCCAAGAATACGATGCGTTCGCGGAGCAGGCGCGAGAAGATATCGAACGCCCGTTCGCCGCGGCCTGAGGTTTCAACGACCATCGGGACGAGCATATTCGTCGGCTGCGAAATCGTGAAATCGGCGGGCTGCGGGGGAAGGTTTAAATGGTTGATGCCCTGCACAAGGCGAGGCGAAAATAGTTTTTCGGCGTGATGGTCGAAACCGAAATTGATGTTTGCCATGATATTTGCAGTATTGAAGTTGCGTGCACAAACCACAAACGGTTGGCGGTTCTTGTGCAACGGTTGAGGCAATGCCAACCCGAAAAAAAAACTTATGCTAACACTCGGAGCTGGTCGTAATGATGTGCGGCATAGCGGTTTGCAATCGTGGCGATAGATGAACAGTCGGCAGTGAAAACGGTGCAGCGTGTTGTAACGTTTCGGGGAAGCGGAGTTTCACGGTGGCAATGTACCCGCCGCTTTCGCTGCAAAAGCAAAAGCCGTTCATCGCTGAACGGCTTTCCGGTTTTCGAATCACGTTTCGAAGTTAGGGCGAAAGAAACTTGAACATGCTGGTTTCAATATCACCGGCGGCGTCTGGATGCGGTTTGTATTTGACGCGCATCGATTGGCTCTTGACGGTGGCGAGTGCGGCTGCATCCAAATCGTTGTTGAGCAAAATAAATTGCTTCACGCTGCCCGACGGCGCAACGACGAGTTTAAAAGCGACGTTGCCTTTCGCACCGGTGCGACGCCATGCGGCGTCAAGCGAGGCTTTGAGATTACCTTCAAGCGCATCGGCGACATCTTCCATGTTGTCATAATCGATGCCGGTAAGTTTGGTCTCGGTGGTCGTGCCGCCGGTCGTTGGAGCTTCGGTAGCCCCGCCGCCCGAATAGGTTTTCTTGACTTTCGGGGCGGCGGCTTCTTCCCGCGCCAAAGATTCCGCATATTTTTCAGCGAGCGATTTTTCTTTCACCACTGCCGCCGTATCGGGCTTCAGCGATGAAACTTCGTCCGGCTTTTTGCAGCCCGAGCATCCGGTAAAAAACTGTCCGGCCAGAAGCACTGCGGCGAAGAGACCGGTTGAAAGCGTCTGAGCCGCTCTGGAGTTGATTGTCATGATGAGAATAAATAAGTTGCGTTATCAAAATTGGGATTGAACCACTGCAAAATTTGTCGACGCCCCCGTCCTTGCCGACCCCCTCTACATAGAAGGGCGAGGGAGAGTTTGCTTTATGATTTACGGTTGAACGTTAGCGACTTGATCGGACTCTTTACGAATGTCGTTTTTAAACTTGCGTAGAAAATCCAAGCGGTCTTTGACGGATTCGGCGGGCACGAGCAGTTTTTGTTTGTCCATGATCGCGCTCTCGCGGCTGAAATACGTGATGTCATATTCCTTGCTCATCACAATCGCTTCTTCGGGACACACTTCCTCGCAATAGCCGCAGTAGATGCAACGGAGCATGTTGATTTCAAACGTCAGCGGATGGCGTTCCTGCTCAAGCTCGGTTTCGACGGCCTGCATACTGATCGCCATCGGCGGACACACGCGGGCACACAGGCCGCACGCGACGCAGCGTTCGCCCGCCTTGTCATCACGCTCGACGAGCACCGGACGGCCACGAAACGCCGCAATCGGATTCCATCGCACGTCGGGATAGCGAAAGGTAAAGTTGGGCGCAAACATTTGTTTGAACGTGTACCACAAGCCTTTGAGGATTTCAGGCAAATATATTTTTTCGAGCAGGGTGAATTTCGTCTTCTTGATGTCGGGATTCTTCGTTTGCATGTCGTCGGTACTTCGGATTGAGAATGGGAGTGATGAAGTCAGGTTGTTAAAAGCAGTGCAAATATAACTTCAAACCGCGTCTCCGCAAATGAACATATTGTTTCGAAATTGTTTCGAAACAAAAAGGAAACATTGCTGTTTCCTTTTCATATTCCAATCGCAGACATTGCAGACGTGATTTACTTCTGCGCGGTCGCCAGTTTGATTTCTTTTTTGGCTGCGGATTTCTTTTCCGATTTCTTCTCGGACTTCGCCATCTTGACCGACTTGCCCATCTCGCAGCAACCCGAAGCCATTGCACTCGAAGTGCCTGTTGCACAGGCTTCCGATTTGCTTACCTTCTTGGCTTCCTGAGCAAACGATACGGTTGAGACCGCAAATGCCAGCATCAACGCCGACACGAAAAGTGTTTTCTTCATCTGAATTTTCCTTCTGTGTTTTGAGTTATAAAATTACCCTGATAGCAAATCATAAAATTTCGCAAGCAAGATACCGCCGAAAATGTCCATAGTCAATCCTGAACCTGATGACGCTGTGTCAGCAGGTCAAACCCTTGCGCCATCGCAATTCGTTCAGCCCGCCGAGGTGGGCATTGAAAAACTCTCGCTCCCGAATTTTCTACAGAAAATTTCCGCGTCCGCTCCGATGCAGTCGTTGTTCGCCCGCGTGCCGGAGCAACGTGCGGTAACTGTTTCGGGACTTTACGGCTCGCTGACCTCCGTCGTCATCTCGGAACTCTTCGGTGCCTCCGCCCGCACCTGCCTTGTCATCTGCGATGAGGATGCGTTCGAGAAATTCGAACACGACCTCACATTTCTCACCTCCAAATCTTCGTTGCTAGGTTTCACCGATGAAACTTCGCTTACCCTTTCCTCGCTCATCGCGGGCGAAACGAAACTGGTACTGACAACGGCGTTTGACCTTCGCAAAAAACTTTTGCCCCGCGCCGCCATTGAAACCAAACAGTTTGAGGTTTCCGAATCGGCGTTCGCCGGTTACGATAAACTCACGCGGTTCCTCTCCTCAAACGGATTCACACGCAAAGATTTCGTCGAGGCCGAGGGCGACTACGCCGTGCGCGGATCGATTATAGATGTCTTTTCATTCGGCGGTTTTTCGCCCGTCCGCATCGAGCTGTTTGGCGATGATGTGGATTCCATCCGGCAGTTTGATGTAACGACCCAACTCTCGCAGGAGAAACTGTTCACCACGAAACTCATCTCCAACCTCTCGCTCTCTGAATCCGCCGCCACCGAATCGCTGCTCAATTACCTTCCGCCCGAGTCGCTCATCGTTATCAATAGTTACGACGCGCTAGATTTTGGCGACGATGAACCGGCGATGTTCAGTGCGACCGATATTCAAACGGCGCTCGCGCAGTTCACGCAAGTTCGAATTCAACTTCTGACGAACGGCGAGATTGATTTTGGCGCACACTCACAGGAAAAATTTAATTCGAATTTCAAACGCTTCGCCGAAGTGCTGTGGAAGGAAACCAGTGATGAAATTGTCTTCGCATCAAAGTCGAAAAAAGAAATTGCGGAGCTTGCTGAGTTTCTCGCCCAACCGAATACCGGCGATGAAAACGCCGAAAGCAGTTTCGTATCCGGCAAACTCACGCTGAAGATCGTCGACGAAAATTTTTATGAAGGGTTCAGTTATGCGGGACTTTCGATCTACACGGAATCGGATGTGTTCGGCAAACTGCATTCGCACCGGTCGCGCAGAAAACGCAACTACCGCCGCATCTCACTGCGCGAACTGCGCGGAATGCAGGTCGGCGATTTTATCGTGCATGAAGATTACGGCATCGGCGTTTTTGCGGGACTTGAAAAGATCGATGTCGGCAGCGGCGAATCGAAGTCGGAGCAAGAGTGCGTACTGATTCGCTACGATAAGGGCGATAAACTTTACGTCAACATTCAGAATATCGAGCGGCTCTCGAAGTATTCCGCCGCCGAAGGCCGTACGCCCGCACTCACGCGGCTCGGCAGCGGCAAGTGGGAACAAGAAAAAGCTCGCACGAAAAAACGCCTCAAAGACATCGCCCGCAACCTCATCACGCTTTACGCCAAACGCAAAGCCGCCACCGGTACGAAGTTCGGCGAAGATTCCATCTGGCAACGCGAGTTCGAAGCCGCGTTCATCTTCGATGAAACGCCCGATCAGGAAACAACCATCGAAGCCGTTAAAAAAGATATGCAGTCGAAGTCGCCGATGGACAGGCTCGTCTGCGGCGACGTCGGATTCGGAAAGACGGAGGTGGCGATGCGAGCCGCGTTCAAGGCCACCGAATCAGGCAAGCAGGTTGCGGTACTCGTGCCGACGACGATTCTCGCGCATCAGCATTTCAACTCGTTCAAAATTCGTTTCCAAAATTTCCCGACGCGAATCGAAGTGCTCAGCCGGTTCATCTCACGAGCCGATCTCAAAAAAATTCTCACGGATATTGAAAGCGGCTTGGTCGATATCGTTATCGGCACGCACCGTTTGGTTTCGAAGGATGTGAAGTTCAAAGACTTGGGATTGCTCGTCGTTGATGAAGAGCAGCACTTCGGCGTAGAGTCGAAAGAAAAACTGCGGGAAAACTTTCCGAACGTCGATACGCTCACTCTAACCGCGACGCCGATTCCGCGCACGCTTCAGTTTTCCTTGATGAGTGCCCGCGATTTGTCCGTCATTTCAACCCCGCCGAAAAACCGCCAGCCGATTGAAACCGTCGTCCATGAATTTGATTCAGAATTAATTCGTCAGGCCGTCGCGCGGGAACTGGCACGCGGCGGACAGGTTTTCTTTTTGCATAACCGCGTGCAGAGCATCAGCCAGATGTATGATTTGCTCAAGAAAATGTTTCCGAAAGCGCGCATCGGGATCGGCCACGGACAGTTGCCTGCAAAGGAATTGGAGCAAGTAATGCTCGATTTCGTGCAAAAGGAATTAGACATTTTGGTTTCGACGACGATTATCGAATCGGGTTTGGACATCTCGAACGCGAATACGATCATCATCAACCGCGCCGATATGTTCGGCCTTTCAGACCTGTATCAACTGCGGGGCCGGGTCGGACGCAGCAATGCGAAGGCTTACTGCTACCTGCTCACGCCGCCGCTTTCCACGCTGACGAAAGAAGCCTTGCAGCGGCTGGCCGCGATTGAAGAGTTCACCGAACTCGGCAGCGGGTTCAACGTGGCGATGCGCGATCTGGATATTCGCGGCGCGGGTAATTTGCTCGGTGCTGAGCAATCAGGATTCATCTTCAGTTTGGGATTTGATTTGTATCAGAAAATTTTGGAGGAAGCCGTCGAGGAATTGAAATCGACGGAGTTTCAAAACGTCTTCCGCGAATCGGAGCGGCTGAAATCCGGCGAAGGCCCGATGGATGCGTCCGGGGCTTCGGGCGAGGTGCGACAGAAGCCTTGCGAGGTTACATTTTTTTTCAACGCGCTCATTCCGAGTTTTTACGTCGAGTCGGCATCAGAGCGGTTTGTGATTTACGAACGCATCTCGAAGACGAAATCGAAATCGGGTCTCAACAAACTTTCTTCGGAACTCACCGACCGCTTCGGCAAGCTGCCCGATGAATGCAAAGATTTGCTCCGTGTAACCGAGTTGCGATTGTTGGGCACGTCACTCGGTCTATCCCGCATCGAGATCGGCGAAATGCGATGCTTGTTTACTTTTCCCGACGCCGCCGAACCGCACGGCAAGGCGTTCTACGACGGCACGCGATTTCAAACGGCGATGCAAGCCATTCAATCGAGCGAAATGAAAAAATTCCGCGCTGCGTTCCGAAATGAAAAGCGGTTGAAGTTAGAACTCTCATTCGAGCGGTCATTGCAAACGCAGCCCGCGCTTGCCATCGAGACGACGCGGGAGATGCTCGTCTTGCTCGGCGCAAGTCTTGCAGAACCGGCGACGCTTTAACATCCATGATACCAGCAGATGGAACCCACAATTCATGATTTTGCGGATACAGCGCGGTTTGAACTCGATGCAAAAATCGAGCATCAGCATTTGAGGCCGTTTATTTCGCAACTGATGCAAATCCAAAGTCCGGTTACTTGGACGAGCCAACTGGCGATGCTTACCGTGCTTGCGACAACGGGATATTACTTCGGCGCGGGCGTCGTTGGCGCGATTCAGGGCGGCGCGGATGCGGCGGTGCGATTGGTACTTTTGCTGGCGGGCGGCGCGGGATTTACGTTGCTTGCGCTCGTGCCGCTGCACGAGTGGATTCACGGCCTGACGTACAAAGCCTTCGGCGCGACGGATGTCAGGTATTCATATTCGATCAAGGGATTTTATTTCTATGCGATGGCGCACCGTTTCATTGCGAACGCCCGCGCGTTTTTCTGGATTGCGGTGATGCCGACGCTCGTCATCAATAGTATGATTCTACTGCTTATTGTTTTACTGCCGGAACTGCGGCTTGGTTTGCTTGTCGCACTGGCGATTCACTTATCGGGCGCAATAGGCGACTTCGCCTTGATCAATTATTTGTGGTTGCATCGCGGTGGCGGCGTTTACACGTACGACGACGCGGAAGTGAAAGAAAGTTATTTTTATCTCGCCCTTTCGGATCGCTTTCTTTCGGATCAATCGAATACGGCAACGCCGCACCGGACGGGCGTTTCAGGCGAGACCCGTTCGGTTTAGTTTTCGGTTTGCCGCACGCCGCGTGTTATCTTCGCAGGAATTTTTGCCATCTTTCCCGGCGCAACCTGAAACCTTAGAACCGCAACCGATATGCCTCTCGATTCGCAAAACTCCGACCGCGACATTTCCGAAAAACTTCGCCGTCAAAAACGCGAGAGCGAACAAATTTTAAAACTCGCGCTCACGATCAAAACTTCCGACAAGCCCGTCGTTGCGACCGACACATCCGACATGATTCTGTTTATGAGCGAAGCCGCGCTCAAGCTTTACGGCTACAAGTCGCTTGAGATTATCGGGCAACCGGTTGCGATGTTGCGGGCGGGCGACCGCGACAGTGAAGCCGTTAAAAACCTGCTTGAGGAAACGATGCAAGGCGGTTGGAAGGGCGAACTGTGGCAGAAGCGCAAAGACGGCTCGGAGTTTAAAATCAGCATGTCGTCTTCGCCCGTCCGCGATGAAGAGACCAATGCCATCATCGGTTTGGTTGGGACGTTCGAAGAAATTCCCGCCTGAACACAAATCCGTTTCTACACAACCATGTCCGGCGCAGCGACCGGCAACACCGCTGTAATCACCGTGCCTCGCGGCGAACTTGATGCTGCAATTGTGCCGCCGTGCGCTTCGGCGATGCGTTTGCACAGATGCAATCCCAATCCGAATCCGTCGCCGCGGTAATTTTTCGTGAGCGTTCCCACATCGGCGGTGTTCGCGGATACGGCTGTAACGCCTTGTCCCACGCGGGCACGCGAGGCATCAGTGCGGTAAAACGGCTCAAAGATTTTTTCCAATTCCGCGTCTGCAATCCCCACGCCCTGATCATTTACTGAAAGCCAAATCCTGTCGCCCGTCCGCTCCAGCATCACCGCCACTTCCGCCTGCGAGTATTTGAGTGCGTTGCTGATAAGATTTCGAAGCAAGAGTCGCAAGCGTTCGCGGTCGCCGTTCAATCGCAGCAGCCCGGTTTCACTTTTTGTTTCGATGCGCAACCGCGGGGCTTCGTCCCAAAACTCACCGACGACTTCCGCCGTAAGTTCAGCAAGGTCAACTTTCGTTCGCCGAAGGCCGCCGTTCTGCGAGATAAGTCGCTCCGATTCCAGCAGTTCGGTCAGCATCGTGTTGAGTTCGGCGATGTCGGATTTGATTTGCGATTTGGCGGAGCCTTCGGGCAAAAGTTCCAGAGCGACGTTCATCCGCGTTAAAGGCGAACGCAGTTCGTGCGAAACATCGAGCAGCAACTCGCGCTCGCGCCGCAGCATCGCCGCAATCCGCGTGGACATCGCGTTGAACGACGATGCGAGTTGTCCCAACTCATCGCGTTTCTTCACATCGAGGCTCACGGAAAAATCGCCGCCGCTGATGCGGTTCGTGCCCTCGATGAGCACGCTGATCGGATCGAACATCCGGCGCAGGACGAAATACAATCCGACGATGACGAGCGAGAGCATCACGACGAGGCCGAGCACGGTGCGCTCGGGATAGAAAGAAGCGGGCGACGGAAACTTTCGCAGCGAAAATGTATAAACGATGTCGCTGTCTCGCACGCGAAACACGCCGTACTTGACGCGAAGCAATTCGAATTTGACTTGAAACGGCTCCGACGGAATTTCTTCCTTCGTCTCCGCCCAACGCGGCACCGCGGGCGACGACGCCCAATTATATTTTTCCGATTCCCAGCGCACGTGAATATCCAACTTGTCGGCGAGGTCTCGGGCTTTTGCGGTGTCGGGTGGCACACCGATTTCAGCGATGGCGTAGTTGATGATCGAACGGGCGAAACTCGCAGGCGGCGGCTGTTGCTGCGATTCGCCGACGCCCAGCCTTAGCGATCCGAAAACAGCAAGGTTGATCAGCACGACGGCCACCGCCATCACGCCAATCAACTTTAAAAATATCGACCACCTGCGTTTCATCTTTTTCTTTGGATTCTTATTTCACCCGTTTTGTTTTGCCTGTTGTTTGTTTTGTCATTGCGAATACCATTGTAGAGGCGAGACATGCCTTGCCCTTACGAAGCCTGTTATCGCGGTTCAATCGTCGGTGCTCATAAAGACATAGCCGCGTCCCCAGATGGTTTTGAGGTAACGTGGGTTCTTGGCATCATCACCCAATTTCGCGCGAACTTTGCTGACGAGCACGTCAATCGTGCGGTCGTACGATTCCCACTGAATGCCTTTCGTGTTGTGCATGATGAACTCACGACTTAAAACTTTGCCTTCATTTTGAGCAAGTAATTTCAAAAGTTCGAACTCTGTAGTCGTCAGTTCCAATTCTTTGCCTTGCATGGCCGCCGTAAACTTTTTGGTATCGATGACGACCGGCCCCGCTTTGAATTTTCCGTCGCCGGTTGCAGCCCCGATATTAACGGAAGCCACCGTGCGGCGCAAGACGCTTTGAATTCGCGCGACGAGTTCGCGCGGCTCAAAGGGTTTCGGCAGATAATCATCCGCGCCCATTTCAAGGCCGACGATGCGGTCGTGCACGTCGCCGCGTGCGGTGAGCATGATGATCGGCGTGTCAATCGTTTGGCGGATTTGCTGGGCGACTTTGAACCCGTCCATTTCCGGCAGCATGACATCGAGCACGATGGCATCGAAGGTTTCTTTGGCAAGCATCTCCATCGCCTTGCTGGGTAAGGCTGCGTGGGTGGTGGCGATCTCGAACTTGGCGAAGTATTCCGCGAGCAATCGCCCCAGCGACAGATCATCGTCAATGAGCAAAACTTTTTTCATCTGTTGAATTTGTATGTCATTCCGGCTTTCAGCCTGAGGCTGATTCCGCTAGAGGCGGACAGCGGAAGCTTCAGGTTCACTTCTTGTTCGAAGACTGGATTCCCAACGCGGCGGGCACGACAAAAAAATTTCAAAAGTAAAAGACACTTGAAGAAACATAAAAAATCAAACGGGAGAAACCGCTGCGAAGCCGTCTCTCCCGTTCATCACTACGATTTAACGTTGAAAGTTATTTGGTCAGGTTGTCGGGCGTACGCATTTCTGCACCTTTGTGTCCGCCCCGGTGATGGCTGAATCCGCCGCGTCCCATTTTCTCCGCCACATCCGCTCGCTGTTCGGGCGTGAGCAAGGCGTGAAATGCTTTCACTTTCGTCGCCATCATCGTTTTCATCGATTCGCTTTCGGAAAGGTAAAGTGCGACTTGCTTTTGCAATACGCTTTCATCCATCTTTTCCTTGCGGAACTCAGTTGTGAATTTTCCAACTTCGGCCTGGAGCACGCCTTTCTTCGATTCCATTTGGGTTTTGAAATCTACCAGCAGTTTCTCCGCGCCCGATTCCTGTTCCGGCGTCAGGTTCAGACCCTTCGTCATCATCTTTGTAACGGCGGTCGTTTTGACTTCGCTCGAGAACTTTGTGAGACCTTGTTCTTTCTCCTCGATTTTCTTAGCGACGGCAGCTCGCTGCGCCGGGGTTAAGAGATCGTGCAGTTCTGCGATTTTCTTTTGGAAGAACACCGCGTCTGCCGCGTCCGCCGTGCCTTTGCGGGTAAAGGCGGATTTGACGACTTCATCGCCGAGCACGGGCTTCTTAAATTCCTCAGCGAAGTTTTTCCACTCGGCCTTGCGCGACTCACGCCCTTGATCTTTTTTCTCGCGCAGTTTCAACGCGACTTCATCGGTGAGTTTCTTGAACGCGGGCTGCTGCGATTCCGTCAAATTGACTTCTTTGGTAATCGTGTTGAGCAAGTTCACCGACATTTGTTCCGTCGGTGCATCGAGCGTGGCGACGGGCGTAGACGCGGGGTTTGCCGCATTGTCCGCACAGCCGATTGCGCCGAAGGATAGCGTTGTCATCAGCAGCGCAGCCGCCGTCCATTTTACTTTTCTAACAGGTTTCATGTTTGGCCTCCGTTGGCATTAAGTTTAAAGTTACAGTCAGTGTCCATTCTCACGCATCCATTTTTATGCTTGTGGTTGCTGCGTAAGATGCTGCATCATACGAAGTCGTATCCGGTAAGATATTGTCAAGATATGATTCCGGTGTAAAACTTTGTAAATCCGCCGCGGGCGCATTACCCGCTCCGGTTCTAAGTCAACAGACGAAGAGTGCCGTCAATCCTTTTAAATCCGCTCAGATGTTTTTTTCCCGTTTCAAATCCTTTTTTTCATCCGCTCCGAAATCTAAACCCGTACCGCTCTGCACCGCCAAAGTTTTTTTTCCGCCCAACGAAGATTATCGCTACTTCGAGCGCGCCGCAAAATTTCCGTTCGAGTTCAATGCCGTCGCTTTTAGTCCCATTAATGCGTGGTGGCTTGCTGAAAGTGCGCTGCTTGCATATGCGGATGCGGCTTTTGCGCGGCGTCGGTTTTTACGCGAAGGATTTCGGGCGATGAAAGTGTTCGGCAAGGATAGTCAAGTATGCTTCGTCGCTCACACCGATGACTTTATCATCGTCTCATTTCGCGGCACGGAAGTGAGGCCGCGTAAGCACAGCGATTCCGGCAAGCCGATCTGGCAAGATTTTCTCACCGATATTAATTTGGTGCTGACGGATTTGAACCACGATGACCGGGGCGGCAAAGTGCACCGCGGGTTCAAAGCCGCATTCCTGTTGCTTTGGCATGACAAAGGATTGCGAAATTATTTAGATGCGCTGCGGCTCAACAATCGCAGGCGGCACAAGCGGGTTTGGTTCACGGGGCACAGTCTCGGCGGTGCGCTGGCGGCGATTGCGGCGTCGGTGTATGAAGAGACTGCGGGACTTTATACGATTGCGTCGCCGCGCGTGGGTGATGCGGCGTTCAAAGCACGCATCACCGCGCCCGCTTACCGGTTGGTCAATCATAATGATTTGATGTGCAAGATTCCGCCGTCGCTCGGCTACGAACATATCGGCGAATTGAAGTGCTTCGATGCACGGGGAAACTTGGCGGAAGGTGCAACGGAAAGCGACATTCATGCGAAAGATATGCTCGCGCAGTTTTCACAGTTGACCGAAGCCGTTTGGCAGGCGTGGCAAGGCAAGGAGTGGGTGGTGCCGTTCGATTTCATCGCCAATCACGCGCCGCTCTACTATGCCATTCACACGTGGAATCATCTTGTCAAAAGCCGATGAACCGGTTATGGCTTGTCAGTGCTTCGGAAAACTTTCGCGGGCACACCAGCTACAATCGTTTGCGGCGGCACGTCTTTCGTTACGACAGCGCCCGCGCCGACGATTGCACCTTCGCCGATGGTGATGCCCGGTAAAATCGTTGCGCCGCTGCCGATGCTCGCGCGGGTTTTAATTACCGTCGGCTCAACGCTCCAGTCGGATTCGGTCTGCGGCGAGCCGTCCGCATTGGTTGCGCGGGGATAGCGGTCGTTGATGAACATGACGCCATGCCCGATGAACACGTCGTCTTCGATTCGCACGCCCTCACAAATAAACGTGTGGCTGGAGATTTTGCAGTTCTTGCCGATCACCGCATTTTTTTGAATTTCGACGAACGCGCCGACCTTGGTGCCATCGCCGATCTCGCAGCCGTAAGCATTGACAAACGAAAAAATCTTCGTGCCTTCCCCGAGCTTCACATCGTTCAGCCGGATGAAATTTTCCTTCAGATACGCTTTGTCCATAATTCAAGTTGTTAGTCGTTAGTCGTTAGTTTAAATGCAAAGAACAAAAATCTTTACTGACAACTAACGACCAACAACTTCTCTACACTGCTACCGCTTTGCCGTTTTGCTTAATGGATTTTTCGGAGGCTTCTAAAATGCGAACAACGTTGAGACCGGAGATGCCGTCGGTGAGCGGTGATTTGTCATTCTGGATGCAATCGATGAAGTGATTGGCTTCGAGCGTCAGGGCTTCGGTTTGCTCCAGCTTCGGCGCATACATATCGCCCGTCCGGTATTGCACCAGCGTTTCATAAACGCCTTCTTGCGTTTTCACCTCGATGCCTTTGTCGTAAACTTTTACCTTTTCGCTGTTTTCCATGTCGTCATAAACGATCATCGATTTCGCCCCCCCAATAAGGGTTGTGCGTACTTTCACCGGCGCGATCCAATTGACATGGAAATGTGCGATGAGATTGTTGTCGAAGTTCACCGTCAGGTATGCGATGTCTTCCAGCCCGTTACCGACATGACAACTGCCGACCGCCGAAACCGATGTCGGTTTTTTTTGCAACAGAAAATCCATGATCGAAATATCGTGCGGCGCCAAATCCCAAATCACATTGACATCGTGCTGGAACAAACCGAGGTTGACGCGGACGGAATCGAAATAATAAATATCGCCCAAGCGGCCTTGATCGATAATTTCCTTCATCTTCTTAACCGCGCCGGTGTAAATGAACGTGTGATCGACCATAATCTTCAGCCCTTTTTTCTCGGCAAGATTGATAAGGTCTTCGGCCTGCGCGACCGTGGCGGTCATCGGCTTCTCAATGAAGCAATGTTTACCGGCCTCGAGAGCCGCTTTTGCAATCGCGTAGTGGCTTGAGACGGACGTTACAACCGCGACGGCTTCGATGTCCTCGCGCTTTAAAATGGCGTTGTAGTCAAGTGTGGTTTCGATTTCGGGAAAACGAACTTTTATTTTTTCGAGCCGCATGGGGTCTTTGTCGCAACCGATGACGCCGGAGACGGCATTGATGCCGAGAAAGTTTCGAACAAGGTTCGGCCCCCAATAGCCGAGACCGACGACAGCAATTTTCATAAATGGAATTTAAATCTTTGGTTGATTCAGCGCGCCCGCAATGACAAAAGGTGGGTGAAAAAGATGTTGTCATTCTGAACGGAGCTTAGCAGAGTGAAGAATCTGCATTGGATTCTCGAAGATGAATGCAGATTCTTCGCTGCGCTCAGAATGACAATAGAGAACATAACAGCAGAAAGTATTTAATAGCCGCCTTTGGCGAGCAGCATCACGGGAAAGGTTTTGACGATCAGTTTCAAGTCCATCAACGGCGACATGTTATCGATGTAATACAAATCGAGAATCACCATATCGTTGAAGCCGACCGTGCTGCGTCCCGATACCTGCCACAGCCCCGTGCAACCCGGCGTAACCGAGAGTCGCCGCCGGTGCCAGGCCTCATAAACTTCCCACTCGTAGGGCATACACGGACGCGGCCCGACAAGGCTCATTTCGCCTTTCAACACGTTGAGCAGTTGCGGCAGTTCGTCTAAACTCGTTTTGCGCAAAAAACTTCCGACCGCCGTGATGCGCGGATCGTTCGTCATTTTTCTGACTTGCACTTTGCCGTCTTGCCCGATGACGGATTGCTTGCCCGATTCACCGACGGATTCACGGATCAGATTCTTGACGAACTCGCGGTGCATTTTGTCGTCGTTGTTCACTTTCATCGAGCGGAATTTATAGAACTCGAAAGGCTTGCCATCTTTGCCGATGCGGGTTTGCTTGAAGAATACCGGCCCGCGCGAGGTGAGTTTGATGAGCAATGAAATGATGAGTAGCGGCACGGATAAAATTAGCAGACCGATCACGGCAAAGATAATGTCGAACGCACGTTTGTAGACGACG
This sequence comes from Chlorobiales bacterium, assembly GCA_014380515.1. Taxonomy (GTDB): domain Bacteria; phylum Bacteroidota; class Chlorobiia; order Chlorobiales; family JACMJS01; genus JACMJS01. The sequence goes on from JACMJS010000048.1 coordinate 31,153, forward strand.
GTCGCGCTGTGGTCTTGATTTTGCATCATCGAAACGACGGGCAAACCGAGATACTTTTCGATGAAAAGTTTATCGGGAATGACGTCGTAGAGTTGCGAGGAAATCTTGACGACCGCGCGGGTTTGACGGGCGCGGTCGATGAGTTCCATCAATTGTTGATACGAGATATTATCGATCACGATCAAGACTTCATCGACATGATGCGTTTGAACGAGTTCCTTGATTTCGCCCGTGCCGCCCAAGACTTCCGCCGACTCGAACACGCGCTCACCGCGCGGGAGGGCATCATCGACGAAGCCCATCACGACGAGGCCGAGGCTGCTGTCGAAGGCGATGTTCGCCGCCATCGTTTGTCCGCTCGTGCCCGCCCCGACAATCAGGACGCGGCGCCGCAGGATGCGGTTCTCCGACAGAAACATATAGAGCGGCCTGTAGATAATCAGCCGGAAGAACAACACGGAGATAAAGGCGAAGCAGGCGAAGTAACTGATCACCAACCGGCTTTCGATATGCGGGACGTCTTTGACGAAAAACGACGCGACGATGAGTCCGATCAAACCGTAGCCCATCGCTTTGAAAACGGCGATGAACTGATCGACGATCATCAGAAAGACGTTGATCTTGTAAAGGTTGAAGTGGTGAAAAACGGCGATCCAGAGCAGGGCGTAGATGCCGATGAAGATGAGTTCCACCGCCTCGAGCCTGGCGATGTTAATTTTGTGCTCGGCGAAGCGCACTTGCACCGCGAGCAGGAACGAGAGCACAAGAGCTAAGTAATCGCAAAGAGCCAAGAGTAGTTTGTGCTTTGGTATCTTTGTCATCATAGGCCGTCTGGTTTTTTGATGTTGATGGTTGATGAAATCGGAACTAAAAAAATCAACGGGTAAACATTTCAATTTTTTCTATGACGGTTTTTTCAACCGACTGCGAAATTTGATGCGGGGCTTCACCGCGCAATCGCTTCCGCAGCACGATGCGTTCAATCGCTTCGGGCGAACGGATGAAACGAATCATGCCCGCCTCTTCCATGTATTGATCGAGCGCGCCCTGCTCGCCCGCAAAGATGCTATAGACCGGCACGCCGAGTAACGCGGCTTCGCGGTTCATTGTGCCGCCGCCGCTGATGAGCAGATCGGAAGCATATGCAAGGTCAAGTCCGTTTATCGCCCGCTTCGGAATCAAATAGTTTGTCTCCCTGTGCGCCGCATCAAACGCATGTTCGTTGATGAACGTCTCAATTTCACGTCTCTGTTCCGGCGTGCGCGGCAAGATCAACGTAAAAACATCTTCGCGTCCCAATAGTTTTTCAATCAATGATTTCAGAACCGCTTCACTTTGTTCATTGTGATAATTGGCCGTGCTTGCAGGCGGACGCAGGGTTACAATTATTTTTTCAGTGTCAATCCGGCAATTGTTTTCCGTTTCGACTTTCCGCCAGAAATGTTCATCGGGCCGGTAATCATGCAAATAGAGTTCTTCTTTGTAGCCTTTATACTTGAAGCGTTTCTTCGGGTCGAGGCCGATGCGGTCTAACACCATGTCAGGTATTTTTTCCGGCACGAGCACCATCTCCGAAAGCGTGTTAAAAATTTTCGTCTCGGTGAATTCATAGTCATACATTGTGATGACGGGAATGCCGAGCAGCCACGCGGCGATGACCATCGTCCGCGAGCCGTGGCTCAGGGCAACCGCGACGTCAATTCCGTTTTTTTTCTGCGTGCGGATGTAGGCAGCCAGTTGCAAAGCGCGAACGGCGAGGCCGTAAAGTTTGAGAACTTTGCTTTTGCCGTAGTGCAGGCCGATGATTTTGGTTTGGTGATCTAAACCGGCGTTCTGGAGAAGTTCGAGGGTTTGGGCATGATTTCGTGCGGTGAGCACAAGCGGCCTCCGGTTGGACACCGACTGATAGTGCCGGATAACCGGAATGAAGAGCGGCACATGCGGCGAATTATCCAGATCGATCCACACGGCCTTTACACGCTCTGTCATAACGAACAATTTTTCAAGCCGCTTTGAAACCCGGGGAGATGTCGGCGATTTATTGCCGCATCTTTTCTTAAAGCAAGGATTTTTTAGAGGCACAAACGTACGCAATCCGTCCCGAAGTTCAAACCTGCGACAGGCGGCCTTGTGCGTCAAATCAATTCCTCGATTCCCTTTTCAATGGTTCCTTTTCTTTCTTATCGTTTCTGGTTTACCCTCGGCCACGCTCGGGGGTGGGAATAACAACCGCAAGAATTCACTTTCACAATTCCGTTTCCTTCCGAATGAAATTTACACTGCACGCTACCGATCCGCACTCCGCCGCCCGCGCGGGCACATTGGAACTTGCACACGGCATAGTTCAGACGCCGATTTTTATGCCCGTCGGGACGCGGGCGAGCGTCAAAGCGGTTACGCCGCGCGAACTGACGGAGATGAACGCACAGATTATTCTCGGCAACACGTACCACCTTTACTTGCGTCCGGGCACGGAGGTGCTTTACAAGGCGGGCGGGCTGCACAAGTTTATGAACTGGATGCGGCCATTGCTCACGGACAGCGGCGGCTATCAGGTATTTTCGCTTTCCGGTTTGCGAGAGATGTCGGAAGCGGGCGTGATGTTCAAATCGCACCTCGATGGCTCGCGGCATCACTTCACGCCGGAAAATGTGATCGAGACCGAGCGGTTCATCGGTGCGGATGTAATGATGGTGCTGGACGAGTGTCCGCCACACGATGCGGGCGAAGACTATATCAGAAACTCGAACGAACTGACGTTGCGCTGGGCGGCGCGGTGTCAGGCGCACGCGGCGAAAACGCCCGCGCACTACGGACACGCGCAAACGCTTTTCGCCATCACGCAAGGCGGCACGTTCGAACACTTGCGAAGCGAATCAACAAAACGCTTGGCTGAAATGGATTTCGAAGGCTACGCGATTGGCGGCCTTGCGGTGGGTGAACCCGCGGAAGCGATGTACCGGATGCTGGAAGTCTCGCACCCACTGTTGCCCGCAACGAAGCCGCGCTATTTGATGGGCGTCGGCACGCCGGAAAATATCTTGAATGCGATTGAACGCGGCGTCGATATGTTTGATTGCGTGATGCCGACGCGCGAAGGCCGCAATGGCCGGGTTTATACGCGGCATGGCAAAATGAATTTGCGCAGCGCGGTCTACGCACAGGATTTCCGCTCGGTTGATGAAGGCTTTGAAAATTACGTCTGTCAAAATTTTTCACGCGCCTATCTGCGGCATCTTTTCAACGTCGATGAGATTCTCGCGCTGCAACTCGCCTCGCAGCAAAACCTTTCATTTTATTTGTGGCTGACCCAAAACGCCCGCGAGCATATTCTTGCCGGTGATTTTAAAACATGGAAAGAGGAATTTTTGGCGGGCTACAACAAAGGCGAATCGGCGTAGCGGGTAAACCGCCGGAGCATTTCGCTTTCGAGGTGCGAAAAATGGTTATGTTTGCGGCGGGGTCTGAATGAAGAAAAATCTTGAACGGAGAAAAAAGATGATGGAAGTGTTTACGCTGCACCTGCCCGAAGCGGTGAGCCTGACGGATGATCAACTATTTTATTTGTGCGAGGCGAACAAAGAACTTCGCATCGAACGTACTTCAACCGGAGAATTAATCATTATGCCCCCAGCAGGCGGCGAATCGAGCGCGAAGAACAGTATCATCACGATGCGGCTCACACTATGGAATAGTATTGCGAGAACAGGCATCGTGTTTGATTCATCCGGCGGATTCACGCTGCCCAACAAAGCGATGCGTGCGCCCGATGCCTCGTGGGTTGCTCTCGAACGCTGGCAAGCATTGACGGATAAAGAGCGAAAGCAATTTCCGCCGCTCTGTCCTGATTTTCTCATCGAGCTGATGTCCGAATCCGACGCGCTCCGAACCGCGCAGGAGAAAATGCAGGAATGGATGTCGAACGGATGTCGCCTCGCGTGGCTCATCAACCCGAAAACTGAGACCGCTTATATTTACCGCAGGGACAAGGCCGCTGAAACCGTTGATACATTCGGC
>JACMJS010000348.1 GCA_014380515.1 Chlorobiales bacterium
CAAAGAGTTCGCCCTACGCCAGAACTATCCGAACCCGTTCAACCCGCAGACGACGATCAGTTACGACATCTTGGATCGCAGCCAAGTGAGCATTGTGCTCTACAACGCACTTGGTCAGAAAGTGAAAGAACTCGTTAGCGCAGCGCAGGATCGAGGCCGCTACACAGTGGTGCTCAATGCCAGCGGCCTTTCAAGCGGCGTGTATTTCTACCGTATCGTTGCGACGGGCGGCAAGCAAAACTTCGTGTGGTCTAAGAAGATGACCTTGCTGAAGTAAGGCCTATCGCAGTATCATTTTTTTTGGAAAAAGCGTTCGACCTTCAAACCGTCGAACGCTTTTTTATTAGTGGGAATAACTGTGTAAAAGTTATTTTTTTGCCACTGTTGCGATTGTTCTCAACCTTGCGCATATTCATCACATTAACATTTCCAATACCTCACCTCGTGCTGCAAGCGGCAGCACATCAACCTCCTGACTGACGATGACCGGAAAAGCCGTTCTGAACGACTGTGGAATTTCTTTCTTTTTTCTTTAATCAAATGTTACTTCTCATAACAGATAATTTACCCGGAATGAAAAACACAATTTCAATTTTAGGAATGTTGCTATGCGCACTGTTGCTAACCTCAATATGTTTTGCGCAAGACAAGCGTGAAATAACGACGGAGCGTAGTAAGAGAAAGGGTGAAGCTCGAAAAGCAAAAACTGCGGTCCCTGTAATCGCTCAAAAGAAATCTCCTGCGGCATCTTCGGTACAGGCTGAAACCACATTGTTGGCAACTAGTTTTGAGGATGGAAGCGAGTTCAATAACACTGGTACAGGAACTGGTACTGATCCGATTCGAATGATTTCGCCTACCCCGTCTGATTGGCGTGCTTTTCGTGGCCCGACTGCCGGACCCAGTGGAACGAGAGGCCCTTGGACTATTTCTACAGGTGTTACAGACGCAGCCGGTGATCCTGTATGGAGTCCCGTTGATGGTGGGAGAATGGCCTCGGCAAGTTTTAGCTCTACAACAGGTGCTAATCCGATTGATGACTATTTAATCACGCCAGCCATTACGGGTTATTCAGCAAGTACGATTGATTCTCTTATTTTTTACATACAAGCGAACGGAGAGTATGATGATTCTCTACAGATTGTTCTATCTCCGACTGCCGGTACGACAGCCGCAGATTTTACAACGCCGGTTGATTCCATCTTAGCACCGTCGGGGGGCTGGTTTCGCTTTGCTTATCGATTAAACCTGCCAAACGGCACCACCTCTTACCGCGTTGGCTTCAGATACAAGTTGAGCAGCGGCGGCCCGACTGGAAATGATTCCGATATTCTTGGAATCGACAGCGTAGCGGTCGTGCGTTTCACAACTTCCAGCGTAAATGAAATTCCGAATGTTACTCCGAAGGGTTTTGCATTGAACCAAAACTACCCGAACCCGTTCAACCCCGCCACAACAATCCAATACTCGATTGTTACATCGCAACAAGTATCGCTGAAAGTTTATGACCTGCTTGGCCGTGAAGTCGCTGCGCTTGTCAATGAGCGGCAGGGAGCGGGCGTCTATGAAGCCAAGTTTGATGCAAGCAAACTTTCGAGCGGCATGTATCTCTACCGCTTGCAAGCGGGCAGCAACGTGGAAACGAAGAAGATGATGCTGACGAAGTAAGAGAGCCGTTTTTTATCAACTCAAAAGGGCGTTCACAAAACGCCCTTTTTATGTTTACACAAACTTGATTTGATGCTCTGTCAACAAGAAACTAATTTGTGCATCCAATCTTCTTGGAGACTTATCACATAATCCTTGCCTCTTAAAACACCAAACAATTACAACAATGAAACGAACATCTTCACTGTTAATTGCCCTTCTCCTACTTGCGGTGATTCCTGCACAAGCACAAGACGACGCCTCACCAACTTATAATAAAATCAACGGTCCTTACCCCAGCGACGGGTCGTTTCAGGGAATAGGATATGTGCGGCCTGTCTTGCAAACACCTGCCGCCCGTCGTACTGGAACTTACACAATCAAAACTATAGTTCAGCAAAACAATTCCAGCGCAACATTCAACAAGATAAATGATTCGTTTTGTACCGGAGGAACTTACACCCATAGTTATGCGATACAGCAATTTAAAGTAGCAACCTCAGTTGATGGAACGAGTTGGCAAACAGTAGCAACACTCGCATCTTTTCCGATAGGCGCAGGTACTTATATCGCGGATATTACATTATCACAGGCGGCCTACATTCTGGTGTATGCGACCGAAAGTGATTTTCCCAACGGTTGCATAATCTTTCCGGCTGTAAGCACAAGCGGCAACAATATCTTTTCGGCTTCGTCAGACGGACCGCCCTCCCCTCCTACGATAGGAGTGCTGAAAGTACGAGATGGTGATCATCCAATGTTGAAGTGGACAAATGCACCAGTTGACGCTGGACTAGCTGGCAATAAAATTTATCGCATTATCAGAGGAACGATTGCCGATAGGTCAGAATACTCTTTGATCAAAACAATCAACGATGCAGCCGTAACGTCTTTTACTGATAGTACGGTTACAATGACAGCTTATGGTGCGAGCAGCATCGATGCTTACTACAAGATCAAATCATTTGATAATGTTGCCTCGCCCCAACATCTTTCAGTATTCTCAGATTCAGTGAGTTGGGACATATATACGCAACCGTCGTTTCTCGTTGCGGAGCAGATGCCGGAACAACACAATCTCACGCAAAACTATCCGAATCCTTTTAATCCAAGCACAACCATTTCTTATCAAGTGCCTACGAACGAGGTCGTAAAGTTGAAAGTGTATGATGTCTTTGGCCGCGAAGTCGCAACTTTGGTAAATGAATCCAAACCGGCTGGTTTTTACAGCGTTGTCTTTGATGCCTCAAAATTATCAAGCGGCACATACTTCTACCGTCTAACGGCGGGCAATTACACGCAGACAAAGAGAATGTTGCTCGTCAAGTAACTTTCATCTTTTCACCACAAAAAGGCGTCTGTACAAGACGCCTTTTTTATTTACGTAAAAGTTAGAACATACCCATAGGTACGTTTATATTCGATGCACTATGATTGACACCCGGCAAAAGATTCTCGAGAGCAACTTCAAGGCCATGCACCGCAGCGGCTATAACGCCATGCGTGCCGATAAAGAAATTTTGAAGCTTGGCATCACCAAAGGCGCATTGTACCACCACTTTCCGACGAAACAAGATTTGGGATACGCCATCGTCGATGAATTGATCTACAAAGATTATGTCGGTGGCTGGTCGCCCCTAAACACCTACCGAGGCAACCCGATTGATTTTATTGTCTCGCATCTGAACGCTTTGCAACAGGAATGCACCGACAAAGAAATTGGTTTCGGATGTCCGCTCAACAACCTGATACAGGAAATGTCGCCGACGGACAAAGGTTTCCGCATCCGGCTCGCTCGCATCCTGAATGAGATGCACACGATTATCAAAAATGCTTTGACCCGCGGCCAGAAAAACGGCGGTGTCTCGAAAAGCATCAAGCCCGATGCAACAGTGTGGTTCATCCTTTCTGCAATGGAAGGCGGATATGCCATGGGAAAAGCCACACAGAGCCGCGAGGTTTTTATACAAGCTACCGATCAACTCATCCTGTATCTGGAATCGCTGAAAGTCTAAATTTTTTTTCTTTAACCGCATACCTACAGGTATGTTTTTCTAACTAACGATCAAATAATAAAATCATGTACGTCATCACGGGAGCCACCGGTAACACCGGAAAAAGAATCGCGGAAGCCTTACTTAGCAAAGGCGAGCCGGTTACGGTCGTCAGTCGCAGCGCGGATAAAGTCAAAGACCTTGTGGCCAAAGGTGCGAAAGCGGCCATCGGTGATTTGGAGGATGCCGCTTTCCTTACCAAAACATTCACGGGTGCAACCGCCGTCTATGCAATGATCCCGCCGAATTTTGCCGTAACGGATTTCAGAGCCTATCAGAACAGAGTTGGCAAATCGCTTGCTGAGGCCATTGAAAAATCAGGCGTGAAGTATGTTGTGTTCCTTTCCAGCATCGGGGCGCATACGCCGGAATCGGGCGTCGTGGCGGGGGCATATGATTTTGAGAAAATGCTGAAGAAGATCGATGGCATTAATGTGCTCAATCTTCGGGCGGGATTTTTTATGCAAAACTTTTTCGGCAACGTCGGTCTCATCAAACAAGCTGGCATCAACGGCGGCTTTCCGATCAACGGTGATATTAAACTCGCTATGGTGCACACCGACGACATCGCCGGTGTTGCCGTAAAGCACTTGCTCGCGCTGGATTTCAAAGAGCAATCACATATCTACGTCGCCGGAGAGCGCGACCTCACACTTGCGGAAGCCACCAAAGTCTTGGGCGAAGCTATCGGCAAACCGGAATTGCCGTGGGTTACATTCGGTTACGAGCAAGCCGCCGACGGTATGAGCAAAATGGGAATGCCGCAAACGGTTGTTGACGGTTATGTGCAATTCAGCAAATCGGTCAATGGCGGCGTTTATGGTAGCGACTACACGCGCAAACCGGAATACACCACGCCGACCTCCATCGAATCCTTCGCCAAAGAATTCGCGGGCGCGTACCAAAACTCGTAAAGCGTTTTTTCTTGCAATGAAAAAGCCGCTCAGCAATGAACGGCTTTTTTAATTCGAACGTGATGCAATCAAAACCTCAACCGTTTTGCTTCATCAGCGCAACCATCTCGGTGAGTTTCGCATCGAGATCGACGTAAGACAATTGGCACGTGCCCGCGCCTTTGTGTCCGCCGCCGCCATACTTCGCCATTAAGTCGCCGACGTCCGTCTTCGATGTGCGGTTGAAAACACTGTGCCCGACCGCGACAACGGCAAACTCTCCCTTCTTCCCATCGATCACACGCACGGAAATGTTTGAGTTCGGAAACAGCGTGTAAATCAAAAACCGGTTGCCCGCGGGTGTCTCGACGCCGCGCAGATCGGTGATGACGACGTTGCCGTCCTGACGCGAGTGCTGCTGCAAAACTTCTTTGAATTTATTTTCATCGGCGAGGTAGCGGTCGACGCGCGGCTTGATGTCGGGCAATTCTAAAATCTGCTCGGCGGTATGCGTCGGAATCCACTCGATCATCTTGTTCATCAACTCGCGGTTGCTGATTTGATAATCGTGCTGCTTACCGAGACCGGTACGCGGGTCCATCAAATAGGCGAGCAACACCCATCCTTTGGGCGCGGTTACATCTTCGGGTGAAAGGAGCGCCGCATCAGACTTATCGACTTCCTTCAAGAGTTCGTCATACTTTTTCAACTTATCGCCATGACCCTGCTGTAAGTAGTAATCATAGACGACCCGCGCCGCACTCGGCGCAACGGCGAAGCGGCCTTTGAACGTCATTTCTTCATTGCGGAAAATTTCGGAGGCGTGATGATCAAACCACATTCCGGCGTCGGGATTGTAGGGCAGGTTGGTGATGATGTCGTCGGATGAGACTTTGACTTTGCCGTCCTGCACGTCTTTCGGATGACAGAGTTCAATCGAACTAATCGGCATGACTTCTTTGAGCAGCACAGCGCAGACGAGGCCGTCGAAATCGGCGCGGGTTATGAGACGCATGTTTTTTCTCCGGTAAAGAAATTGATGAGGACAGTGTTACAAGATGCGAGAGAAGTTACACAACGCCGTTCAGAGTGTCAACCTTGCGGGATGCCCTGCGCAGCTTCAGACTTTTTTGACGGCGGGTGCAACCTCTTACCGGCGTGCGGCGTTAGGCAACTGACAATCCCGCCAAAAAAATCGAAAAATAAATGCACCTTCGAGTTCACTGCTTCCGCTGGCTGGCCTTGATGCTATTGATGCTCACCGCTGCGCCCGTATCCGCGCAACTGTTTCAAGGCAAGCCGCTCGTTACACCGTCGCTCATTACCAATGCTTCGGATGCGTCGAAGCCTTTTACTGTTGGCGTGCGGTTCAAGATCGCGCCGGAGTGGCATCTTTACTGGAAAAACGCGGGCGACGCCGGTTTGCCAATCGAGGTGAAGTGGCAATTGCCTGAAGGCTTTACCGCAAGCGGGATTCAATATCCGACGCCGCACAAAATCGTGCAGGCCGGCATCGTGGCGTTCGGCTACGAAAATGAAGTCGTGCTGCTCGCAACGATCACGCCGCCGAAGGATTTTAATGCAAGCGGGAAAGTTTCGATAAAGGCCGATTTAAATTGGCTCGTTTGCCAAGAGAGTTGTATTCCGGGCAACGGCGCGGCCGAATTGACCTTCGGAAACCTTTCGGCGGCACAGCGTTTGGAGAATAAAAATCTCATTGAAAAATATACATCGCAATTGCCGCAGCCGCTTTCGCGCCTCAGCCTGAAATCCCGTGTTGGCACGAAGGCTACAGCCGAACGTACTGACGTCGAAATTTCACTGGAGGGTGATGATGCCGTAAAGGTTAGCGATTTCTTTCCTGAAACCTTCGAAAAGTTTTTGATCAACCACATTGACATCAAAACCTCGGAGGGAAAAATTACTTTTCCGCTCACGCCCAAAGACAAAACTTCCGAACTCACTTCGCTTCAAGGCTTGCTGATACTCGGCGAGAAAGGTTACGAATTCTCCGTGCCTGTAACCGCCAAAGGCGACGGTGCACCGGCTGGTAACACGGGCGGCGGATTGATTGCACAAGATTTCAACGTGCAAGATGAAGCGGAACGTCTGTCGCTCGCGTGGGTGCTTGTGCTCGCATTTGCAGGCGGATTGCTCTTGAACGTTATGCCATGCGTTTTGCCGGTGCTATCATTAAAAGTGATGAGCTTCGTGCAGCAATCGGCGAAAGGAAAAGATGTGAATCAGAGACTGTCGCTTTTGTTTGCGGCGGGCGTGGTTGCATCGTTCTGGGCACTCGCTGCGGTGGCGGTGCTGCTGCAAAGTGCAGGTTCGCAAATCGGATGGGGATTTCAATTTCAATCGCCGATTTTTGTGCTCGTGATGACGGCGGTGATTTTTGTGTTCGGCTTGAATCTCGTCGGCGTCTTCGAGTTCGGTACGCCTGCGGTGTCGGGCGAGGTCAGCGCAACGCTTTCGCGCAACGACAACTTAGGCGCGTTTATGAACGGCGTCTTAGCGACAACGCTCGCCACGCCTTGCACCGCACCGTTTCTCGGTACCGCGCTTGGCTTCGCGTTCTCACAACCGGCGTGGGTGATCTTTGCGGTTTTCACCGCGGCGGCGTTGGGACTTGCCGTGCCGTACGTCGTGCTCTCGTGGAATCCGGCGTGGCTGAAATTTATTCCGAAGCCCGGCTTGTGGATGGTGCGCTTCAAGCAACTGATGGGCTTCTTGCTTTTCGCAACGGCGGTGTGGTTACTCACCGTGATCGGTTCGCAGTTGGGCGCGGAAGGCGTGGTGTGGACGGTCGCGTTCTTGCTCGCACTCTCCGTCGCCGCGTGGCTTATCGGACAGTATGCTGATTTCACCGCGCCGCGCGGTCGCAAGGTTGCGGTTTATGTAATTGCATTGCTCATTGCGGCGGGCAGTTATTACTGGATGTTCGAGCGACAACTGCGGTGGCGCGAAGTTGGCGTCGTTGCTTCAACAGCATCGGCAATCGAAGAGGGCGGCATTCCGTGGAAACCCTTCACGCTCGCGTCGCTGGAGCAAGATGTTGCGGACGGAAAAACCGTCTTCATCGATTTCACCGCCGATTGGTGCTTCACTTGCAAAGTAACCGAGAAGACCGTGCTCGAAACGCAAACCGTGCGGAACAAAATAAAGGAACTCGGCATCGTGGCCGTGCGTGCCGATTGGACGAACCGCAACGATGAAATTACCGCGCTGCTGAAAAAATTCGGACGTTCCGGCGTACCGCTCTATGTCGTCTTTCCGGCGGGCAAACCGACCGAACCCATCATCCTGCCCGAAGTCATCACGACCGGCTTGCTCATCGATGCGTTCCAAAAAGCCTCGCCGAAAAATGCGGCAAGCGTTCAATGATTTTTTTACGGCCTCATTGCTTCGCACCGCTCGCAATGACGCGACAACAACTTTTCTTTTCCCTCTTTTGCTTTACACCATAAATACAATTCACTATGACACGCAAAAATTTTCTTTCACTCGCGCTCAGTCTCGCCGTTACGGTTATAACCGGAGCAAGCCTCGTCGCCTTCGCGCCTGCACCGACGGCCATTGGCAGTGCAGCCCCGTCATTCACGCTGACGGATCTGGATGGCAAGTCGCACAGCCTTGCGGATTTCAAAGGCAAAACCGTTGTGCTGGAATGGACGAATCCGAATTGCCCGTTCGTCGTTGCTCATTACAAGAGCAACAACATGCAATCGCTCCAAAAAAAGTACACCGACAAAGGCGTCGTGTGGCTGGCGGTCAATTCAACCAATGATCAGTCCGGCGAATTTATGAGCGTCGCCGACTTAAAGAAAAACCGGACGGAATGGAAGAGTGCTTACACCGCGCAGCTGATCGATGCGGACGGTAAAGTCGGACGGCTTTACAACGCAAAGACGACCCCGCATATGTTCATCGTCGATAAAGACGGCAAACTGGTGTATCAAGGCGGCATCGACGATGCGGCGGGCACGAGCGGCGGTAAAGATGCGAAAGTCAACTACGTCGCACAGGCATTGGATGCGGTGCTCGCCGGAAAAGAAGTTCCGACCGCAACAACGAAATCGTACGGCTGCTCCGTCAAATACGCGACGAAGTAAGGTCGAGGAAAACGGTTTTTTGTAAAAAGAAAAAGGGCATTGAATGAATGCCCTTTTTTATTTCGATGCGGTGTGGAAACCGTGCCGCAGTAGTTACGCGGCAACTTTACCAAGTTCTCCGCTGCCCTGACGCCGTATCCGCATTGAGGTTGTCCGAAACTTCGGGTTGAACAAACCGAGAATGTACACGCGGCCAATGTATCCCCAGAAACTGCGCTCGATCAAAACCGGATCAAGGTTGTGTGCAATCTTGGCGTGGGCTTCGGGCGTCTCGCTCCAGTGCATACTCGATTTATCGTGATGCACGGTGTGAAAGCCATTGTTGAACAGCATCACATTGAGTGCGGTGCCGATGAAGTTACGCGAGTGATTGACCGCGGATTCTTCGTCGGCATGAACATGTTGAATGTAGTTGAAGATCAGCACGCTGAACAGAGCCACTTGATGCGGAATCAAAATGAAGAGCACCGCTTTACGCCAATCGATGTAAAGGGCGACCGCGCACCAGAGAATCAACGCGACATATTGACCGGCGGCGAGGTAAAACCGCGGACGGTCTTTTTCCCACAGATGTTTCAAATAATCGCCGATGGGTTTTTGCTGAAAGTAGCTGCTGATGCTCGGATAGGTGAGCAGCGTGATCAAGTTGTTGTTCTCGCTGTAGCGGTAGGTAATCGTGTAGTCGCCCTCTTTGTTGTTGAGGTTGTGATGATTGCGGTTGTGCGTCGGAATCCAACCGAAGGCGGGAAAGCCGTAGAAAAGCGTCAGCCAATAATCTTGGAAGACATTCATCGCGCGGGATGTCCAAATCGGGACGTGGTTGTGATTGTGTGCGATGACCGAAACTGAAATCGCCATGAACAGCGACCAGACATAAAGCACCGGCTGAACCTCGCCGAGCGTCCATTGAACGGCCAAAAGCACAGTCGTAACGATCATATAGAAAACAGTTCGCAAGTCGGCATTGTATCTAAGCATGGCGTGATAAAAGTGTGATGAATAGTTATTGATGAAGACTGAAATTGTTGCCAATATAAAACAATACGCTTATCCCGCAACGACCGGATTGTTGCAACTGCTCGTCATAACGACCTTTTCGTCCATGCGAAGAAACCCCTGTCAGCCTCAGGCTGACGTCCCCTTTCTCAAAGGAGACAGTGATAAAAAACATTGCAAGTATTTTCTTCGAATCCGCTTCTCCCTTTGTCAAAGGGAGATGTCGCCGCTGCGACAGAGGGTTCACCGCAACTTTGCAACCGCGGCTTTCGGGTCGGCGGCTTTGAAAATGGCCGAACCGGCGATCAGGGCTTCCGCGCCCGCCTCACGAAGCCGGGCGGCGTTGTGCTCGGTTACACCGCCATCGACGGCGATGATCAGTTCGGGATTTTTTTCGGCTTTCAACCGCGCGAGTTTTTTGATCTTCTCAATTGAACTCTCGATAAACTTCTGTCCGCCGAAACCCGGATTGACCGACATGATGAGCACCTGATCGATCTCCGGCAAAATTTCTTCCAGCGTGCCGACGGGCGTCGCGGGATTGAGAACCACTCCGGCCTTCGCGCCGTACGACTTAATCAAATTCACCGTACGGTTCAAATGCACGACGGCTTCCTGCTGCACGTAAATATGGTTTGAACCCGCATCGATAAAGGTTTTGATATACCGGTCGGGATCGACGATCATCAGATGCGTGTCAATCGGCAGGGCGGTGCAGCGTCGCACGGCTTCGATAATGAACGGGCCAAAGGAAATATTGGGGACGAACATGCCGTCCATGACATCGCAGTGAACCCATTCGGCGCCTGCGTCCTCGATGAGTTTGATTTCCGATTGCAGCCGCGTGAAATCGGCGGCGAGAATCGAAGGAGCGATGATGTTGTGCATAATTTATAGGTGGATTAGAACGCTTCGCCGATGCCGAAGTTAAACACCGCGCCGCCCGCGCCGAAGATTTGAAGTTTGCCGAACCGGAATTTATCCACGGGTTCGGTCGGGTCGTAAAGTTTGTAGGCCAAGTCAAAGCGCAAAGGGCCGATGGGTGTTTGAACGCGGAAGCCATAGCCTGCGTCCCAGCCGCTGGTCGAAAACAAATTGCCGAGTGTGAGGGCATTAACGCCCGTGCGGTCCCAGATGTTTCCGGCATCGGTGAAGAGAGCGAAGCCAAGGCTGAAACTGCCTGCTTGTGCAAACGTGATGCGGTGTTCGAAGCCAAACTCGATTTTTAAATCCGCGCCGAGCGTCGCCAAATTCACATCCGCAACGCCGCTGCCATCGGGCGTGCGCCTGGCGCCGGGGCCGAAACTGTTGTACGGCCAGCCGCGCAAACTATTTGCGCCACCGGAAAAGAACCGCCGCTCGAACGGCGTCAATTGACTTTTGGCGTAAGGCGTCATCGCGCCCAAGTAAAGTTTCGCCGCCGTGTAACTGTTGCGCGAAAGTGATTTGCCAATAACCAGTTGCGTGCGAAGTTTTAGAAACTGGAAATAACGGATGCCGAAAATTTGTGCATCGTTGCTCGTAAAATTTTCGCGCGGGCTGTTGTCCAATAGTTGATCGATGAGATATGTAGATGCACCGGCTTCTTCGGCTGAGAAATCCCAACGAAGGTCTATGCGGCGGCGCTCTTCCGGCAGGTTCGAAAAGAAAAAGTCGTAGCGGATGGACGCATTGATGTGCGGCTGATAGCCCAAATCAAAGTTGCTGCCGCGCGGCAGTTCCGCCGGATTGAAACTCGCCGAGGTATCGATCTGCACGATTTCCAACTGAAACATATCGAACACGCTTTTTTGTAACGCTGTATGTTCCAGCTCCGCCCGCAGCCGCAGTGTGGCGTTGCGCAGCCGGTAACTCGGCTGTTCGTAGATGCCGAAAATCGTCGAGGCACTGAAGCGGTTGTTCGCGTTGAAAAAAAACGGCGTGCGCACCTCGGCGGAAAGTTCAAGGTTGCTGAACAAACTCCGGTTGAGCGTCTGATCCGTATTGGTTACCGCCGGATATGCAAGTTGAATGCCCGCGCTCGCTTTGACGCGAAAGTTTTCCGCAAGTCCCATCAGGTTGCGGTTAGTGTAGGTCGGCGAGATACCGATGTTGGGCGCGTTATTCGGATTGGAAAGGAGCAAGTCGAAACGAATTTGATGCTGCGGCGCGAGCCGCAGATCGAGCGTGGTGTAAAGCCTTCCGTCTTTCACCGAATCATTGCGAAAGAGCGACGACTCGAAAAGTTCGGTGCGTCCGAGCAAGCGGCGCGTGTTGTTCAAATCGCGGTTGCTGGTCAGGATGCCGGGTTTATAAGCGAGCGCGCGTCGGATGGCGTTGGGGTGCAACCACTTTTCGCCCAAGATGTCAATCGTGATGCTGTCCTCCGACTGCGTGCGCAGTTCCGCCGTCGAATCAGGGCCGAAGGGATTGTGCACGAGCACGCGAATGTTTCCAAAAACGAGTTGCTCTTTGGGCTGAAACAGAAACCGCACACCGGCTTTGTTGTTCAGCGTATCCACCGAAACGCTGTCGCGGACGGCAAACGGATAGCCCACATCTTGTAACAGGGCGACGATGCGCTGCTGTTCATCGAGCACGGATTTGTAGTTGAACACGTCGCCTTGCTGCATGAGCGACTTTTCATTGAGTGCGCCCCGGACATCGGCACTTAAACTATCGATGCCGAGATAAAAAATTGAATCGATGCGCAGCGGTTCGTTTTCGGTAATGTTGATTTTGATGTCGACGCCGGAAAGATTGCTTGCAAACCGGAGCGATGTATCAATCTGTGCGGAAGGATAGCCGTAGTAGAAAAAGAGTTCGCGGAGTTTGTCGGTGTCTTTGCCGAGCAGCGTGCGGGTATAATATCGCGGAGCTTCGCCGAGCGTGCGTTGAATCCACAGTTTGACGCCGGAGGAATCGCCGAAGATATTTGCAAAGTTGTAGAGGCCGAGCCACGGACGGAAAAATCCGAAGTAGGTCGTGTTTTCCTTCGTGATCATTTCGCCCTTGATTTCATCGGTCGGAACGGCTTTGTTGCCGCTGACGGAGAGCGATTGAATGAAAATCTTGAGCGAGGAATTTTGCGGCACATCGGGCGTGGCCGGGCGTGGCCGGTTGCCGGTAGTATCTTGCGCTTGAAGCGGCGGCGCACAGAAAAAAACAATGAGCGCGTAAAAAAGACATCGCTGCCACGGAGCAACGCCATAGCAGCGATTCAAAACGAAAGAGCGGCGAACGGACAATATGAACGAATCAGTAGTTGTTGGAGTCGTCGTCGTTGTAATAAAAATCTTCATCTGTGGGAAAGTCCGGCCAAATTTCTTCAATGCTTTCGTAAGGCTCGTCGGCATCCTGAAGTTCGGTAAGGTTCTCGATCACTTCGGGCGGCGCGCCGATACGGTTGGCGTAGTCAATCAATTCATCTTTGGTTGCAGGCCAAGGTGCTTCAATGAGATATGAAGCCAATTCCATATTCCAATACATAGTTGCTCCTAGGGAAAAAAGTTGCGGTGTTGTTGGATGTAAATGTGGTTACGGGAAAACCGTGAAAGCCCTGCCGAAGCAGCGAAGCAGAAAGTATCTTAGGAGATGTCGCGTAAGAAGTTGTTCGTCGCAAAGGTACTAAATGTGTCGCAAAGACGCTGGTTGTCAGCAACGGGTACAACCGTTATTTGACTTCCTTGACTTCCTTAATTTCTTTAGTTGCATTCGTAGCAACGGCGGTTTCGGATGCGGCTTTGCTCAAGGCGACCGGCGTCATATCGTTAAACATAAAGCCGTCGGGATTGAGTTTGATACCGTCTTTCATCACTTCGTAATGCACGTGCGGGCCGTCGGAGACGCCGGTGTTCCCGGAAAGGGCGATGCGTTCGCCGCGCTTAACCGTCTGTCCGGTCTTGACCAAAAATTTCGAAAGATGCGCGTAAGCCGTTTTGTATCCGAAGCCGTGATTGACGACGACGACGTTGCCGTAGCCGGATTCCGATTCGGCGGTCTCGATCACGCCGTCGCCGGTAGCATACACATCCGTACCAATCGCCGCCTGAAAATCCTGACCGGAATGAAATTTCAACACGCCATAGATCGGATGCATCCGGGTGCCGAAGCCGCTCGTGCGCGTGCCTTCGACGGGCTTGATCGCCGGAAGCGACGCAAAGAAGCGTTTGTTCAATTCGTACTTGGCCATGATCGTTTCATAACTCTTCTGCTGCTCGGAAACCTGCATCGATAATTTATCGATCAAATTGTTCGATACGGAAAGCAATGCGCCTGAAGCATCCGCCGCGAGGCTCTGCCGACGTCCGCCGGTGCTCATCGCGCGTTCTTCCGCCGAAGGCACCGGCAAATTAACCGCCGTGCGCAAAAGGCTGTCGCTTTCGGCCAAGGTTGTCATCGCCGTATTGATACGGCCAAGTTTCTCGGTCAGTTGAGCGACTTCCGTTTGCAAGCGTTCGTTTTCCGAGGTCATTACCAAGTGTCCGCCGAAGAGTTTCATCAGGAAAATCGTTGCGGCAACGGAAAGTCCGACGGTCAATGCGGCCTTACCGATGAGCGTGCGGTAACTGCGATTGACGGCGACGTACTTACAGTCTTCTTCGGAGTAATAAAAATACTTGTTGGCTCGATGATGTACTGACATGATTCGGATAGGTTTTTCGCCTGCCGTATAACTTCGTTTGGCTTCGGCAAGAAATGTGTAAAGGTTCTACTCTCTGAAAGAATGTTTAATGTATTTGACTCGTCGGGCGTGGTAACTATGACGCACCGCCGTCAAAGAACTTTCAGGGGGATTAACCTTCATTGGTCTTCGATTGACCTTGCAGACAAAAAAGCCTCTTTTGGGAGAGGCGGGCAAAGATAAGGAAATTCCTTTCCCCGCCAAATCACGAAATTGTAAAGTTTTTCAGTCGCTCAACACAATGCG
>JACMJS010000349.1 GCA_014380515.1 Chlorobiales bacterium
AAATCAAAAAAGCAATCAAAGCCGGCTGTCTCCACGGCAACATCCGCCGCCAAAAAAAATCTCAGCCGCAAACTTGCCGATGAACCTTCGATCTTTCCCGAAACCTATCAGGATGCACTCGCGCTCGCGCTGCTCGCCCTCGTGCTGGCGATTTGTTTTTGGCCCGCGCTTTTCGGCGGCAAAGTTTTTATCGTGCCCGATCTGACCGCTTCGCTCAGCACCCGAACCTTTCTAAACGATGCCAACGGAAAAGGTTTTTTCCCGCTATGGACGCCTTACCTCTTCGGCGGGATGCCTTCCTACGGTAGTCTTTCAGCGACGGGCGACCGCTGGTTTGATGTCCTTTACAATGTGTGGCAACGCGGCTTGGTCAGGGTGGGTACGATTCTTTCACCGAACGGCGATGTGAACTGGGTTGTCTTCTATTATTTCCTGATGGGTGCGGGCACGTATTTTTTGCTGCGGCTTAAAAAGTTTACGGCGGTGCAAGCTTTGGCGGGTGCCCTCGGCATGACGTTCGCCACGCAGTCGCTGGTATGGATTATGGTCGGACACAATACGAAAATCATGAGCATCGCCGCGATGCCGTTTATATTTTTATTCATCGAGCGCATCCGGCTGCAACGGAGCGATGATTGGAAGCCGTTAGTTTTCAACACGGCCATGCTTGCGTTCGTGCTGCATGTACAGTTGCAATCGTCGCACATTCAAATGATTTTTTACTCGTGCTTCGCCGTCGGCATTTACTTAATAGTTGAACTCGTACATGCGTTGTTCGTCAAGCCTATTGCCGCAACAGGTGAACCGGCAACGGAGGCAAGCGAAGCGAACGGCGAAGTCAATTCCGCCGCGCCGCTTTCATCACTTTCCTTTTCCGGCGTGAAAGGCGCAGTGCGCAGCGGCCTTGCATTTGTCCTCGCGCTGCTGATCGGCGCCGCGATGTCCGCCGATATGTATTTGAGCGTGTGGGAATACAACCCGTATTCAACGCGCAGCACGGTGAGCATCACGGAAAAGATGCCGGAGTTTGCCGCCGCCGGAGATAAAGAACCTGACATAAAAAAATCGGGTAAGGCCGATTATGCGTACGCAACGAACTGGTCGTTTGACCCCGCGGAAACTCTCACTTTTTTCTTTCCTTCCTACTTCGGCTACGGCGACGATGCCTATTGGGGACCTCAACCGTTCACCTCTTCACCGGAATTTTTCGGCACCACGATTTTGATTCTTGCGTTCATCGGTCTCATCGCGTATCGCCGCGATCCGTTCGTGCAAGCGATGGTGATCATCGGTACGCTGGCCTTGCTCATCTCGTTCGGCAAATACTTTTCGCCCTTCTACGATGTGATGTTCAATTTCTTTCCCTACTTCGACCGCTTCCGCGCCCCGAAAATGATTTTAATTCTCACACAGTTCGCCGCCTGTATTCTCGCGGCATATGGCGTCAGAGCAATCTTCGACCTTCGATTCGCAGCCAAACCTACTGCGTCGGCAGCGCAGGGTAAAACGGTTTTGCAGTACGCCGCCATCGGCGCGGCGGCATTGTTTCTCTTGACGGTTGTCGGAATTTCCGGCTGCAAAGACGGCTATGTCAGGAGTCTTGCGGAAAGCGACAAAGGCAAACAAATCGTCGCGCAATACGGCGGCAATGTTGAGGTCATCAAACAGTTCAACGATCAACTCGGCATCTTCGAGATGATGAAATCCGATGCGATGCTTTCGCTGGCGATTGCCGCGCTGTTGCTCGGCGGCATTTATTTATTTGCCGCGCAGAAAATGCCGCGAATGCTTTTTGAAACCGGCCTCGTGGTTTTAATTCTCTTCGATTTGCTCAGAGTCAGCACGAAGCCGCTCGTGATGCTGCAAGAGAAGCAGGCGCAAACCGATTTTTTTGCAGCGACGGATTACACCGACTTCCTGAACACAGATAAATCCAAGTTTCGCATTGTGCCCTTAGCCCGTGAAGACGCCAAACCGGCTAACTGGTATGCTTACTTTCGTTTGGAAACCGTAAGTGGCTATCATCCGGCGAAGTTGCGCGTCATTCAGGATTTGATCGATGTCGCCGGAAACGGGGCGGCGGAAAATTTCGTGCAAAGTCCCGCGCTGCTTGATCTGTTCAACGTCAAGTATTTGATCGTGGATAAACCGATGGACTTGCAAGGATACCGGCAGGCCTTCAGCGGATCAAAAGTCATTTTGCAGCGCGAGGACGCCGCGCCGCGGGCATGGTTCGTTAAAACGCTTGAGACGAAAAAAGACGTGGACATTCTGCGCAGCCTGAAAGTCTCCGGCTTCAATCCGCGTGAAACCGCATATCTTGAAACCCTGTCGCTGCCGAAAGTGGATGCGGTTGATTCATCGGCCAGCGTGCAGATTACCGCCTACGGCATTCATGAAATCACGCTTGCGACGGCGGCTTCCGGCAATCATTTTTTATTTCTCAGCGAAATCTATTATCCGAAAGGCTGGCGGGCGTTTGTAGACGGCGCGGAAACGGAGATTTACAAAACCAACTATGCGTTTCGCGGCGTCGTGGTGCCGAAGGGAAAGCATCAAGTGAAATTTGTATTCGATCCGCAAAGTTTTACAACCGGACGGACGCTGACGATGTTTTCGAACGCCCTCATCGGTCTCACGCTGCTCTTCTTCGGGGGCGACTGGCTTCGCCGGAGATTTGCGAAACCCAAAGAACCTGCGCCGCAATTACCACCATCATTTTGATTCGCAGCCATGTCTGGTACCAAACTCATCGTTAGGTTTTTGAAACTTCATCCGAACGCGAGCGTGCCGTTCTATGCGACCGCGCAGGCTGCGGGCATGGATGTTGCGGCATGTTTGGATGCGCCGGTAGAAATCGCGCCGCAGTCCGCGCGTCTCGTGCCGACGGGACTTGCAATAGAATTGCCCGAAGGCTACGAAGCCCAACTGCGTCCGCGCAGCGGCTTGGCACTCAAGCATCTCATCTCGCTTCCCAATTCGCCCGCCACGATTGACGCCGATTACCGCGGCGAACTGCAAGTCATTCTCATCAATCACGGCAAAGAGCCTTTCACCGTGCGGCACGGCGACCGCATCGCGCAGATGGTGATTGCGAAAGCGGAGCAGGCGGAAATGCTCGAAGTGCAATCTCTCTCTGAAACCGCGCGCGCCGCGGGCGGTTTCGGATCGACGGGCATCGCCGCAGATTCATCCCGTCCGGTGATTCCATAGAAAACTTCGACCTCTACGGCGGAAACGTTCAACCGCTCGGTTATCTTTGGTTTCGAAACTTTTACATTAACTTTTTCTTAGGCACTACCAACCTTTTTAGAATACTTTCGAACGATATGCCGACTGTAGTTACTCCGAAAAAATCTCTTTCCTTAAAACATATCAACTGGCCGACGGCCATCTTCCTCAGCCTCACGCCTCTCATCGGCGTTACAGCAACGCTCATCTGGATTCTCACCGGAAACTTTCACATCCAAACCCTGATCTTCGGATTCGTGCTGATGGTTGCCGCCGGAATGTCCATCACGGGCGGCTATCACCGTTTGTTCTCGCACCGCACGTACGACGCTTCGCCCGTCGTCCGCGCACTCTACGTCGTCTTCGGCAGCGCGGCCTTTGAAGGCTCGGTAATTGAGTGGTCGCTCGATCACCGCGTGCATCATCAGCAAATCGATAAAGATGCCGACCCGTATAGCGTCAAAGACGGATTTTGGCACGCGCATATTTTATGGATGTTTACCAAACGCACGCGCAACCTTGATCCGAAAGCGGCGAGCGATCTGTGGAGCGATCCGTTGCTGCGCTGGCAGCACAAGCACTTCATCGTCTTCGCCAGTTTCATGTCGTTCGTCTTTCCGATGCTTGTCGCGGGCATTCTCTGGGGCGACTGGATTGGCGGGTTGTTCGTCGCGGGCTGTATGCGGCTCGTGCTCAATCATCACGCGACCTTTGCGATCAATTCCGTTTGCCACGTCTTCGGCAAGCAAACTTATTCAGACCGGCACAGTGCACGCGACAATTGGTTTACTTCGCTCTACACTTACGGCGAAGGTTATCACAACTATCATCACGAGTTTGCCCTCGATTACCGCAACGGCATTCGCTGGTATGATTTCGATCCGACGAAGTGGATGATCTTCGGACTTTCAACAGTGAAGTTGGCCAGCGGATTAAAGCAAGTTAGTCCCGAAGAAATCATGCGGCGCAAGGCGGCGATGCAAGAACGTCTGCTTGCGGAAAAGTTGAAAGGCCAACCGGAGTTTGTAGTAGCGGCGGGTAATCAAATGCTCGTGGCGGCGAAATCGCAACTCACACACGCTTCGGAACAACTCGCAAAACTTCGGCAACAATATGCGGCTCTCAAGCGCGAGAAGACCGCGCAGTATTTGGCGTACAAACACGAACGCCAATCGCACCTTGAAGA
>JACMJS010000350.1 GCA_014380515.1 Chlorobiales bacterium
AACGGTATTTTTCGCGGTGCGGGCGATGCGGCGATTGCGATGAAAAGTTTGTGGATCGCCAGCCTGATCAATATCATTTTATGTCCCGTGTTCATTCACTTCTTCGGCTTGAAAGGCGCAGCGATTGCGACGGTGATTGGCCGCAGCACCGGCGTGCTGTATCAGGTGATGCAGTTGGTTAAAGGCCATGGGGTTTTAAAATTCCATCGGCACTATTTCAACATCGACGCCGAACTTGCGAAAGCGATTATGAACATTGCATGGCCTGCAACGTTTCAGTTCATTATTGCCAGCGGCAGTTGGATCGTGCTCGCGCGGCTTGTGGCGGAGACCGGCGGCACGGAAGCCTCGGCGGGATACCAGATTGCGATCCGCAACTTTGTCTTTTTTATTCTGCCTGCGTGGGGCCTAAGCAATGCGGCGGCAACGCTTGTGGGTCAGAATCTTGGCGCGGGCGAACTTCAACGCGCCGAGGATAGTGTAAACCTCGCGGCGAAATACAATGCGATTTTTATGGCCGCTGTTTCCGTCCTGTTCTTGCTCTTTGCCGCGCCGATTATCCGCGTCTTTACAGCGGATGAAGCGGTGATTGCTTACGGCGTGCAAGCCTTGCAAATCGTTGGCGCCGGATATGTTTTTTACGGGATCGGTATGGTGATGACGCAAGCCTTGAACGGCGCGGGCGATACGCGCACACCGACCATCATCAACTTTGTCGGATTCTGGTTGTTTCAAATTCCTTTGGCCTATCTGCTCGCCAAGGGATTAGACCTGAAAGCCACCGGCGCGTTCATCGCCATACCGGTCGCCGAAACACTCATCGGCCTCGTTGCATGGTATTTCTTTAGAATGGGAAAATGGAAAGAGATTAAAGTTTAATCATCAACCTCTCAACCTTAAAAGGAGAACGAACAATGCTTACCAAATTGATTCTTCGCAATCTCGGCAGGCACAAACTGCGCACCGTGCTGACCGCGCTCGGCGTCGCGGTTGCGGTCGCGGCGTTTGTGTTTCTGCGCACCTGTATTGCGATGTGGTATGTAACCGCCGAAACCGCCGCTGAGAGCCGCATCGTTTCGCGCAACAATATCTCGATGACGTTTCCGTTGCCGCTCTCGCACCGCGATAAAGTCGCTGCCGTGCCCGGTGTAACCGCAGTAACTTATTCCAATTGGTTCGGCGGCATCTACAAAGACCCCAAAGAATTCTTCTCTCAGTTCGCCATCGACGCTGAAACTTACTTCAAAGTCTATCCTGAGTTTCAAGTGAAGCCCGCCGAACTCGCGGCTTTCACCGCCGACCGCTCCGGCTGCATCGTCGGCAAAAAACTTGCGGAACGCTACGGCTGGAAATTGGGCGACGTCATCCGCATCACCGGCACGATCTATGAAGGCGATTGGGACTTTACCGTCCGCGCGATTTACACCGGTGCCAAGGCAACCACCGATGAAACCACGTTCTACTTCGATTGGAAATATTTAGATGAACGCGTCGCCGCAAGTTTGCCTTCTCGCAGCGGCATGGTCGGGTTCTATATTGCCGCGCTGCAAAACCCGAACGATGCCGCTTCGGTTTGTGCCACTATCGACGGCCTCTTTGCCAACTCCGCCGCCGAAACCTTGACGGAAACCGAAAGCGCATTTAATCTCAGTTTTGTCTCGATGTCTTCCGCCATCATCGGCGCGTTGCAAGCCGTCTCGTTCGTCATCATCGGCATTATGCTGCTCGTGCTAGCGAACACGATGAGCATGTCGGCGCGCGAACGGCTCAAAGAATACGCCGTGCTCAAAACGCTCGGCTTCTCCGAAGGTTTTATTACTTCGCTCATCATCGGCGAATCGGCGTTGCTTGCTACTGTCGGCGCAGGCTTAGGCTTGCTTATTGCCACGCCGCTCACCAAAGGATTCGGCAGCGCGGTCGCGATGTTCTTTCCTGTTTTCGAAGTTGAACCGCTTGTCGTTGCCAGTGCCGCCATCGGCGCGATTGTCGCGGGCGCCATCGCCGGATTGTTTCCCGCACAAAGTGCTTCGAAAATTTCCATCACCGACGGCCTCAGATATTTGGGATAATTTTTTCAACGATGTTTCAAAAAAATCTTGTCATAAAATTATCAACGATTAAACATGCCGATTCCGATTTCTTACTCGATTAAAAACGTGTGGGTGCGCTGGCGTACCACGCTGTTCACCGTGCTGGGTATCGCCCTCGTTGTCTTCGTCTACACCGGTGTCTTGATGCTCTCGCAAGGCATTCGCACCACGCTCGTCGCTACCGGTTCGGTTGAGAATGTGATCGTGGTGCAGCGTTCCGCCATCTCCGAAATTTCCAGCGGCATCGACCGCGACGGCTTCAATCTGCTTACCACCTTGCCTGGTATCGAACGCAAGGCCGATGGCTCGCCCGTCTCCTGTGGCGAACTCGTCGTCCTCATCACCCAGCCCAAACGCGGCTCCGGCGATAAAGTCAATGTTACGATTCGCGGCACCGAGCCGAAGGTCTTGGAACTCCGCAAAAACGTCGTGCTCAAAGAAGGCCGGATGTTCACACCCGGCACGTCTGAGTTGGTAGTCGGTTCGGGCGCCGCGCGGATGTTC
This sequence comes from Chlorobiales bacterium, assembly GCA_014380515.1. Taxonomy (GTDB): domain Bacteria; phylum Bacteroidota; class Chlorobiia; order Chlorobiales; family JACMJS01; genus JACMJS01. The sequence continues at coordinate 2,595 of JACMJS010000350.1, forward strand.
GAAAACATCGCAGTCGGCAGCATCATTACTTTTGCCCAGCGTAAGTGGACGGTTGTCGGCCTGTTCGATGCAGGCAAATCCGGCTTCGATTCTGAAATGTGGGGCGACATTGCTCAA
>JACMJS010000351.1 GCA_014380515.1 Chlorobiales bacterium
AAACCATTTTCAGTAGGCGTGATGCGTGAGCCGCCTTCGCCATAGACGTTGAAATCAATTGTCGACGGACGCGCGAGTTCCTTAAAGTTCGCGTAATCACCGACGGCGAATAGCAATTGCGTGTAAAGTTGCAGCGTCAGTTTCGGCGTGAAGGCCCAATCGACGCGGGCGTTAGCGACGAGGCTTGTTTGCGTGAGGTCCGCGAAAACATATCTCGCTCCGAAGGTTTCCGTCATCGCGGCGTCTTGCACGGTGCTTACATATTGAACCGGCGTATACTCGCGGCTGAACGACGGGCCCATGGTTACACGCAGTTGCGGCAAGGGTCTCAACGTCAGGTCTACACCGGCTTCGAAGTTCCATGCGTTTGATGTTCCGCGAAATCCGCTGCCGTAAGTTTCGACATAAATATTTTGCCGGTCGTCGCTATAAGTAAAGAAATTCAGATTGACGCCGCCGGGCAAGTACATGAGCGGGCCGCCGCGCGTTTGGCGGCTATCGAGCGTTTGATCGAACACGCTCAGGTTTAAGCCGCCGCCCCACCAGTTCACCAACTGCCCGTTGAAGCCTGCGTAGTAACCCGACTGCAGCAAGTTGCCCTGAAAATCAAACCCGCGAAAAGTGGCGACGCTCGCGCGCTTCGTACGAAAAACATTATCGGGCTTGAACCATCTATAGGTAACAGCAATGTGGCCGTTGATTAAGTCCGTGCGCGTGTTGAAGCCCAAGTCATTCGTCTCAAGACCGGGTGAAACCGCGCCGAGTCCGACGTTCATCGTCCAATCGCCTTGCTGCTTGTTGAGATACCAGCGCGTAACCCAGCCGCCGAGCGAAGTTGCGGCACTATCGACTTCAACATGCGTCGCATCAGGCCGCTGAAAGTTTCGAACGGGCGAGCGTTGCAGGCGAAGAATATCTTCCGGCGATCCCTGAACGCTTGTGCCTGCGGCGTAGCCGGTTACAACCCACATCTTCGCGCTATCTAAAAATGTCCAACCATCGAGACCGAACGAAAACGCGCTGCGGTTCATCTGTGAAGTGAACGCGGGATTGCTCAGGTCGCGCACCGTCGCCGTCCCCATCATTCCCAAGGCTTGCCTCCCGTTGCCAAATTGTTTTTGACTTCGCACGACGCCGTAGTATGCGAGCGGTTCAACTTCATCGCTGAAGCGTGTGCCGGAAGAATCCACGCGGGCGAACTCGCTTGCGGTAACGGCGCTGAGCGCGCCGAGCGTCCATTGATCGGCGACGTTGCCGGAAAGTTTGGCCGCGCCCAAAATCCGTGTGCCGTCGGGAATATCGCTGAAGCCCTCGTGCACCGGCGAGCCTTGCGGCCTGCGTCCGATGCGGCGGCTGTAAAAAAATTGCGGGTTGCCCCAGTTGAAGTTCCACGAATCGTTTGCACCGCCATTGCCGAAATCAAAAATGCTTGAGCCTTCGATAAAGAATGACCGCCGCTCTTCGTAGAAGACTTCGTAGGCCGACAGGTTCACCACCGCAGGGTCGACTTCGGCCTGACCGAAATCAGGATTTACCGTCGCATCGAGCGTGAGGTTTGAGCCGAGGCCGAGTTTGAGATCGGCACCGATGTTGCCGCCGTAATTTTGTCCGGTGCGGAACGGATCGTTCGCAATGGCGGGCGTAAATTTTCCGCTGCTGCTCAGGTACGGAATAAGCGCGAAGCGCGGCGGCGGCGCAATGTTTTGAATGCCGTGCAGTTCGGCGAACTTCGATGCGCGGCCGCTCTCGCTTTGCCCGACGCGGGCGAAGAAATCAAATTCGTTGCGGCGCTGAATAAACCGCGTAAAGTTTATACCCCACACATAACTTTCAGCCTTTGCAAATCTCAGTTGTGAATACGGAATACGCATCTCGGCAATCCATCCTTTGTCGTCGATCTTGGTCGCCACCGACCAAACGCCGTCCCACGAATCGTCATCATACTCGTCGTTGTAAATCACGCCGTCGCTGACGGAACCCGACGGTGTAACCAGAAAAAGAAATCCGGTACGGCGGTCGTGATACGCATCCAATTCCACCCTGAACCAATCGGCAGGCACGCCTGCATCACGGCGGCCAAAGGCGCGACTGATCGAATCGGGATGCGTATCGTAAAGACGGGCGGCGACGTAAATCGCGGCGTCGTCATATGCAACCCAAACTTCGGTGCGCTGAGTAGCGGTATCGCCTTCACTGGGTTGGTACTGGGTGAAATCGGTGATGGCATTGCGTTGCCACACGCTTTCATTGAGCACGCCGTCAACTTTAATCAGTTCAACCGCACGGGCGGCTTCGACTCTTTTGATTGCTTTGAAAAGTTCGAGCGTTGGGACGAGCGCGGTGTCAGGAAGGACTTTAGGCAAGGTTTGAGCAGCGGCAGCGCGAAAGAGAAACAGCAAAACGAAAAAGGCCGGACAGCACCTCTTGACGAATTTTAGTGGCGAGTGCGTCATTGCCTTCGAAGTATTTAGAAATGATTGATGCTCGTGATTGAAAAACGCTGCGGTGCAGAGATGAAAAATGGATGGAAGTTCCGGCGTCTACTTGATCGCCGCGCTGCAGGTTTCACGAACGCGAAAGTTTTTTTGCGAAGCAGCGTAAGCAGTGCAATGCAAACGGTTAGACTGTAGTGCGGTGTAAAAAGTTGTTGAGTAACGAAAAAAGATGATTGCGGAAAAATTACGTGTGCCGTCCGAAGACGTAAAGTTGCAGAAATGCTAGTGCTTCCATGCCGAGTGCAACGCCGATGTGTGCGATCATACCGCCAAGCACGCTGCCGGTGCGGAGACTCAGCACGCCCAAAATGTATCCGCCGAAAAATGAGCCGATGGTTTCGGCGAGCGGCTTATCGAAGTGAATAAACACATAAAGGGAAACCATCACCGCCACCGCGCCCGCGCCGATAAACCGCGAAAGCACCATGACGATAAAGCCACGAAAGAAAATTTCCAGCGCGACGAATTGCAGCACGTACGAAAGTTCATACACGCTCACGGTAAAATACGGCGAGAGTCCGAGCACGGCTTCAGCTTCGCCTGTTCGGTATCGCGGGTAGGTTTGTAAAAAGTGCGGTTGAAACGACGCCCATACAAGCAGTGGCAACATGAAAAGCAGCATTTGAAAGTAGGGCTTGGCGTCAAAGCCTTGAGTGGTTACACCGTAAAAGTTTTTGCGCGCCGGGCGTTCGCATATCAACCCATAAGCAAGCGGGATTATGATGTAGAAAAAACAGGATTGCATGTTGAAACCCGTCATGTAAAGAAATGACGAAAGTTCAGGCGCAGCGGATTTGGCAAAGAATGTGTGTAAGGAAAAATACTGATTGGCAAAGAGCACGAAGATTGATAAGGCGCAGTTGAGCCATAGATGCGGGTTTAGAAGCAATTCAAGTTTGCGGTCAAAAAAAAGATAGAGCAGCAATGTGATGCCAAGCGGAAAGGCGTAGAACAGAAAATCAGACAGCGGCAGTGGGACGGCGGCCATGAGTTGCTGATAAGCAGCGGGCAGGAAATATCGAAATGAAATGCAAGCGGTAAGGAACAGAATCCAAAGCGAGAAGAACAGCGGATTGACTTCGATGCGGAAATGACCCAGCAACAGCGATGCAAGTTTTTTCACAGCGGTTGCGTCGGCAACGATTCGGTTAAGATGGTTTAGGAGTTACTTCACCAAAAGCATTTTCTTCGTCTGTGAAAATTGTCCTTGTGCGGAAGCGGCTTGCAACCGGTAAAAGTAAACACCGCTCGTCAAGCCCGCCGCTTTGAAATTGGCAAAATGATTGCCCGCCGGTTTTCTTTCATTAACGAGTGAGGCAACTTCGCGGCCAAGCATATCATAAACCGCAAGGCGAACGGACGATGCTTGTGCAAGCGAGTATGAAATCGTTGTGCTTGGATTGAACGGGTTCGGATAGTTCTGCGAAAGTTCGAACGTCTGCGGCGATACGTTGCCCGGAAGGTCGGTGCTTAAAGTGCCCGACGTATAAAGCCCTTTATCCGTTGCCAAGTAAAGTTTGCCGTCGGGAGCAACCGCGAGGGCGGTCGGTTGAAAGGTGCTCGGCAAGCCGCTGCTAAACGACGTCCAATCCGTGCCGTTCGTGCTTTTGTAAATCGCCTGATCGGAAACCGCATAAAGTTCGTTTGCTGAACTTGCAAGTAAAAGAAGTGAGGTTGTGTTCAGACCCGAACGAACCCATGTTCCACCGCTGTCGGTAGAGCGGTAAACACCGGAATCTACAGTCGTGCAATAAAGTGTACTGGAAAGTTCAGCCACGCCGGATACTTTTTGTTTCAGCGAAATAATCCGTTGCCACGAAAAACCATCGTCAGTCGATTTCCAAAACTGCGCGGTGTCGTGTTTCGAAAATGCAAACAAAGCGTTGCCGGAAGATTCATAAAACTTGACGAACGGGGTGTTTGCATAGGAACTTGTGTGGGAAAAGTCGGGCAACTGTTGATTCAACACATATTGAAATTGTCCTCCGTAAACGCTGTCCAATTTGGAAACTACGACTTGACTCCATTGTGAAGTCAAAAGAAAATCTTTACGAGAGAAAAGTGTTCCATGTACAGAACCCACTGCACCCAATACCGGAAGCCATTGATTACCGAAGTTTTTATTTGAAAGCAATCCACCAACCACATCAATGCCGCTTGAGACATACGCAACATACACGCTGTCCTCACCTTTTATCAAGATTGTTTTCTCTACAAAGAAGGAATGGGAATCACCCAGAGGATAGTAGGTCGTCGTGGCCTGAACTGAAACGGTGTAAGTGTCTCCGTCATCCTCTGACTTGTAAAGCGACCTATCAGCGATTGCATAGATCACATCGCTCTTCGAAACCGCGACCGCCTCAATTAACTTTCCTTCAAATCCGGCCAGCGTCCACTGTGCGAACACAGCAGGAGCGTTGCATAGACTTGCAACAACGAGTAAGAGCGCAACTTTTTTCATCG
>JACMJS010000352.1 GCA_014380515.1 Chlorobiales bacterium
TCGTACTTGCTGCCGCCGATGGACGACATGATTTTGCCGATCATGTCGGTGTAGGTTCGAACCGATTCCAGTTCATCTTTGCCGACCATCGAGTTTTGATACAGCCCTTCGATCACGAACTCCATCGCCGTCGCCGTTTCCGGTTTCGTTTTCGTTTGCATTGACTTCTCGGCAATCTCCCTTAGGCCTTTCACTTTGTCCAACGCCTTGAAGTAATCGTCGTACTTCATATCGTCGAGCACATCGATCTGGTTGCCTTGACCGAACCAGTTGGTAACGGCGGCGTAGGCTGTTTGCCCTTGCGTCTTTTTGTTCGGGTCGGGGCAATACTTTTTGAACACTTGGTTGATGGCCTTGCCGATGAGAACCTTGGCGACGTTCGATGCACCTTCCTGCTCGCCTTCATAAACGAGTTCAACCTTGCCGGTAATGGCGGTGATGGCGAAATACAAATCGCTGATGCGCACTTGCACGTCCGTTTCATCATTGATGATCGCCCGCCGCTCCGCACTGCTCACCAAGTTTTCCATCGCGCTGATCGTCAATCGCGCCGAGACGCCTGACTTCTGATCGACATACTCGGACTTGCGCGCTTCGAACGCAATGTGTTCGATAATCTCGCGGAAGTAATGCGGCACCCTCACTTGCACTTCCGATTGGCGTTCGCTCCACGCTTCCTGCTCGGTAATCTTGATGCCGGTTTCAATCGTCTTCGGATAGTGCGTGATGATCTGCGAATCGATGCGGTCTTTGAGCGGCGTAATGATGTTGCCGCGGTTGGTATAGTCCTCGGGATTGGCCGAGTAGATGATGAAAATATCGAGCGGAATGCGCACCATAAAGCCGCGAATCTGAATGTCTTTTTCCTGCATGATGTTGAGCAAACCGACTTGAATGCGCGGTTGCAAATCGGGCAGTTCGTTGATGGCGAAGATGCCGCGATTGGTGCGCGGAATGATGCCGTAGTGAATGACGTTTTCATCGGCGTAGGTCAATTTCTGCGATGCGGCCTTGATCGGATCGATGTCGCCAATCAAATCAGCGATGGTTACGTCGGGCGTGGCGAGTTTTTCGCCGAAGCGATCCGAGCGGTGTAGCCACGCGATTTCGGTGTTGTCGCCTTCATGCAAAACTTTTTCGCGCGCCATTTTCGAGAGCGGCTTGAACGGATCGTCGTTGATTTCCGAGCCTTTGATGACGGGCACGAACTCGTCCAAAAGGTTGATCATCATGCGGATGATTTTCGTTTTGGCTTGGCCGCGCAGACCCAAAAGAATAATGTCGTGCTTGGAGAGGATCGCGTTTTGAATCTGGGGCACGACGGTTTTCTCGTAGCCCATGATGCCGGGAAACGCATTCTCGCCCTTCTTCATCATCACGATCAGGTTCTCGCGGATTTCATCTTTGACCGAGCGCGAGCGGTACAGGGACCGCTTCAGTTCGCCGAGCGTTTTTAGTTTAGTGAGGCTGTTCATTGGTTGAGATTTGGTTTCCAAAATTGACTTCACGGTTTAAAATTCTCTTTCTAATCGTTTTCAAAAAATCTTTTTGAGCGGCAGCGCAAATCCTTTGAGCACTTCACCGCCGTTAAGCGTTCCGCCCGCATCAATCGTCTGCTTTCCCTGCGTTGAGTACACTTGCGCGGTTTCAGTTTGCGGTTCAACAATCCATACGAGCCGCACGCCTGCGGCAAGCCACTGCGACGCTTTTTCCGCGACTTCTTTCCGCGTGTCGTTCGGCGAGACCACTTCAACGATGAGATCAGGTACGATTATCGAGAAGCCCTGTTCTGAGAGATCATTGCCAGTTTGAAATTTCTCCTTGCTAAAAAAAGCCACATCTGCTGCACGTACCGTATCGGGCTGCCGCGAGAGATAGACCCCCGTCTCCGCGCCGGTTACATATCCCAAATCGCGTTCTTCGGCAAAGTTCGAAATTTTCTGAAGCATTCTGGCAGCGATGATGCCATGCCGAAATCCTGCAGGACTCACTTCAATGGGTTTACCTTTAACAAGATCGAATTTTTTTCCGGTGCGCGATTGCATTTCAAGCAACTCATCGCCCGTCATCAAACTCTCCGTTGCCGTTTGCACATTCATCATCGTTTCATCGCCGGAAAAAAAATTAGCGGAGTGTCTTTTTGCGGTTGCGGATATAGTCGACGAAAATATACTCGCCCAGATTATCGAGGCCGCTGTAATACGCCCGACCTTGATTGGCCTCCGTCAGTTCTTTGACAAAGCCTTGCAGATACGGATCGCTTGTAACCATAAACGTGGTGATGACGGCTTTTTCCTTGCGGCACACGACGGCCTCATCGAGCGTTTTGTTGACGATCTTGCGATCCAAGCCGAACGAGTTTTTGTAAATCTTCGCGCCTTCGTTGATCGCCGAAGGTTTGCCGTCGGTGATCATAAAAATTTGTTTGTTCGGATTTTTTTTGCGCCGCAAAATCTGCCGCGCGAGATTGAGTCCCGCTTTCGTATTCGTGTGATACGGCCCCACGCTGACGAACGGCAAATCTTTTACTTCCACTTCCCACGCTTCATCACCGAACAAAATAATATTGAGCGAATCTTTCGGGTAGCGGGTGAGAATCAATTCCGAAAGGGCGAGCGCAACTTTTTTCGCCGGCGTGATGCGGTCTTCGCCGTAAAGAATCATCGAGTGCGAGACATCGATCATCAACACCGTTGCGCATGAAGTCTGTTGTTCGGTTTCATAGACGCGGAAATCATCTTCCTTCAAACTGAACTCATCGATGCCGTCGCGCTTCAAAGCATTGTTGATCGTCGTGGTGAAGTCGATGTTTTGCGAGTTGTCGCCGAACTTCCAGTTGCGTGTTTCCGGTACGCGCTCATCGGACATGCCGGTGCTGGCAATTTTGTGCGCGCCGCTGTTGCTGCTTTTGCGGAGCGATGTGAAAATTTCGTTGAGCGAATCTTCGCGGATTTTTTTGGTCGTCTTGCCGGTGATGTTGAACGAGCCGCGTTCGGGCGCATCGTCCAAGTAGCCTTCCCGGCGCAGACGGTCGATGAAATCACCCATGCCCATTTCGTCGTCGGTCAGGCCGTATTGCTTGTCCATCTGCGTCAGCCATGCGAGAGCTTCGTTGGCGTCGCCGTTGGTATAGACGAGCAGTTGGTTGAACATCTTGAGGAGTTTATCGAAGGTGGTGGGCGTGTTGCCGTGCTGTTCGGGGTCCCACTTTGAATACCTGAAGTCCATCGTTGTCGGTTGTGATTTTTGGATGTCTGTGATGTGGGGTTGAATATGCCAACATAGGGGGACGGAAAAAAATTTGAAAATGCTCCGGCTCCGTAAAAGTTTTTTCCCCTCATCATTTTGCGTGCAGGCTTGAGTGCAACCAAGCATCTATTGGTTTTCCACTCTTCCGGTTGTCCGCACATTACCGCAGTGTTAAGCCCCGCTTTCACGGTTGAAAAAACTTTCCCTATTTTCGACCGCCTTTCAATAGTCATCGCCATCATCATTTATCAAACCAAAATCACCGGAGAATTTATGATGCACCTGAAACGCGCTATCCTGCTTTTATTTGTACTTTTCGTTTTCGCCTCGCCCGTCCTTGCGGGCAATCCCTCGCCCTTCGGCAAAGATTTAATTCCGCGCGGGCAATTCGGCCTCGGTGCCCACCCGACGCTTTTATTCGGCAGCGGCACCTCGACCTTCGTCTTCTTCGGACACTTCGGTTACGGCATCACGAGCGGCATCGCCATCAACGGCCATGTCGGCTTTGGCGCGAACAATTATCAAACATACATCGGCGGCGACCTGCGTTTTGACTTGCTGCAAAGCCGCGGTATCGGCTTGAACTTGCTCGTCGGCGGACACACGGGCGGACAAGGCGCGGGCTTCGATGCCGCGTTCGTGTTCAGTGCCGACATCCGCAATACCGTCGGCATCATGCTTGCGCTCGATGCGGATTTCATCGTCCAGAACGGCGGCACAACGCCGCCCGTGCATTTGGATGCGGGCGTGCAGTTTCCACTCTCGCGCCAGATTGATTTGATTCTCACCGGCGAAATCGGCATCACGCAAACCGCCGTCAGCGGTATCTCCGGCGGTTTGCAGTTTTATTTTTAAGTGCGAACCCTTCTGCACTCCCGAACCCCTCTGCACTCCCCTTTGTTAAAGGGGAGAGTGTTTGACCGTAAAGAACAGTAAAGATAAAATTCCATCGATCATTCCATCGAACGCTCTTTACAACTCTCCCCTTTCAACAAAGGGGAGATGTCCGCAGGACAGAGGGGTTGGCTTCCAACATTTTTTATCAACCGGACTTCTGATAGATGAACAACCATTTCTTCAACCGCTATTTTTATTTAATCATGCTGGTTCTTTCCGTGATGCTTCCCGAAGGCTGCGGGGCGCCGGAATCCAAAGTTGCCCGCAATGAAAAAGGCGAAAAGGATTTCGGGCAATCCGTCAGTGTCAGCGATCTCGATTCGCTCTACTCCGATAAAGTTCTCGGCTGCACTGTCGAAGCCAGCCGCACAACCTTCCGGCTTTTCGCCCCGCGAGCGACGAAGGTGCAACTCGTCATTTTTAAAACCTACACCGATACGGCGGGCGAACCGGTTCAGATGACGCGCGATGGCGACGGCGTTTGGGAACACGTCGCCCGGAAGTCGCTCACCGGCTCATTCTACGGCTACCGCGTCAGCGGCCCCGAAGGCGGACAGGAAATGTTCAACGATCAAATCGTCATCGCCGATCCTTATTCGAAAGCCGTCTGCACGCAAAATACTTACCGACATCCGGCCAAGACTTTAATTCTCGACACGAACTATGATTGGCAGGGCGACACCTTCGTGATCCCAGAAAATCACAACGACCTGATTATTTATGAATCGCACGTCCGCGATCTGACCATGCACCCCTCGAGCGGCATCGAGAAAAAAGGCACGTACGCAGGATTGGCCCAGTCCGGCAAGACGGGCGGGCTTTCGTATCTCAAAGACCTCGGCATCAATGCCATTGAACTGCTGCCCGTTCACAAGTTCGGCGCGATTGAACTGCCCTTCAAAGACAGTCTCACCCTTGGCGCGACGGGTCTTTTCAATACATGGAATCCCTACGAACGCAATCACTGGGGATACATGACGAGTTATTTTTTCGCGCCGGAAAGTTATTACGCTGAAGGCGGCAGCCTGCGCCGCAATGAATTCAGCGGCACCGACGGACGCGAAGTCAAAGAGATGAAAGACATGGTGAAAGCCCTTCACAAGGAAAAGATCGCCGTGATTCTGGATGTCGTTTATAACCACGTGTCGCAGTACGATTACAACCCGTACAAATACATTGATAAAATGTATTACTTCCACACCGACGGCGCAGGCAACTTCAAAGGCGAATCGGGCTGCGGCAATGATTTCAAAACCGACCGGCTGATGGCGCGCCGCATGATCGTTGAAAGCGTCAAGTATTGGATGACCGAATACCATATCGATGGCTTCCGTTTTGATCTCGCCGCGATGATCGATTGGGAAACTTGCAAACTGATTTTAGAAGAATCGCGGAAAATCAATCCGAACGTCATTCTCATCGCCGAGCCGTGGGGCGGGGGCAAGTACGCGCCGGACGGCTTTTCGGACATCGGTTGGGCGGCGTGGAACGACCAGTTTCGCAACGGCGTCAAAGGCCAGAACACGACGAGCGGCCACGGATTTATTTTCGGGAAGAAGCAGGGCACAAACTCTCAGCGCACCTTCCAATCTTTTCTTACCGGCACACTCCAATCCGACAGCGGCTTGTTCGCCGTGCCGCAGCACGCTATCAACTATCTCGAATCGCACGACGACAACACGATGTCGGATTTCATCCGCATCGCAACCGGCGAAGCGAAGGAAGGCATCAAGGTCAAAGCATCGAACTTCAAACTTTCCGAGCGGCAATTGGCCTTGAACAAACTCGCGGCACTTTATCTTTTCGCCGCACAGGGGCCGGTGATGATCCATGAAGGTCAAGAGTTCGCCCGCAGCAAAGTCGTTGCCGCCACGACGGCGATGGATACGAAAGTCGGCACGATAGA
>JACMJS010000353.1 GCA_014380515.1 Chlorobiales bacterium
AATTTGTTCGCGCGACAGAAACTTAAAATCTTCACGGACGAAAATGTTGCCGCCTTCGCTGGTGAGTTTCGTGCGTGCGTTCGGATATTCGCGCCGCAGCGCACCGACGAATTCATCGGCTTCCGCTTTGAACAGCGACGCTATGATCAGTTCCGACGCTTTTTCTTCAATCAACTCGCGGCACACCGCTTGTCCGACGAGACCCGCGCCGCCCAAAACCAGAATCCGTCTATTCTCGATTTCCATATCAAGTGAGATTTGTAAGTGAGATGAATTTTTGAGTGATGCAGCTCCGCACCACGCCGTGAGATGGAAAACCTAAGGATGTGTAACACGTTCATTTACGGCGCGAAGACAAGCGGGACAAGCGTGTAGCAGAGCAGTAAAATCAGGGCGATGGAAATAAGGTTGAGCCAGATGCCAGCCCGCGCCATCTGTGCGGTTGAAATGTAGCCGGTGGCGTAAGCAATCGTATTGGGCGGCGTGGCGACGGGCAACATAAAGCCGCAACTGCCCGCGAGCGTGGCCGCAATGAGCAAGGTATAAGTATTGACGCCGACTTGCGGCGCGAGCGCAGCTACAATCGGCAGGAAGGTTGCGACCGTTGCGGCGTTGCTAGCGACTTCCGAGAAAAATACGATCATCGTAATGACGATCAGCACGATGAGCCATGCGGGCAACACGGACATGACTTGCATCGCTTCGCCGAGCCACTTTGCCAGTCCTGATTTTCCGATGGCTTGCGAAAGGCTCAATCCACCGCCGAACAAAATCAAAACGCCCCACGGCAGTTTTTTCATGTCGCTCCAAGTGAGCACGAATTCGCCTTTGGAAAAATTCATCGGGATTAAAAAAAGAACGAGCGCGCCGCACATCGCAATTCCGGCGTCGGTGAGTTTGAATGCGGGCACGGCTTCGCGGAGAAACGGCTCGGCAATCCACAGCATTGAAGTCAGCACGAACACGATTGCAACAATCAATTCGCCCGTCGACATCTTGCCCAAGCCTCGCTGCTGCTGCCGAATGGTTTCCTTGCTGCCGGCTCCGCCCTCGGAGGAAACCGGGCATACGCCTTTCACAATCACAAGCCATGCGAGCGGCAACAGCGCAAGAATCATCGGCACACCGATCAGCATCCACGAGAGAAAATTAACCTGCGTCTTCAAAGTCTCTTGCACGAAACCGGCGAAGATCGCATTGGGCGGCGTTCCGATGAGCGTGCCCATCCCGCCGATGCTCGAGGCGTAGGTAATGCCGAGCATCAACGCCGCTGAAAAATTTTTATCGTTCGTGTTGTTACTCGCCGCGTCGCCGCGCTGTTCCGCCGAGAGTTCCACAATCGCGCGGCCCATCGGAATCATCATCAAAGCCGTTGCGGTATTGCTCACCCACATACTGATAAAGGCTGTGGCTACCATGAAGCCACCGACGATCAAAGGCGGATTCGTGCCAATCGCCGATACAATTCCCAGCGCGACTCTACGGTGCAAGCCCCACCGCTCGGCGGCAATCGCAATCATAAATCCGCCCATGTACAAATAAATCGGCGACTGCGCGAAAGGTTCAGCGGCCTCACGAAACGTGGTTGCGCCTAGGAGCGGAAACAGCGCGAGTGGCAGCAGCGCAGCGACCGCAATCGGCACGGCTTCCGTCATCCACCACACCGCCATGAGCAACCCAACCGCCGCCACCCGCCATGCCGTAAGCGTCATCGAAGCCGGTGGCGGCAATAGCAGCATGATTGCAATCAACGCCAATCCTGCTACAAACCCGATGCGCTCTTTCAAGCCGTAGCTTTCCGCCGATTCTTCCGACATGTTTGATAATGTTCGTTGCGTGTTTATTCGCTCAATCCTTTTCGAAACCGCGCGATGCGCGATGTGATTTCTCCGGTAATTTCCCGCACGCTTTCCATTTCACTTTCATCCAGCACGGCAGTGAGTTCCGTGAAAATGGGTTTCAAGTCGGGATTGTAGTCATTGATAAGTGTGGCGACGTCGTTTTCATAAAGACCGACGCGGGCGAAGTTGCCTTGCCGGTAGAGCGACGGCAGCGCATAAAGTTTGAGCAGCATCAATCCTTCAACGGTGGCGCACTTGATTTCGCGCTCCACAAATTTTTCCGTGTTACGAAAGCCGTTCGCACTTTTTCGAAAAGCGGATTGACGGTCAGTAAGAAATTAATTTGCACACCTTCAAATTTTCTCCGCTCAAGAAAAACTTCCTTACTCAACAGTTCAATTTCCGGTAACTGTTTGAGAGACGGCAACGATACAATCAAATCAATATCTTCCGTGCTGCGCCCCTCGATATACTGCAACATCGCAAGTCCGCCGACAAGTACATGATTGATTGCCGCGTGTCAAGCATCTCAAACAGATGATTCACCGAACCTGAAAGTGCATCCGTATCCACAGCTCGATCACGTTTTGGATTAAATACAATTGCATTGCGAATGACTTCGCTGATATGAATCGTCTTTTGCGTTTGCATCGCTCTTACACTTTGTTCAATTCACCGACGCGCCAACACGCCGCCGTGTGGCCGGGTTCATACTCTACGAGCGGCGGTTCTTCATTCCAGCATTGGTCAATCACATATTCACACCGCGTGCAGAAGTGGCAACCCTTCGGATAGTTTGTTGCGGGCGGCACGCTGCCTTCGATCACGCTCAACCGTTCGATCTCTTCGCCGATGTGCGGAATCGAATGCAGCAACCCTTGCGTGTAAGGATGGAGCGGGTTTGCAAAAACTTGTGCCGCCGTTCCGTACTCGACGATCTTCGAGGCGTACATCACCGCTACCTGATCACTCACTTCCGCGATCACACCCAAGTCGTGCGTGATCATAATGACGCCCATGCCGAGTTCTTCCTGAAGCCGCTCGATGAGTTCGAGAATTTGAGCTTGCACGGTTACATCCAGAGCCGTCGTCGGTTCATCGGCGATAAGAAACGCGGGGTTGCACGAAAGCGCCATCGCAATCATAATCCGCTGCCGCATCCCGCCGGAGAGTTGGTGCGGATATTCATCGAAGCGTTGCACGGGCGCGGGAATGCCGACGAGCTTGAGCATTTCAATCGCTTTGTTCTTCGCTTCTTTCCGCGAGAGTTTCTGATGCAACTCGACGGCCTCGGCGATTTGCATTCCGCAACTGAAGACCGGATTGAGTGAGGTCATCGGTTCTTGAAAAATCATCGAGATGCGGTTGCCGCGAATCCGCCGCATGTCCGGTTCGGGAAGTTTGAGTAAATCTTTGCCTTCGTATAAAATCTCACCGCCCGCGTGAATGCCCGGCGGCATCGGCACAAGCCGCATGATCGAGAGCGCCGTAACCGATTTGCCGCATCCTGATTCGCCGACGAGGCCGAGCGTCTCGCGCTTATCGATGCTGTAACTCACGCCGTCCACCGCCGTCGCCACGCCGTCATCGGTCTTGAAATACGTTTTTAGATTTTTGATCTCGAGAAGTTTTGCCATGTCTGTTGTGTTGAATTAAAAATACAGCAGTGGTTATATTTGCCGCCGAATCTTGATCTATCAATCAAAAGTCAAATCAAAGAAAGGAGGATTGCTGTGAAAATCTTGAAAGTCATCGGCGTGATTCTGATTGCAGTCGTGTTCGTCGTGAGCGCAGGTCTGCTTTATATCAATAGCGGGCTGCCGCAATATCCCGTGCCCGAAGTGAAGATGCAAGTCGTAGCGACCGCTGCACGCATCGAACGAGGCCGCAAACTTTCGGCGATGCTTTGCAACAGTTGCCATCTCAACCCGACCAAAGGTAATTTAACGGGCAAACGGATGAGCGACGCACCGGCGGAGTTCGGCATCATCAACTCGCGCAACATCACGCAGCACAAAGAGGAAGGCATCGGCGATTGGTCGGATGCGGAGATTGCGGTGTTGCTCAGAACCGGCATCAACCCGCGTCGCGGCGGCGTCTATGTCCCGCCGTATATGCCCAAACTCGCACATCTTTCCGATGAAGACCTTGCATCGATCATTTCATACCTCCGCTCCGATGACCCGATTCTCAAAGCCGATGGCACGCCGAGCGCGGATTCGCAACCGTCATTTCTCGTGAAGTTTCTTTGCCGCGTCGCCTTCACGCCGCTTGAATTTCCGAAGTCCGCCATCGCCCAGCCCGATTCCACCAACGCCCGCGCGCTCGGAAAATATCTGGCCGATGGCGCGCTCGATTGTTACGGTTGCCACTCGGCGGATTTCAAAACGGTTG
>JACMJS010000354.1 GCA_014380515.1 Chlorobiales bacterium
AACGACGCTCGACTTGCCCTGAACCGAAATCAGCGAATCGACCTTCGCCGTCAGGATTTGCAAAAACTCTTTCACCGGAAATGCTTTTACCGCCGCAGGCTTGATGTTTTCCGGCTTAATACTTTCCGTCCTGAGCGCAGGCTCAACTTCATTGTTGGATTTCGCCGCAGCGGATGCTGCGATGCTTGGTGTGCGTTCATCGCTTGGTTTCACTTCCGCGGCGGGCTGAGAGGTATCCGAAGGCTTTTGAGATTTGGGTGCGCCGTTGGTATGAACTTCGGCTGCCCGCGCGGGTTGAGATGCCATCGCAGGGACCAGCGAAGCACCGCCTTCTCCAAAAAGATCGCCGAGGGTGAAGCCGAAGTCCTCGCCGGTTTTGGATTTGACGAAAAAAGTTTTGTGATACGCCGGTGTGGTTTCCGCATTGATCTCCGCTTCGGCATCCGAGGTTCGTTTGGAATCCGCGCGGCCTATCGCCGGAGCCGAAGCGTTACGGCGGCTTGATTCTGCGGCGGCGCGGCCTTGTTCGGCGATGCCTAAGTACGATTGAATCGCACCGAAGGTCAAGGGTTGCGTTTCGATCTCCGAAAGCACATCGCTTAAATACGACGAGGTCGAGTTCAGATTCTCGGTCAGGACTTGATAGGCTTGCAGCGGACGGTCGGCGTCGAAATCTTCAGCGATGTTTTGGAGCGAAGTTCGTAGAAATGATTGAAAGTCGGCGAGCGGCGGGAGTTGCAACTGTTCAAGCGTCATCACCGGATCGGGCGCGGCGGAAAGCGTGGTGAGAAACTGCAACATCAACCGGTTCGGCTCGCCATGCCTGCTGCGGCGCAGCGTCTTCACACGGTCGGCGACGTCGGTTAAAAAGATTTTCAACATATCGCTCGCGTAGAGCATGGCCGCACTTTCGGAAGCAAGGCCTGCGGCGGGCGAAGCGAGAAAGTTCAACGGCTGCTTCGCGGCGGAAAGCGGCTTAGATGTGCTGGGCGTGTTCGGCGTATTCATTCTGTTCATTCTCCAACTGAAGAGCATTGCATTGAGGTGTTCGCCCGCCTGTTCGCATCCCCCGGAATTGCGGCTTGGATTATCAAGCCTTGCAAAACTTTCGGAAGCCGTGAGCGGGCGCAGCGGTGAGTTTCATTCGAAGTGCAAGCCTGTGCTAAGCATTCCGAAGCGTTTCAAAAATGGTAGCGGCGGAAAAGTGGGAAGCGACTTGCGCCGCTACGAACATCTGACGGCTTCTACCGCCGCAAAGCGGTTTCAAATGCAGTTTCTAATTGAGGGTGATGTCGAAATCATCACCGCCGAAGTTGATTTCCGCATCGTCTTTATCTTTTTTAGTGGCGTCGGATTTCTTGCCGTTGCCGCCGAGCGATGCGCCGTTGCCCGAAAAGCCATTGCCGAAACCGTTCGAGTCGCCATTGTCCGCCGAGGATTCGTCGCTAAACAAATCGTCGGCGGTTTGCAAGGGCGGTAACTCGTTGCCCTGCGAGAGCAACGGCGTTTTCGACTGCGTTCCGATTTGCGGCGACGATGCGCTGTCGCCGAATCGGGTTGCCGGTGTGAAGATGCCGGTCGGAATTTTAAAGCGCGACACCGACCGTGCGAGTTGCTGCGTGATGTCGTTGAGCTTCGTCGCCAATGACGCCGATTGTTTCGAGCCTGACAGCGACTGCTTGGCGATTTGCGACACTTCGTTCATCGCGCTCACGACGCCCGACGACGCAATGTCTTGCTGCTTGGCCGCCAGCGAAATTTCTTGAATGAGTTCCGTCGATTGTTGAACCACGCTTCGAATTTCATCAAGCGCCCGTGAAGCGGAGTCAGCCAGTTTCGTGCCGCGTTCCACTTCCAAAGTTCCGCGTTCCATCGCCGACACCGCGTCTTGCGTTTCGGATTGAATCGTTTGCACGAGTTGCGAAATATCGTTCGTCGCTTTCGAGGAGCGTTCGGCGAGTTCTCTAACCTGATCGGCAACGACCGCGAAACCGCGTCCGGCGTCGCCCGCACGCGCGGCTTCAATCGTCGCGTTGAGCGCAAGCAAGTTCGTTTGGTTGGCGATGTCTTCAATCGTTTGCACGATCTTGGAAATTTCCAAAGACGATTCACCGAGCGATTTGATTTTCTGCGCCGAATCTTGCACGGTGGCGCGGATGCGGCGCATACCTTCAATCGTCTCCAACACCGTGTTGC
The DNA here is from genome assembly GCA_014380515.1 of Chlorobiales bacterium. Taxonomy (GTDB): domain Bacteria; phylum Bacteroidota; class Chlorobiia; order Chlorobiales; family JACMJS01; genus JACMJS01. The sequence goes on from JACMJS010000354.1 coordinate 2,197, forward strand.
CGCCCGTTTGCGCCACTTGCACCGCTCGCTGGGCCGCTTCCGACGCCGAGTCCGCGTTCATGGCGACTTGCCGGATCGAGGCCGCCATTTCTTCGACCGCCGCCGACGCATTGGCAACCTGCACGGACTGTTCTTCCGCACCGCGCGACATCTGCTCGGTCGAACTCAGAATTTCCGTCGAGGCTTCACCGACCGAGATCGCCACGCTTTGCACTTCTCGAATCAGCGAGCCGAGGTCATCGACCATCAAGTTGAACGAATCGGCAAGGGCACCCAGGGCGCCTTCGGTAACGGAGGCTCGCTGTGTAAAGTCGCCTTCGGCGGAGTTCGATACGACGATAAGCAAATCGGTGAGTTGCTTTTGCATCGCGTCGCGCTCGGTTTCGGTTTCGATGAGTGCGGAAAGGCGACGAATCATTTCGTTGAAGCGTACGGACAAATCTTCGAACTCGTCGCCGGAAACGATGTTGGAGCGTGCGTTGAAGTCGCCCGCCAAGACGGATTCCATCAGCGATTTAATTTCATCGAGCGAGCCGGTGATTTTCGTGGCTTGGCGACGGGCAAAAATGTATCCGCCGAGCACGCCGAGCACGAGGGCTGCGACAACGATTCCGATGGTATAAAAGATGAGCGTCGATGCGTTCTTTTGTTGACCGGCGATGATGTTGCCGTAATAACTGTATTCCGTTGCCACCGTCGCCACGCCGATGGGCCGCTGCATACTGTTCTTCATCACGCTGTACTGCGCGTAGGCTTTCGGGGTAACGCCGGTGTTCTCGCCTTTGGTGTAGAGCGACGACTGAGTAAGGGTTTTTTGCCAGAAGTCTTCGGGGATTTTGTAGCCGATGGAAAGGCTGCCGTTCGGAAGTTTCTCGCTGGAGAGCACACGCAGATTTTCAATCGTGAAGAAGGCCTTCGAAACCTCTTCGGGAATAACGGCCTGATAATCTTTCAGCAGCAGTTTCTCATTGCGGTTGAGCATCTTCGCCGCAACCACGCAGCCGACGATGAGGTTGTCTTTGCCGCGAATCGGTTGAACGGTGCTGAGCATCAAGCCGCGGGTTTCCGCCTCGCCGCCGCCGCCCGCATTCGAAACATCGACCTTCGCTTGATCGGCCAAAGTTTGCTGGCTGATCACGGTTACGCCGCTGATGACGTTGGCTTCGTTGATCGGTTCGGCGCGCAGCACGTCGGCGGGATAAAGTTCAAGCGACGTGGTAACTTTACCGTTCACCGCGCTCGTAACCAATTTCTCCATCAAAGCAACCGTCTTGGGCGAGCGGGTGTAATCTTTTATAAAGACGTCATCACCCCACCGGTCTTGCGTGGTGCCGCGCATCAGAACGCGGCCTGTCGTATCGAGAACGGTGAGCATTGAGAGTTGCATCGATCCCATCGAGAGAAAGAGATCGCCGTAGAGCCGCGCGCGGAGGTCTTTGACCTGACCGGCGATTTCCTCCGGTTTTAATTTGACACCTTTGACCGTGCTGACGGGAATCGTACCGCCTTGAAGCTGCTTTTGATAAACCTCGCTGTTGCCGCCGACGAGTTCCGAAAGGTCTGAAATGGATTGAACATAGTCAGAGCGGGAAAACTCGCTGGCCACTTGGCTTTGTAAGTTGATCAACGCCTGATCGCGGACGTTCTCCAGAATCTTGGACTGCTCGGCCACGCGAGACTGTGCCTGCCGCTCGATATCGAGCGAGGCTTTCTCGGATTGATTGCGTCCGAAGAAATAAAAGACGAAAATCAGGAGCAGACCCATGATGAGAATCGGGCTGCCGACCGCGATGATGAAATCGCGCATGAGCTTGCCGCGCACGCTCGATTGTGAAAATGTAGAACCGAGTGAGTCTGCCATAAATGTCTCCTTGAGAGTTTCCCGTAAGTCAGGGTTAGAACCGGATTGCGTCGAGCACCGTATCTTTTTGCGGCGCGGCGTTCATCCGAATCGAAAAGCGTCGAATCACAAAAACGATACAAAACATTCGGAGCCGCGAGATGTTATATCCGCAAGCGACTCTGTATTGTGAAGCGCACCGCAAGATAAGCAGGGTGCAGAAGAACGCGGTTATCTTAATGAAAAAAAACAACTTTTGCAAGTTGCCGGAAGCCGCCCGATCGCTGTAAGGCCGCGTCGTTGTGGGTTTGCGGCACGCAAGATTGAGGGCGGTTCAAATCTTCTCAAAGCAACCCCGGCAGCGATGGCCACGGCGATTGAAAAGGTTTGAGCGAAGATGAACTATGCAGTAGCACCGTACAGAAAGCGTGCGACGTCTCAATGTTCATGCAAGGCAAAGGGGCAACGTTCATGCAGGGCAACGGACGCTTTGTTGTAAATCTCAAATGATTCGGGTATATTTTTCCGCAGTTCTCAATTCACTTCATCACCGCACGCACTCCGCGTTAAAATTTAGAAATGGCACAAATTGCAGACTTGCTCAACAGCCTCATCAAAGTTGACGGCGTTAAAGCCGCCGCCCTGATCGGCAAAGACGGCTTCGTCATCGAGCACAAATCCCGCAACGGCAACGTCGATATGGAAACAATCGGCGCAATCGTCATCGGCGGGCTTCACAGTTCCGAAAGCATCGGACAGGAACTCAAAGTCGGACGGCTTGAGCAAAGCATGGTCGAATACGAAAACGGCATTATTCTTTCCCGCATGTTCACCGACGGCAACGCGATTCTGACCGTCGTTGCCGATCAAAGCGTCATGCTCGGCAACGTCCGCTATCAGGTTTCGAAGTTCATGCCTGAAATTCAAAAGCAACTCTAACTCTCCAAACCACCGACCACCGCCATGAGCTTTCCGGGAAAAGACGAATTCAGAAAAGTATTCCTGACCGAAAATCAGCTCCGCACCGCCGAAAAGGTGTTGAAGGAGTTTGCCACCAAGACCGGCTCTTCCGCCGTGATCTTGGGCGACATGACCGGCCAGTTGCTCGCCAAATACGGGGCCTTCGACCGCGACTTGGAAATCTTCAGCGTGCTGGCCGCTTCAAATTTTGCAGCGACGGCGGAGATGGCCAAGCAGATCGGCGAGAAAACCACGTTCGAGATTTTGTTCCACGAAGGCAGCGAACGCAGCATTTATCTCGTCAGCCTCAACGAACGCTACATTTTGGAAATCATTTTCAAAGCGACGATTCCGCCCGGCACGATTCGCATCTACTCGAAGAAGGCGAAGGAGAAACTGTTGGAAGTGATTTCGTCGGAAGAAGTCGAAGTCGATTTCTCCAA
>JACMJS010000355.1 GCA_014380515.1 Chlorobiales bacterium
CCGAAGCCGAAGAAGGCAGTTTCGATGCCCTCGCTGATGAAGCCTCCGGCAAGTCAAAGACCTACCGTTTCCCCAAAGACTTCGGCAACATCGATATTGAAAACTTCAACCCCGAAACCTACCGCAAGAAGTAAACTGCCGCAAGAAACCCCTGTCCGCCTAACGGCGGACGTCCCCTTTATCAAAGGGGACAGTTGAAAAAAGAAACACCGTGCTTTTGATGTTGACCAATCACCCCTTTAACAAAGGGGAGTGCAGAGGGGTTACACCAACTCGAACGTTTGCCCGCGCTTCGGAATCTCCACGCCGCTGAATCCTAAATCCGTGAGTCCTTGCTGCAAGCCATGCGTCGCGGCGTCTTCACCATGCACGATGAAAATTTTCCGCATTTCTTTTTTGTCAAACTTGCCGATGTGCGAAAGCAGTTCGTTGCGATCGGCGTGCGCGGAAAAATTATTCATCACCACCACTTCCGCATTGAGTTCGTGTGCCTCGCCGAAAATGTTGACCGTTTTTTCCTTCTCTAAAATCCGTCGCCCCAATGTGTTCTCCGCCATGTAGCCGACGATCAGCACCGTGTTCGCGGGGTTCGAAATGTTATTGGCCAAGTGATGCCGGATTCTACCGCCTTCCGCCATGCCCGACCCCGCGAGAATAATGCACGGCGATTTCAACTCATTGAGTTTTTTCGATTCCGCAACCGTGCGCACATAAATCACATTCTCAAGTTTCAACGGATTATCGTTCTCCGCAATCTGACGGCGCATCTCCGTATCGAAGCATTCGGGATGCAAGCGGTAGATGTTCGTCGCGTCAATCGCCAGCGGGCTATCAATGTAAATCGGCAAGTCGAGCAAGAGATTTTTTTCTTTCAGTTTGTGAAAGAAGTAAATCATTTCCTGCGTGCGTCCGACGCTGAACGCGGGAATCAAAATCTTTCCGCCGCGCTTCACCGTGCGCTGCAAAATATCCGAGAGCACTTTTTCAACTTCATCTTTCGGTTTGTGCAACCGGTTGCCGTACGTGCTTTCGGTGATGAGGTAATGAATCGGCATCGGTGGCGGTTCGGGATCGCGGATGATGGGCGTGTCGGGGCGACCGAGATCACCGGTGAATGCGAAGCGAATCGTCTTGCCGTTTTCTTTCAGTGTGAATGTCGGCGTTGATGATCCGAGAATATGGCCGGAGTCGAAGAAGGTCAGTTCAACGCCTTCGGAGATCGTCAGCGGTTTGTGATACGGCAGCGAGATGAATGATTCCAAAGCAAGTTGCGCGTCTTCGATGGTGTAGAGCGGCTCTACGGCTGGCAGATTTTTTTTCTTGTTGCGCTTCGAAATAAACTCGGCGTCTTTTTCCTGAATGAACGCGGAATCCTGAAGCATGATGGCGGCGAGGTCGCGCGTGGCCTGCGTACAAAAGATGTTTCCGGTGAAACCGTTCTTGACCAATTGCGGCAAGTTGCCGCTGTGATCCGTGTGCGCGTGCGACAGCACCACGACATCGATGTCCGTCGCCTTAAACAAAAAGTTGCGGTTGCGTTCTTCCGACTCCGCCCGTTTGCCTTGATAAAGGCCGCAGTCGAGCAAGATTTTTTTGCCGTTCACTTCCAAGAGATGCGACGAGCCGGTTACGCCTTCCGCCGCGCCGATAAAAGTCAGGTTCATATCGAAATGTTTTTTTGTTCGAAGAAAAGAAACCCCTCTTGTCCTTCGGACATTCTCCCCTTTGACAAAGGGGAGAGCGAGAGAGGTCCCGAGGAACTTACGTTTTTCCGTAGCGTTTTCCGTGCACGGAAATTTGCTGTAAGTTTGCAGCAGACGTTTTTGAGTTACGTATTCTCCTGTTGTCATTCTGAGCCCCCGAGCGTGGCCGAGGGTAAACTCCGCGAAGAATCTGTATTTCGCAACGCCGTTGTAGGGGCGAGGCATGCCTCGCCCCTACGGAGACGAAATGACAGAATACTTTTTTGGATCGCACCGATAACCGAACAAAATTTTCTCCCGATACCATGACTTCATCTCCGCCGCGCACCGCCGCACCACCTGATAAACTCGCGCTGCTTACCAAATACTTCGGCTTCACCTCGTTCCGTCCGATTCAGGAAGCGGTAATTGATACCGTCGTCTCCGGCGCGGATGCGTTCGTGCTCATGCCAACGGGCGGCGGCAAGTCGCTTTGCTATCAGTTGCCTGCATTGATGATGGAAGGGATTACGATTGTCGTCTCGCCGCTCATCGCGCTGATGAAAGATCAAGTCGACGCCCTGACCGAATCGGGCGTACCCGCGACGCTGCTCAACAGCAGCATCACGAACACCGAATCTTCGGAGCGGCTCTCAAAATTATTTCGCGGCGGCTACAAATTGCTCTATCTCGCGCCTGAACGCTTGATGATGGATGGCTTTCTGGAGCTTGTGCAAAAACTTCCGATCTCACTTTTTGCGATTGACGAGGCTCACTGCATTTCCGAGTGGGGACATGATTTCAGACCGGAGTACCGCAAGTTGAAAGACGTCCGAAAACTCTTTCCGAAAGTGCCCGTCATCGCGCTGACGGCGACCGCAACCGAGCGCGTGCAGGAAGACATCGTGAAGCAACTCGGCATTCAGCGCGGCAAAATGTTCAAGGCCAGTTTCGTCCGCAAGAATCTTTATTACGAAGTTCGCCCGAAGCAGGAGACGTACAAGCAACTGAAAACGTATTTGAAATCGCGCAAAGGCGAATCGGGCATCATCTATTGCAGCAGCCGCAAGAACACCGAAACGCTCGAGGAGAAACTTCAGTCGGATGGTTTTAAAGTTCATGCCTATCACGCCGGACTGACGAGCGAAGAGCGGTCGCGCCGTCAAGATGCGTTCATCAAAGACAACGTGCAGTTGATGGTCGCAACGATTGCTTTCGGCATGGGCATCGATAAACCCAACATCCGCTTCGTGATTCATCACGATTTGCCCAAGAACCTCGAAGGCTACTATCAAGAAACCGGACGCGCGGGACGCGACAGCTTGGAAAGCGACTGTTTGCTCTTCTACAGTTACGGCGACAAAATGAAAGTCGAATACTTCTTCGACGGCAAGACGGCGGAACAAAAAGCCTTAGCTCAAGAACAGGTAAATCAAATGGTGCGGTATGCGGAATCCACGCAGTGCAGGCACAAACTTTTGGCGGAGTATTTCGGTGAAGTCTACACGGCGGAAGCCTGCGGAATGTGCGACAACTGTACGAAGCCCAAAGAAGAATTCGATGCGACGGTCGCCGCGCAAAAATTTCTCTCGTGCATCAAGCGCAGCGGCGAGCGTTTCGGCGCGACGTACATCGTTGATGTTTTATGTGGCTCAGATAATTCGCGCATCGTTTCCAACGGCCACACGTCGCTCTCGACTTACGGTATCGGTAAAGAGTTTTCGAAGCGGCAATGGTTGGAACTCGCACGGCAGTTGCTTGCGGGCGGCTATGTCGAGCATGTGGGTGAGTACAACGTGCTGCAGCTTTCGCCCAAAAGCCGCGAGGTGCTTTACGACGGCAAAAAACTTTTCCTCAAACCGCTGAAGAAAGAATCGGGCACTGTCTCTAAATCCGCACCGACACTGGGCGGAGCGGCGGTCGATGAAACGCTCTTCACACGGCTCAGGCTGCTGCGCAAACGCTTGGCCGATGAACAAAACTTGCCGCCTTATATCATTTTCTCCGACGCCACGCTCCGCGAGATGTCGATTCAAAAACCGTTGTCGCAAAGCGCGATGCACAAAATCAGCGGCGTCGGCGAGCGGAAGTTGCAGATGTACGGCAAAGTCTTTCTCGATGAAATCATTTCTTACATCAAAGTCAGCGGACGCAGCGGCTCGTTATGAGCGGTAACTTCCGTTCCCGTCATTCCATCTTTCGCGGGAATGAAAACATGTAGAGGCGAGGCATGACTCGCCCCTACGAAAGCAACAATGATTCTACATTTGTGCAAAAGAGAAAATCGTAGGTTGGGCAAGCCGGAGATAATCGGCGGTGGGCATGATGATGGAATCGGTGAGCGAAGCGGCGTTGAAGGCAATCTTTTCATTTTCGGTGACGGAGGTGTCAACGAAAAGATCGAGGTCTAAAATCGGTTTGCCGAACGGCGGCACGCTGCCCGGCACAAGTCCCGTCAGCGCGAGAAGTTCTTCGGCGGTGGCGAAGCGCGATTTCTTCGCATGGAAATAATCTCTGATTTTTTTTGAATCCGCTTTATGTGCCGCGCTGATGACGAAAATTTTAAATGCTTCATCTACTTTCATCACGAGTGCTTTGCCGCCGATGGAAATGTCTTCGCCGCGTGCCCGCGCGGAATCCTCCGACGTCGGCGTCGGTTCGTGATGCACTTCTCTAAACACCGCGCCATTTTCACTGAGCCACGTTTTAATCTGTTCAAACTTCGTCATCGAACGGGTATGGAAGGTGCAGGCGAAAGGGTTTTCAATCGCAATGAAAGTTTTTCAATGTCCGACGTGTCTTGATAAAGGCCGAATCCGAAGCGCAACCGGTCGGCACGGACATCGACATAAATGTTCAGTTGTTCCAACGCCGCTGCGACTGTTACGGCATTCGGAAGTTTGAACGTCAGAAAATGTGCGATGCGGTTGGGATCGAACGGGGCGATGAGATTGTGTCGGTTCAGATGCGGCAACTGTAGTTCATCCAGTATTTCTAAAAACTGCCGCTGCAACCCGCGAACATATTTATCGATGGTCGCCGCATCAAGCGACTGCGATTGCATCCATCGCATCACGGCGTTCAATCTATAAAGTCCGCTTGGCTCGAATGTCGCACCCCAAAAGCGAAAACCGTCGCTGCTGTAATCGACACCTTTGGACGTAGCCGCATCAAGTGATCCGAACGTCGCAAACCATCCCGTGTTTTCCGGCCTCAGCACGCATCCTTTCGGCACGGCCAAAAAGCAAACGCCTTCGCCAGCCTGCGCGTATTTATACCCGCCCGACATATAAAAAACGCGGTTCTCGATTCCGGCGAGCGACACCGGAATCGCGCCGAAACTATGATAGCCGTCGATCACAACAAGCGTCTCCGGCGACGCCACCGCAGCGACGATAGCCGGTAAATCCCGTACAATCACGCTGGAGTTGTAAAAAACATGACTGAAAAACATCAGATCGAAAGTTTCTTCCGATGCCGCTTGTTTGAACCGCGCTTCGAACGTCTCAAAAGGCCTTGCCGGAACTTCTTTGACTTTCACCTTGCCTGCTTCCTTAAGCCGCGCGAGCTGACGCGAGAAACTATGAAACTCACTGTCGGTCGTCAGCACGCGAACCGGCGCGTGGTCAATGCACGACAGCAAACGGTTTACAAATTCGTGCGTGTTCGGCGCGAAAGCAATTTGTTCGGGATGTGTCAGGCCGAGACGGTTTGCAACATGCCTTTGCGCTTCGGGCAATACGGTTTCAAAAATATGCGTCCACTTTTTATCGGCGAAGTGCGCGGCATCGTCCCAGCACTGAAGCGCGGCCTCGCGCGTAACATCCGGCCAATAATAATGGCTGTGCGCGGCGAAATGCAGTCGTTCTGAATCAGCCGCAAGGAACCGGGAATAGTGAGACTTATACATGGTTAGGGTTCGCTCCGCTCGCAGACCCGTGCTCCGCAGCCTGCGCTGTGTAAAAAAATCCCAAGCGGCGGCGAATGTCCGGCGGCAATAGGGGCAAGGCCGTACGCGGAATGAGAAACGTAGCGAGGTTGAAAAAGTCGGAAAAAATTTTATGCGTGTCGGCGGCGGCTCTCAAGTACTGATGCCCCGACGATCCGCCCGTGCCGATCTTCGTGCCGATCATGCGGTGCGTCATCAGGGCGTGTCGCTGCCGCCATGTTGTAAAAAGCTCGTCAATATCTACAAGCAGCGTCAAGAACTTAAACGGCAAATGAAGCACCGGTTCATCGCGGTAAAGATGAATGAGCAAAGCGGCTTTCGTGGCTTTGTAGGAAAGACGCCACGCACCGGCGGCCACAATTGCATCGTGCTGCGTTTCATTGAAGAGCACGGAAAAACTTTCTTCGGTCTTGGCTAAAGTTTGTAACTCGCGCAATTTGATTTCCTCAGAGAGCGTCGGGTTGGTTTCGATGGTCTGGCGGTCTTGTTGCAACATCGCTTTCACTGCCGCCTCGTAACTGCGCCAAAAGTTGAAGGACTCAAACTCCAAAAAGGGCGTGCGTTCGAGCCATTTCTCAACGAGGTCAAACAGCGACGGCTGCAATTCCGACGCCCTTAAAATTTCTTGATGCTCCGCAGTTACACGGCTATGATACGAGGTGTGGTTGTATTGCAACCGTGCGGCGGCGGAAAGACCGAGCAGGTTTTCGATCAGGCGGAACTGCACGCTTTGAAAGCCGGAAGCGGGCGAAAGAAAATCGCGGAACTCCAAGAAGCCTTGCGGCGTCATCGTCTCCAAGATGCGCAGCTGATCAATCAATACTTTTTGAATCTCCGTGATGCGCCCGAGTCTCGCAACCGCCGTGCCGATACTGCGCTCATCGATATAATCCGATTTGAAATCCGCCGCAACGGAACCGAGTTCAAAAAGAATTTGCTTAAACCAGAGTTCGTAGGCTTGATGAACAATGATGAACAACATTTCATCGTGCGCGGGCGCACCGTGCTCAGTGCTCTTGGGCAGTTGCGCCGAAAGCAGTTGTTCAAGCCGCAAATAATCGGCGTAGTAAACGGGCGCATGCGACTTTGGCATCGTGGAACGGAATGATGAAATTATTTCAAAGTGCAGGTAAAGATAAGTGAAACCAGAGTTAAACAATGGGCAAGAAATTGAGCGCAACGGAACAAGAAAATACGAACTCACAAAAACAACCATTGGCTGTAGAGCCTTGTCCCTATTGCGGTTTTGCGGGAAAGTTGGTGTGGGTTCACGGGCACGGGCAGTGTGAGCGTTGCAAAACAAACGTTGATGAATGCTGTAGAGGTGAAGCGGCGGCGAATGAAAGCGGAGAATGACGGGAAAATTTAAAATGATTGCCGCCGCGTTTCGTCAGTAGAAGTAAGCAGCCAAAGTGTTATGGAGATAGAAGCAAAGAAAGCCGGGAGTGATCGAAAGGCAATTGAGAAAACCTCAGTTGAGAAAACGGCGATTGAGAAAACTGTCGAGGCCGAAGGGCCGCGGCTTTACGACTTTATCCGGCAGCGGGTGGCGAGTGAGGAAGTGGCGGAAGATATTTTGCAGGATGTCTATTACAGTTTGCTCAGTGCCAATCTGGCTGAACCTATTGAGCGGCTTGCGGCGTGGCTTTTCCGCGCGGCGCAGAACAAAGTGATCGATTGGTATCGCAAGAAAAAATCTGTACCGATGAGCAGTATGGAACCGGACGACAGTGAAGACTTTACCGGATTCAATCCCATCGCCGGACTTGTCGCCGATCTGAGCGAGACGCCCGAAGCACAGTATGACCGAACGCTGTTTCAAGATGCTTTTGCCGAGGCCTTAGATGAATTACCTGATGAACAGCGCGAGGTTTTTGTGATGCACGAATTGGAAGGCAAAAGTTTCAAGGAAATAGCTCGCCTCACCGGTGAATTAGAAAATACGCTGCTGTCGCGCAAGCATTATGCCATCAAGTTTCTGCGCGAGCGGCTTTCAGAATTTCAAGTACAATTTCAATTTTCATAGCGTAAGGAATAAATCGACATGAGAAACAAATGGATATTTTGGGTGTTGCGCGGCGTGCTGTTCGGAACGCTGTTCATCGCAGCGATTGGCCTCGTGGTGATGTTGCTGTGGAACGCCCTTGTGCCGCAACTTTTCGGGCTTGCGAGCTTGAACTTCGGACAGGCTATCGGTCTGCTCGTGCTCTCGCAAATTTTATTTCGCGGGTTCGGCGGCTGGGGACGCTGGGGCGGACACCGCAGCCATCGCAAAAAGTGGGCTGAAAAATGGGAAACCATGACGCCCGAAGAACAGGGAAAGTTCAGAGCCGAATGGGAGGCGCGCTGCAACCCGAAGAAATCGCAAGAGACTCCGGCGACGCTGGCGTAAAGCGAAAATCAACGCGCAAGAAAAAAAGCGACCTTGATCAGGGTCGCTTTTTCGTTACCGGCAAACTGAGACGGGCAGTAAAAAATTAGACGGATTTGCGCAGCAAGGTTACATAGCCTTTGGATGTTTTGAGAGCTGCAAGCCCTTCCTGCTCTTCATATTTCTTGGCCTTCTTTAAATCTTCTTCGGCAGCGCGAACACCATCTGAGTACGTGTAGGTGTGGCGTTCGCGGGCCTGAAACTCAAAACCGCCGTAGCCGATGCCACCGGAGAAATCCGTTACGAGGTCGTAAATCTCCGGCTTAAGATTTTCAAGTTCCTCTTCCAACTCAGCCAGTTGCGCTTTGATGGCAAGGAAGCGGTCGAGTTTCGAAAGTTTTTCAGCACTGAGATCGGAGGAGATGAGTTCCGTCATGGCAGATAAAAATGAGATGCTTACTTCAAATTTCTACCGACCAACTCCGCCCGCGATGATAAAAATACAGTTGTTGTACCGCCGTACGCTTCTTCTTTAATAATCCCTTTGCCTGCCTCAATCCACGTCGTTTGACGAACAGTCGGCCTGCTCGGGACGAACCGGTTGTATTGGTAGCAAGTATAAGTTCCGGCTTGAACTGTCGTTACAGAATTGAAGGAAGCCACAACCATTGTGTCAGTGGGTGTCGCAACATAGGTTTGGTATCTCTCGTTGAGATTTGCCGGATATTTGTACTGTAATATAGCGCCGCCGTCGCCGTAGTAATAGTATCCGTCCGCCCTGTGAATTACGTCAAAACTATACCCGACGCTTCCTTGCAGCCTAAACCATTTCTCGCCCGAAATGGTGGTATCCTTGATGATAGTTACAGTGTCTAGCGCATCGAAGGTTATAGCTCCAAGGCTATCGTAGTAGACATTTTTGTATATCCACTGGTTTCCGATTTCTAAAGGGATAATCTGGCTACTGCTCGCCGTGTCTACGCTGGTTCCTGTATTTTCCTTACATGAAGAAACGAGGGCGGATAGAGCTAAAAGAGTGATAATTAACGCTTTTCTGTTCATTGTTTTTTGATATGAAACTGGCTGTTTTCATTGCTATTGATAGTTAGGCTTCCGTCCAGTCTCTGATATTCAGAAGCGTAACTATTTAGTGCCATAGCGTAGCGCGTAATGTAAACATCGGGCCATGGCGGGTGTCAACTGGGGAAGAATCCGCATTGGCGGGCACGCAAACGCAAGTCGTGCGTAATGAGAGTCGGCGTAGCGGGATTCGAACCCAC
>JACMJS010000356.1 GCA_014380515.1 Chlorobiales bacterium
CCACGCCCGACCAATTCACGCCCCGCTCTGCACGCCGCGCGTATTCAAACTTTCCCGACGCCATCCAGAGGCCAAGCGGTTGCCAGCCTTCCGTACGAAACTTTCCTACGTCTGCTTGAAGCGGCGACTGCGGTCTGCGCAGCGTGCCCGCCGATGAATTGAACCCAACCCACGTGCGGCCTTGCGTCGTGATGCCGCTCGATGCCAAGCCCGCCGCATTGCCGCTCTGTTGCCAAATGCCAAGCGGTAAATTCAGACGCGCGTCAAACACATCTTCATCAAACAACCTCACGGGCGAGTCCCGCGGCACACTTGTTTGCGCGACTGCTGTCGCCGCACAAAGGATAAGCATCAGGCTCACGGCGGTAACTTTCTGTGTAACCGTCTGCACGAGGGCAGTCGCACTCATTCTGCATCGCTGTTCTCTCACAGGTCTACTTGACGAGCATCATTTTTTTCGTAGCGACGTTGTTGCCAGTCTGCAATCTGTAGAAGTACACGCCGCTTGTAAACCCCGCCGCGTTGAAATTCACCGCATAATTTCCCGCCGATTGTTTCTCGTTCACCAGCGTTGCAACCTCGCGTCCCAACACATCGAACACTTTCAAACTGACTTGGCTCGCGGCGGTCAACTGATAACCGACGACGGTATTCGGGTTGAACGGGTTCGGATAATTCTGCGCGAGTGCAAATCCTTTCGGCGTCGCGCGGTTTTCCTCTGGCGCGGCGAGCGTCGGCACAACGGGCGTGCCCATCACGAAATCATCGCCGGAGTTATCGGTGTCTTGCAAAATCACGCGCCCGTTTTCCGTCGCCGCCACTTTGCGACTTGCCGATTGCGCCACATATGTGCCCGACGCATAAATGAATCCCGCATCGAGCACCACCGGCACGCGCTTGTACCCGCCTTTGTCCGAGGCCGCGAGCGCCTCGAACACATCAACGACCGCGCTGTTCGGTACTTTTTTTCGCGTGATCGTCGTCGTCCCGACAAGCCCCGAACCCGTTTCCAACGCCGCGAAATCGGAGACCTTGAAAATCACCATCGCCGGCCCGAAGACCCACGGCCCCCAGTAAAATCCGCCGTTGAAGACAAGATTCTTCAGGTTCGGCACGGTCGGCACATCTATATCTCGGTTGGCCGAGTTGAGCGACACATCGACATACGTTTCCCAATTCGCGCCGCCCAAATTCACCGGACTGTTCGGGTTCCCGTTCGTGTCCGCGATATGATTAATCGCATTTTCCGCAATGATGATGCCCGTGCCCGGCGCGAGCGGATGCTGCAAGCCTGTGCCCGGAATCATCCACGCGGTGTTGACATAAATATGATTCTGATCGCTGCCGAACGGCGTCGGAATTGCCGTCGATGACGTGCCTGCATTGCCGTAGATGTCGGCCACCACAAGGCTGTCGAGATAAATCGTCTTCGAGGAGTTGTTATAAATTTCAATAAAGAAGTCGAGGAAGTAGTTGGCGTTCGCGGGCGTCTTTGAGCCGGTGTAATACACTTGCTTGATAACGAGCGAATCAATCGGCTGTGCCGCCGCACGGATGCTGAACAGCGTGAGCGATGCAAAAAGCAACGCGAAAAGGAAATAGAACTTTTTCATAACGATGAGTTGAATGTGAAGTGAAGTGATTGAACAAATGTTGAGTGAAAATTTCATTACGGAATCTGCAGCCGCACCGCCGCTTCTGACCGCTGACGAATCCGCACGCCGAAGATCGCGGCGTTTTTGTTTGCCGCCCGCGCGGTGATGTCATACTTGCCCGGCACGACGCCGCTGAAGCTTGCCACGCCGGTCGCTACCGTAAAAGCCGTATCGGTTCGGCTTCGCTCAAGGCTGCGCAGTTGCACGCGGGCGCCAGCGATGTTCAGTTGCGGATTGCTCACCGGCGGCACGAGCGTGATTTCTACCGTCAGCAATTCCGCTTCCGCCGGAGATTCCTCACGGCATCCGCTCGCCGCCGTCAGCATGAGCAGCATGATTATTGCGGGCATCATTAGCATTGCTGTCATTTTCATCGCATGTTGATTTAAAGCGTCAATAAAATTTCCGCGCCGAAAAAAATCGGCTGGCTGCGCCGCGCGAAGATGGTTTGCGTATCCGCCGCGCGGTTGATTTGATACAGCGGACGATCAGCCAAAAGGTTGTTGACGAAGAACGCAATCCGCAGCCCCGGCGGCAATTCCTTCGTTACCCGCAGATTGAACAGCCACAACGCAGGCCGGTTTTCCTCGCGCAAGAGTTCCGGCGCAACGGGCCGCTGCAACGCCGCATATTGCGGGAGCAACGCTTCTTCAGGCGTCAGCGGCGTGATCTGTCCCGACTTATCAAAGTATCCGACCGGCACGGAAGTCAATCCCAGTAAGCGGTCGCGGTCGATCCACACGGTTTGCACCAGCATCGAGACAATCAGTTGCAACGCCGGAGCTTGATGCACCAACCGCACACTTGTAACAAGCCGCGTGGCTTCGTTGCCTTCGCCCGACGCAAACACGCCGACAGGCTTCGCGCCGCCCGCCGAGAACAACGCATCGGTATTGATTTCAACCGCGTTGTCCGTCGTCCGGCTTTGTATCCACGCCGCGCCGAGATTGACCGCAGTTCGCACCGCTTTCCATTCAGGAAAATCCGCCGCCAGTTCAAGGCCCCGGCTGTAAATCTGCCGCGAGTTTGTAGGCTGGTCATATGCACCGATGAAGGTGTCAATCGCCGCAGGCTCAATGCTGGGCGGCTGTCCCGCGGGCGTTGCGGTGATGCGGTAGGTTTGGTAAGGATAAACGATGGCCAAGCGGTTTGTGCCGAACGCATTCAGGGTGCGCTCCTCGAACAGCGTGAGCGTCGCGCTCGCGCCGCCGAAATTGACTTCCGCGCCGAGTTCAGATTTCGTCGCCGTCGCCGCGCGCAAGGTTTGCGTCTCCGGCTGCAAGACACGCGTCGTGATGATTGTCAGCCGCTCGCTGGGCGTGAGCGAATAGTAATTGAGATTGACGATGTCGAAATATCTCGGCCCCGGATAAAGCACGCTTAACGTCGGGGCTTTGGCCGTGATGCCGTATCCGCCGCGAAGCCACGCCCCGCCTGCAACTTCGAGCGACGCATTCAGCCGCGGCGCGATGACCGTGCCGAACAGACCATCGAAAGGCGTTCGCGGCTGCACATTATCAAACCGGACGCCCGCCGCAAGCCGCACATTTTTTTCAAATACTTTTCCCGTCGCGCGTTCTTCGAGATACGCCGAAAAGAGCGAGAGTGCCGGTACATCGGCGTAGGTGCGAGGCCGGTCGCCAACATTGTAATTCTGAAGCGGCGGCCTCGTTACATCAAACTGTCTACCCGCGCCAGCGTTCGCATCCGTCCGCCACTCAACACCCGCGACGAAAGTATGTTGCCAATTCAAAAAGCGTTGCAGACTTGATCCTTCCAGCCGCGCATAAAAATTAAGCGGCTTGCCTTGGGTGGTCGTTTGATTGAGATACGTGCTCGCTCCGTAAGTCCCGATAAGTGTCGTATCGTCCGTCGCCGTCGTCAGCGGAAAAATGGCGCGGGCGATTTGCGATTGGTAGTATCCGTATTGATCGGCGTAAGCAAAACTCGCCGTGGCTTGCAGTTTGGTCGTGCGCGCTTCGTTTAAATTTTCGTCCAGCCACAACGCCGCGTCCAGATTGAGCCGAAGGCCGCGATCGCGCGAGACTTGTTCGCGCTGATACTGCAAGTCGTCGGGATATTGCAACCGCTCATCGATGGTCGTAAAAAGTGAAAGCCGCGCGGTGGTCGTCAGTCGCTTCGCATTGTCCCACACTTGCGACCATGCCGCTTGGCCGGTGAAGCGGGTGTAACGCTCTTCGGCGCGGCGTGGGTCATCTTGCGAGCGGGTGAAGTTGCCGTCGATAGAAAGTCCGGTGCGGGCGTCGTTCAAGTTCCATCCGCTTCCCGCCGTCGCCTCGAACGTACTTGCATTCAGACGCACGCGGCTTTGCGGCGCGAAGGCCCCGGCGCGCGTCTGAATCAGAATCGCGCCCGCGGTCAAGTCGCCGTACTTCGCCGAAGGCACGCCGCGAATCACTTCAACGGATTCAATGTTGTCCGCCGAAAATTGACGCAAGTCCAAACCGCGACCCGCCGCCGAAGCGAACGGCGGCAGCGTCCCCGCAGGGCTATTCAAAATCGTTACATCGGTTTGCAGATTGGCGTTGTTCGAGACCGGCGCGCCGTCAAGCACGACCGCCGTACCAAGCGCGTTCGCGCGGTCGCCGTCTGCATTCGTCGGCACTTGACGCAAGAGGCTTTGGCGCGTTGAAGAGAGCAGCGGATTCTCGGCTAATTGTCCGGGCACGAGTTGCAACACATCCGCGAGGCTTGAGGCTTGCACGTGTTCAATCGCCGCCCGCTCGATCTGCGAGGCCGTGCTGCCGTCCGTCCCGCTTGTAGATTCTTTCGCCGTAACCACCACTTCCTCCGCCTGAAAAATTCCGTACTCCATTTTGAAAAGCACTTCAACCGAATCGCTTTCAATGACTTGCACCGGAAAAGTTTTCGTTGCCAGTCCGAACCGTCCGGCAACGATGACCGCCGTGCCTGCGGCGATGCCATCCAACCTGAACCGCCCCGCTGCATCGCTCACGGTTTGCAACCGCGTCATTTCAACACGCAGCACCACGCCCACGAGCGGCGCACCGCTTTCCGCCAGCACCACGAGGCCAACCACCGCGCCGCCCGCAATGGTATTCGCCGCCGCAAAATGCGGCGTAGTGAAAAGAAGGATGAGCATCACGGCAATAATTTTCATTCGAAAAATGGGATCGATAACATCTGTTGAAAACTTATCGCGGACTGATACGCTGCACCGGCACATCAAGGTCTTCTTCCTGCTGCGCCTTTTGTTTGTTGTATTCAATCATCCGCTGCATCGGCGATGATATGGGTGATGGCATTGCTGACCGGCTGTAATGCGAGCCGCCGTGCCCAAGCGATAATCCGCACGAACACACTTGCGAACCGCCCGCCGGTCTCGCTCCGCCGCCCATGCCGCTGCCCATGCCCGTACATCCGCCTTGGGCATACCCTATGCCTATTACCATCATGAACAATCCTATCACCCGAAATTTTCGCATTGTTTTCATTGTCCTATCATTTAAAAAGCTTCATCAATCAATTCTTTATTCATAAACGCACCCGTTCGCGTGCCTGCCGACGATGCGATGGCAATGGCTCTCATCATGCTCGTGTTATCTCCGGCAGCAAAAACGCCGTGAATGCTGGTTTTATTAAAATCATCAACTTTAATAAAATTCTGTTCCGTCATCTCACATCCGATCTCACGCGGAATTTCACAATGCTGCTTAAATCCAACTCTCGTAAAGACAGCCACCTTGGAAATCTTTGAACCATCTTTGAATAGGATATTTTGAATATTTCCCTTGCTATGTTCGAATTCCGAAATTTCACCCTCAATAATTTGGATATGATGCTGCTTGATTTTTTTTGTTTGCTCCGCCGTCAAAACGGATTTCCCGTTTGTGAATAGCGTGAGGTTTTTGCTCCAGTGATTGATCAACCGGCACATCTCAAATGCCGTCTCGCCGTTGGCAATAATTCCGATATTATTATCCCTTATCTCGTAGCCATGACAATACGGACAATGCAAAATTGAAATCCCCCAACACTCGGCGAACCCTTTTGTAGCGGGCATCTCGTCGGCGACGCCTGTCGCAAAGAGTAATTTCTTCGCTCCAAAACTCTCGCCCGATTGCGTTTTAATCTCAAAACCATCGGCTGTTTTCATTCCGCTCACTGCAATTCCTTCGTGGAATTTGACGGTATCATATTTTGAGATTTGATTCTTTGCCACCTCGGATATTTGCTTCGGCGTCTGTCCGTCTTGCGTAAGAAAATTATGTGAATATGGCGTTTGCCTATTACAAGGTTTACCGCTGTCGATGATTAATACTTTTCGCATCGAGCGTCCCAAAGCCAGTGCTGCGGAGAGTCCGGCATAACTGCCGCCAATAATGATGACGTCAAAAACGGTTTTATCTGTCATTGCGATATATTTTTCGATGGTAGTTAGAGGCGACAGCGTAAATAGAGACGGCGCAAATGCACCTGCCAAAACCAGCCCGCCATTTTTAAGAATCTGTCGCCGTGTTAGCCTGATCTCTTTCATTGTAAATTGAATCCGTATTTTCAGTATTTAGCGTGCGCGAAAGCATCTGTTCGCCGGTGTCTTACTCTACCGCCTCTCGCGGTAGCAGGTATCGATTCGCAGCAGCACGCGCGCTTCGCCGGTTGTGCCCGCAGCGGGCGAGCGGTGAATCAAACCGTTGCCTGCATTTCCGTCGCCGTATTCACCTTTCAGCACGGCGATTTGGAACGGCTGCAATTGTTTGACGCGCGACAGTTCCTTCGCAATCGATAGGTTCTCACCTTTCGCCAGCATCGCGCGGTTCACATTGTCGTTTTCAAGCCACTCTGTGCCCGCGCCGAGATAGGTGCAGAGCAACCGCAGATGGTAGTAATCGCGGTGAAAAGTTTTACAACTGTCCGTCCGCACGATGCCGAACCAGAGCCGCAGTTCATCCTCTCCGGTCAAGCGTGCAAAGTCCGCCGCCACCGATGCCACATCGTCCAGCAGTTTTCGATAGCCCGCCGGAGCAAGAGATTTGAAAGCGTGCAGCCTTTTCGACATCACCGCGCGAACATCTTTCGGCATCACCGTTTCGTTCACCTCGAATGCCAGAGGTTCAACTGCCGCATCACCAATCACTTTTTGCTCAATCGACATGCGGCTAACGAGCGACTGTAGAAATAGTGTGATGTCCACATCCGCGCTGCGGTGCACCAATCCCAAATTGATACCCTCGCCGTGCACCGGCTGCAACGCCGCTACCGACGCGACCTCTACGACATGCTGCTTTTCCTCTACAGCATCC
>JACMJS010000357.1 GCA_014380515.1 Chlorobiales bacterium
ACTGGCCAAAATAGAAATCACCGAAAACCTGCCGAAGCAAGTGGAGAAACTGCGCATTCCGACATTGTTTGTGGCGGGTAAAGGCGATCAGGTAGTCAGTTGGAAACACACGAAGGAACTTCACGGGCACGCGGTGAACGGGCGATTTGAACTCATCAAGAAGTGCGGCCATCTCATCACGCTCGAGTTGCCCGAAAAAACCGCCGAACTGATTCTCTCCCAAATGTCTAATGTCATTCCCGCGAAGGCGGGAATCTAGCGAACGACGAATGCACCGGATTCCCGTTGTGAGCGTTAGCGAAACAGGTTTCGCATGGCGGGGATGACAAAAGATGATTTAAAGAAGTCAATACTTTGTTTTAATGGTCAAGGTTAAAATTTGCGGCATTACGAATTTGGACGATGCGATCTATGCGTGCGACTGCGGCGCGGATGCGTTGGGCTTTAATTTCTATGAGCGAAGTCTGCGGTATATCTCGCCGCGCAAGGCGCGAAAGATTATCGACCAGCTCCCGGCGTTCGTGCAAACGGTCGGCATCTTTGTCGAAGACACCGCACAAGAGATCAACGACATCTGTGAAGAGACCGGCATCACGCTCGCGCAAGCGCACGATGAACGGATGCGCGTCAAAGATTTGCTGAAGATTAAGCCGCGCGTGATGAAGACGTTTCGGGTCGGTCCCGATTTTAAGTTGCCGGATGTGAAGTGGTACTTCGAGCGGACGGGCATCAACACGTTTCTCTTTGATGCGTTTCACGAGAAGATGCAGGGCGGGACGGGCAAGCAGATTAAGGCGGAACAGGTGAAACAGATTGTGGACGGCGTTTCAAAATATGCGAGCGCGGTGATTGCGGGCGGCCTCAATGAAAAGAACGTCGCGGGCATTGTCAAAGCCGTGCGGCCTTACGGCATCGATGTAGCGAGCGGCATTGAATCAGCCATCGGCAAAAAAGATCATCGCAAAATGAAACACTTCATCGAACGCGCGAAGACGGCTTAGTTTCTTTTTCAATCACTCCTCTGAAAAGATGACGCTCCAAAATCATTATGGTGGAATTTTGCTGGATACAACGCAGCATTTGTCAGAAATTCATGTTTGGCTTGATAGTGAGGAAGCATTAGAAGGGTATCCTTCGCCCGAAGAAGCCTTAGTGCAACCGCTGCGACCGATGCATTCCTTTGTGATAAAAGGGTGCAAAAATCCAGAGCAGGTTTGCGAACGTCTATCACAGAACAAAGGAAATTTTCTCGAAATGTTTTTTCAAGAAGTAGAACAAAGGAAATACATAGAACTGATTTTCGAGTGGGACTTGCACGATGCGGGCGAGATAGATTATGAGACGATTGATCATGTAGCGAGGGATTACACGATAGAGGAATACCGAAAAAAGCATCACCAACTGAATCAATATTACCAATCACAGTACCAATTAGAGCGTTCGCAGAATATTGAAAGGGAGAAAGAACTCTATAGTGTTATCAGCGAGTTGCACAAAACTTTGCTCAATGAGATTGATAAGGAACAGAGGAAAGTGATTTTCTTTAAGGGAAAAGCGGAAGAAGAAAAACATACATCGTACTACGACGCTTACAGAAAAGTTTTGAGCATGTTAATAATTTTGGAAAAAGAACACTCTGTACATGTATCGCTGTGAGCCAAACCCGCATTCTCGTTGCTATCAATGTGGTTTCTGACTAGCTCAAATAAATCTGCATCCATACCATGAACAACATTCTTCACGGCCACTTCGATGGCAAACACATTCGTATCGATGAACCTTTTGAACTGATGCCGAACACAAAAGTTCTTATCACTGTTCTGCCGGAGCATGGCCGCGCCGACGAACAAACGGATTGGCATGCCTTGTCCGGTCAAGGTTTGGCGAACGCTTACGGCGAAGATGAGCCGGAGTATTCTCTCGGCCTCATTAAATCACCGAACCCTGATTACAAACCATGAAGGAAGGCGACGTCATTCTCGTCCCGCTTCCGCAGGCTGATGGCCTTGTTAAGAATCGTCCGGCGATTGTGTTACGCGAGATGCCGCCGTTCAATGATTTTTTGGTTTGTGGCGTCAGTTCTCAATTGTATCAGGAAGTCAAAGGTTTTGATGAAGTGATCACAGAAACCGATTCGGATTTTTCGGAAAGCGGGTTGTTGTCGGCGTCGCTTGTCAGGCTTGGGTTCTTGGCCGTTGTACCACGAAAGGCGATAGCCGGAGCAATCGGTAAAATTTCTTCGGAGCGACACGCGCGCTTGCTTAAAAAATTGAGCGACCACCTGATTCAAAAAGCATTACCTACTGCCGCCACTTCACTTTAAAAAACTCAAGCGGGTTGGTGTAACGCTGCAAAAGTTCTGCTTCGGTTTCACATTCCAAAGCGTAAGTCATAAAATATCGGTGCGGCGTTCTCGCCGTCGGGACAAGGGGTTTCGGCGGGACGATCATCACTTCAAAGTGCAAATGATTGAACTGCGAGCCATAGTGCCCCAACTCTTCCCTGCTCATCAACCGCCCAATGTTGGTTTGCGATGAAACCGTTTCGCCGGGTCTCACTTTGATTCCCGCCACGTGTTCATAAACCGTCCACAGTTTTTTCCCGCGGTCGTGGTGCTCAATAATGATTTGTGCAAACGCGCCGTCCGTTCGAACGCTGATCACTTTTCCCGCCGAGGCCGCAAAGACGCGCACGGTATCTTTGTCCGCTGCGGGACGCGCGAAGTCAATGCCCGCGTGCAGATGCGCCGAAACCGTTGGCCGCGATTTTCTGGGCAATGCAAACGCGCCGATGTTCGTCAATCCCACACCTTGAAACGACGCGCGGTTTTCAACTTCAAGCGGTAACAGCCATTGAGATTGCGCGGTTACACTTTTAATGCCCGCACACATCAGCAACAGCAAAACGAAACCTTTCGCAGCGATACAGGATTTCGAGATCGCCGGAGTTTGTTTTACATTTTCTTTTTTCACTTCACAACTTAACCGAAACTGATGATGACGACCGCCAAAGAAGAAATGATTCAACTGATTCAAGCACAGCCCGATGATAGTTCCTACGATGAACTGCTTAAGGAATTGCTCTTTGCTCAGATGATCGCTCGCGGCCTTACTGATTCCGCCGCCGGAAGAACCCTTAGCCACGCGGACTTCAAGGCGAAACTGAAAACATGGCGAAAATAAATTGGACGCTCGAAGCCGAACTTTCGCTCCGTGAAATTTATGATTATACGGTAGAGAAAAATCCGGTCGCCGCCGAAAGGCTTCTCGACGGCATCCTTGCCAAAGCCGACTTGCTCGCCTCTTTTCCTGAAATCGGTGCACGCCGCGAACAACCGCATCATCATATTCGCATTTTGCTCTACGGCCACTTCAAAATCCCTTATCTCATCAAACCGGATTCCAACATCGATATTCTCGGCGTCTTTCATTCCGCCATGGACACCGACCGCTTTTTCCGTGAACTCTAAAATGCTCGACGCGACGATCACGCCCGAAAAATTCGCCTTCGTTTATGTCGAGTCCGCTTACAGCGACCGGCCTTTTCTCTATTCGATTCCCGATGAACTTTCCGGCAGACTTTCCGCGGGCGTGCGCGTGCTCGTGCCGTTTGGCCGCGGCAAACAGAAGAAGCGCGAGTTGCTCGGCGTTGTTCAAAGTTTGATCGCCGAACCAAACGACGAACCCGTCAGCGAGATTCTCGATATGTTCGATGACGGCGTGCCCGTGCTTTCGCCCGCATTGATGCGGCTTGC
>JACMJS010000358.1 GCA_014380515.1 Chlorobiales bacterium
TGGTTTTGCATGGTATTTGATAGGTAATGTTGAGAACTACAGAGAAAAATGATGCAAGTGATCATTCAATCGTCATCAGGTTTGGGCGCGGCAAACTCGTCATACTTTTCGCGGGTGATGCGGGCGCCTAAAGCCGCAAGCTTTTGTTCGATTTTTTCGTAGCCGCGATCAAGATGATATACCCGCAAAACTTCCGTCGTGCCGCTCGCCGCAAGTCCGGCAAGGATGAGACTTGCGGAAGCACGAAGGTCGGTCGACATCACTTTCGCGCCTTGTAATTTTTTCTTGCCGCGCACAATCGCTGAGTTCTGCCGCAGTTCAATATCCGCGCCGAGCCGGTTGAGTTCCGGCACGTGCTTGAAGCGGTCGGCGTAAATCGAGTCGGTAATTTTACTCGTGCCGTCCGCTTGCGTCATCAAGGCCGACCACTGCGCCTGCATGTCCGTCGGGAACTTCGGATATACTTTCGCTTCGACGTTCGTCGCTTTGAGTTTGGCGGGTGAAATGAGTTCGACCGACGATGCGGTCGTTTTAATTTTGCAACCAGCCAGTTCAAACTTTTTTAAAACTTCCTTGAACTGTAAAGGATCGGCGTCGGTCAAAGTGATGTGGCCTTTGGTGATGGCGGCGGCGGCGAGCAGCGTGCCCGCTTCGATGCGGTCGCAGATATTTTCATCGCGGGTGGCGTAAAGTTCCTCTACGCCTTCGATCTCTAATGTTGTTGTCCCGATGCCCGAAATTTTCGCGCCCATCTTGACGAGGAATTTGGCGAGCGCGGTAATCTCCGGTTCGATTGCGGCGTTGGTCATGCGCGATGAACCTTTGGCGAGCACCGCGGCCATGAGCGCGTTGCCCGTCGCGCCGACGGATGAAATTTTGAAATCAATCTTCGCGCCGGTGAGCCTTTTGCGCTTGGCCTTGGCGACGATATAGCCATCGTCCAGTTCCACGCTTGCGCCTAATTTTTTCATCGCCTCAAGATGCAGATCGACCGGACGCGGCCCCCACGCGCAGCCGCCGGGCAGTGAGACGCGCGCCCGTCCGAAGCGGGCAAGCAACGGCCCTAACACGTAAATCGAGGCTCGCATTTTTTTGACGAGTTCGTACGGGGCTTCGGTGTGCGAAATCGCGGAGGCGGAAATGGCGAGCGTGTGATCATAAAATTCCACGCGGGCGCCGATGATGCGCAGCAGGTTCGACAGCGTTTCGATGTCGCGTAAATCCGGCACGCGCGTAATGATCGTTTTGCCGGATGCGGCGAGCAGTGAAGCGACCATCAGCGGCAGCGCAGCGTTCTTCGAGCCGGAAACCGCGACGGAGCCGCGAAGCGGGACGCCGCCGTGAATGACAAGTTTGTCCATGCAGATTTGATAATGTTCAGAAGGGCAAAAGAGCGAGGCAAAGGTAAGAAATTACGCCGCGACTTTCGGCGCAGGCCGCTGACGGAAAATAAAAATGACGGCAAGGATGGAACCCAGCGTCATCACGGTGAGCAAGACGGCGGTGAATGTTTTTTCCGGCGCGTCGCCCGTCGCCGCTTGCCACGCATTCACCATCCGCCACCCGAAAACCAGCGTCAGCACGGCGATGAGACCGGTGGCGGCGTGTGAAATAACGCGCGGATTTCTATCAATCGCTGCGCCGAGCGCCATCATCGTTGCGCCCGCGCTGCCGCCCGAGATTAGCGCGGAAATCGCCCGCGACGGATTTGAGAGGTAGCCCGCAAGGCCGCAGACCACAAGGAATGCGCCGTAGATGATGAGCAATTTGCCCGTTGGATTTTTCATTGATATAAAAGTTTGAAGTTGGTTTGGAATGTATAGACGCTTACTAAAATGCGCCGCCGAGTTGAACTCTCAATCCGACGTCCCACGGATAAAGTCGTGAGTTGAAGTGAACGTTTTCAAAAAGACCGATGCTGAACGCAAAGCCACTTGCGCGAGGTAGCGAAATAAAGTTTTGTGTCGAACCAAGACCAACAAAGAGACTGTTTTTGCTGTTGATGCTCTCTGTACCGAACGGAAATATAACTTCAACGAAAAAACCGCCGTTGCTCTGACTGTCAGGCCGCTTGATGCCGCCAACGGAAATACCAAGGTTGGTGAATATACCTTGCAACCCCCTACTGCGGTTTTGAATAGATAGTACAGTGAGTGAATAACTGATCGGCATAAACCAATCTGAACCGCGATCATAATAAGTGGCGTAACGCAGTGTTCCTCCTATGCCGTTCGTCCCGAAGACGCCGCCTCCCATAATGAAAGCGAACGAGCGAGCAGGCTGCGACGCCGCACTCATCGCACTGTCCGGCGCGCGCGGATAAACCTGTGCTGAATCCTGCATCACGGTTTGAACCGAATGCCGGTTCGAAGAATCAAAACTTGCAAGGCATTGATTGATTACTGTACGCAGATTGCTCTCATGTGTACCAGCTACATCGAAACCAAAGATTTCAACAAACGCATCCGTTTCATAAAGTTTACTGAGTTGAGAACCTTCCAAAGCATAAAATGCAAGTCGTATCCGGGCTTGAGCTTTCTCCGAAAACATTGCAGGGTACTCAACGACATTCAGCGACAGAACTCTGATAACAATTGGTTTGAGGTTCGGCTGCACTGGACGACGCGCATCGAAGTAGGAAAGCAACTGCGCTCGCAAGCCGCCTTCGAGTTTGACGGCGATTTTGCTGTTGAACAATCCGACCTGCGCAATGCCGATCACTTCCGAAGCCTTCCGGTCATCGATCACATCTTTGATATAATAATCTGCAACAGGCTGCGCCGCGGAATCTTTGGCGAGCGTGATGTAAATCGCATCGTCTCCGACGCGGTTGCCGCCTTGTTCAGGGCGATCCGCGCTTACCTCTCGCAATTCCGCACAGCCCGTGGCCATCAGTCCCGCCAGAAGCAAGAAGGGTAAAAGAGTTCGGTGCATGTATGTTGATGATAATGTTGGCGTGCGAATAAAAAGCATTTCCAATATAGATGCCTATATGCAAACGCAAAAAGATTGCGCGTCTTTGCAGCGAACTAATGACTTATGTAGATTGCCCGCCGTGAAAATTAAACGGCACAGAACTTCAAAAACACCTTAACCGATAACCATGTCATACATCATGGTCGACATCGAATCCGACGGACCGATTCCGGGCGACTTCTCGATGATTGAACTGGGCGCGATCATCGTCGATGAAGCGTTGGACAAAACTTTCTACGCCAAGTTGAAACCCATCTCCGAGGCCTTTGTGCCCGCCGCCCTTGCGGTCTCGACGCACACCCGCGAAGATACCTTGACCTTCGATGAGCCGCTCAGCGTGATGCAAGCGTTCAAGGCATGGATCGCCGAGCACAGCGCAGGCCGGGCGGTCTTCATCAGCGATAACAACGGGTTTGATTGGATGTTCGTCTGTTGGTACTTTCACCACTTCTTGGGCGAAAATCCGTTCGGACACAGTTCCTACAACTTGGGCAGCCTTTACAAAGGCATGGTCAAAGACACCTATCAAGATTTCAAACACTTGCGCAAAACCCTGCACACGCACGATCCCGTCGATGATGCCCGCGGCAACGCCGAAGCCTTGCTCACGATGAAAAAAGAACTCGGACTCAAAATAAAACTCTGAATAAAATTCTGATACACTTCCAACCGCATCAAACCGCATCAACCTTCCGACCGTGAAACCATTCATCCGCATCGCCTCCGGCCAAGGCTTTTGGGGCGACCTGCAACGCGCTCCCATTGATCAAGTCAAACTTTCCAAGGGCGATACCGCCATCGATTATATGATGCTCGATTATCTGGCCGAAGTTACAATGAGCATCATGCAGAAGCAGCGTCAGAAAGACCCGCGCGCCGGCTACGCACGCGATTTCCCCGACGTGATTTCGAAAATCCTGCCGGACATTTTAGAAAAAAAAATCAAAGTGATCACGAACGCGGGCGGCGTGAATCCGGTCGCATGCCGCGATAAAATTTTTGAGGTCGCCCGCAAAATGAATATCACGAACTTAAAAGTCGGCGTGGTGATGGGCGATGACTTGATGGACGTGCTTGACCCGCTCATTGAAAACGGCGACGAACTTCGCAACATGGAAACCCACGAACCCTTATCCAGCGTGCGTTCGCAAGTGCTCAGTGCGAACGTCTATTTCGGGGCGGCACCGATTGTAGAGTGCTTGCGGCAAGGCGCCGACATTGTGATCACCGGACGATGCACCGATACCGGCCTGACGCTCGCGCCGATGATTTATGAATTCGGTTGGCCGATGAACGACTGGGATAAAATCGCCGCGGGCACCGTCGCCGGGCATATTTTAGAGTGCGGCGGACAAGCCTCCGGCGGAAATTATTTGGGCGATTGGGAAAGCGTGCCCGATTTAGAAAACATCGGCTTCCCGATTGCCGAAGCCTATCCCACGGGCGAGTTCTTTATCACCAAGCATCACGGCACGGGCGGCCTCGTGAGTAGCGACGTGGTGAAAGAACAATTGCTCTATGAAATCGGAAACCCCGCCGAATACATCACGCCCGATTGCGTCGCCGATTTCACTTCCATTCACCTCGAAGATATTTCTGAAAACAAAGTGCGCGTCTTCGGCATCAAAGGTGCTGCCGCAACGCCGTTTTACAAAGTCTCGATTTCTTACACCGACGGCTGGGTCGCATTCGGCAACCTTACCTACGCTTGGCCGGATGCTTTAAAGAAAGCCCGACGCGCCGATGAGATTTTGCGCGGACGGTTAAAAAATTTGGGGCTACAGTTCGATGAAATCCGCACGGAGTTTGTCGGCGCCAATGCGTGTCATCACGAGCTGGAACAACTCACACACATCAACGAAGTACAGATGCGCGTCGGCGTGCGCGGGCAGAATAAAAAAGCGATTGAACAATTTGCGATGGAACTTGCGCCGCTGATTCTCACCGGTCCGCCGAGTGTAACGGGCTTTGCGGGCGGCAGGCCGAAGCCTTCGGAAGTGGTGGCGTATTGGCCTGCACTTCTGCGCAAGGAAAGCTCGCAGCCGAAAGTGCTCGTCGAAGGAATCTAACCCCTTGTCCCGTTCAGGGCGGGATACTCCCCTTTATTAAAGGGGAGAGTTTTAAAAAGAAGACGGTGTCATATTGTTTGAGATACATTCTACGACTTCACTTCACTCGACCTCTTTTACTCGATTTATTTCATGCGGTTTATTTCATGCGACAACTCTCCCCCTTGCCAAATGGGAGAATGTCCGAAGCACAAGAGGGGTTTGAAATTCGGGGTTCGGAATTTTTGAGCACCCCGCAAAGTTGCTCATCAACGGTTCGTCAATTATTGGATAGCAATGAAAAATATCTCTTTTGGCATCGTGCTTCTGGCCATGCTCATTTTTGGTTTCATCTTCGGCATGAAATATCAGGGCGGCGGTTCGGGAGGCGATGCGCTTTTGGAACAGCAGCGCAAGTTCGTCAGCGCGGCGAACATCATCAGCCGCAACTACGTCGATGAAGTCGACACGGAAAAATTGGTCTCCGGCGCCATCGACGGCATGTTGGAAAAACTTGATCCGCATTCGATTTACCTTTCCGCCGATCAAGTCGCGCGATCAAAGGAAGAATTTCGCGGCAGCTTTTTCGGCATCGGCGTCGAGTTCAGCATTCAAAACGATACGCTCACGATTTCAAACGCACTCTCCGGCGGCCCAAGTGAAAAACTCGGCATCGGGTCCGGCGATCAAATCATCGAGATCGATGGCAAGTCCGCCGTGCGCCTCACCAACGACGAAGTGATGAAGCGGCTCAAGGGCGAGAAAGGCACTGTTGTCGCGGTGAAAATCAAACGTGCGGGCGAGCGTGATTTGCTTCCCTTCAAAATCACGCGCGATAAAATTCCGATCTTCACCGTCGATACGTATCTGATGCTTCGGGGCGACATCGGCTACATCAAAGTCAATCGCTTTGCCGAAACGACTTACGATGAATTCATGGCGGCACTGACGGATTTGAAATCGCGCGGGATGAAAAAATTGGTGTTAGACCTCCGCGGCAACGGCGGCGGGTTCATGCACGAGGCGGTCAAGATGGCCGATGAATTTTTGGGCGGCACGAAAAAAATCGTCTTCACCAAAAGCCGCAACCGCTCCTCGGTCAGCGAAGATTTTTCAAAGCCGGGTGATGCGTTCGAAGAGAATCCGTTGGTGGTACTCATCGACCGCACCTCGGCATCGGCGTCGGAAATCGTAGCGGGCGCGTTGCAAGATCACGACCGCGCGCTACTCGTCGGACAAACATCTTTCGGTAAAGGGTTGGTGCAATTGCAGTTTGATTTGGACGACGGCTCGGCGATGCGGGTTACAACGGCGAAGTATTTCACGCCTTCGGGTCGCCTCATTCAACGCCCGTACGAGAAAGGTAAAAAAGAATATTATGCCGAAGCCCTCACGCGCGATGATGTAGGCGGAGATTCATCGGAAGCAAACACAATGTCGAAGGCGACCGCCGAAGCCCGGCTGACGGGCAGCCGCGCGGTCTCTGCCGAGACGCTGATCAAACCCGACTCCGCGCATCCGGCGTTTCGCACCGACGCGGGACGGTTGGTGCTTGGCGGCGGCGGCATCACACCCGATTATTTCGTGAAGGCCGATACGGTAACGATGTACTTCCGCGAACTGCGCAATAAAAACGTGTTGACGGATTTTGCGAATGCGTATTTCACACAGCATGGCAAAGACTTGCGGGGACGCTATGGCCTAAACCTCGAAATGTTTTTAAACGGCTTTGATGTGACGCCGGAAATGATGAATGAACTGGCCGCACTTGCGGCAAAGAAAGGCGTGCCGGTCAATGAGCCGATGTTCCGCGCCGATGAACGCTTTTTGAAAACGGCCATCAAAGAAGTGATCGCTGGACAACTGTGGAGCAACCGCGGACGGTGGGCGGTGCGGACGCAAACGGACAACGTGCTGTTCGAAGCGACGAAATTATTTTCGAAGGCCGAATCGCTTGCAAAATATGGTTCGTTAAAGTAATATCACACCGAGTTTTATATGTGAATATTTTGCACGCAGGCGAGAGGAGAGAATCGCCGCAGCGCGTGGTGAACAAAAACTTTGCGGCTTAAAAGAAATTTCGGATGCCCTAACCCGATACTTTTGTGCGTGGCCTCAGACAAGGGGAAACGCACACAACCAAAACATTTGAAGTAGGCATGAACGGGTTAAGAAATCAACGGGGAATATGCGCCGCCGCGCGGCTGGGTTGCGGTGTGTTAATTGTAATGTTCAATCACTTGCCGCTGATGGCGCAGAGCGATCCTGCGGGGCGGTTGATGGGACGGGTAACCGAGGCCAAAGGGCTGCCGCTCGCCGGGGCGACGCTTTACATCACCGCCGCCGGTGCAACGCAAGCCGCGATTTCCAACGCGCAAGGGTATTACGCCTTGCTCAGCGTGCCCGCCGGTGAATACAAGCTGAAAGTTTCCAAACGCGGCCTTGCGCCGTGGGAAACGAAAGTGAATGTCGCGTCCAATCTCACCTCGCGCATCGATGTGAAAATGCAAGGCGAGGGCGGCGAACTCGTTGCCGCAGTGCAAACGGAAACGAAGCCCGAGCCGAAATCACTTCTGGCCGCGGCAAAGCCTGAGACCGTCAGACCGGTTGAGGCGGTCAAACCTAAACTCGCCAGTTCGGTTGCGAATACTACAGCAACGGATGCGCCGGTGATCTCGATGCGCAAAGCCGATGATGAAGCCTTGCAACGGCTCGCCGAAGAAAGCGAAGTCGCCGCCGACCCGAACCGGATTGCGGGGCTTGAACGCGAAGTCGATATCGAGGGCGGGGTCGCGGCGGTCTATGAAAAAATCAAGTATCCCGAACTGGCCTTCAAGAGCCGTACTGAAGGCAAGGTTGTAGCGCGGGTGCTGGTGAGCAAGCGCGGGGAAGTCATCAGCGTGGATTTTGTGAAATCCGTTAACCCGATGTTGGATGAAGAAGTCTTTCGCGTGCTGACGGAAGAAACGAAATTTATTCCCGCCCTTGCCGCCGGAACGCCCGTGCCGAGCACGATTGTGATCCCTGTCGCCTTCAAAGTGAAGTAAACATTCGAACGGTTCAACCGTGAGTTTCGAAAGAATGCTTTGCTGTGTTGATGCCTACACTATATGCACGTCTGATAGCCAACCTCAACGGCGAATGCACCGCTTCTCGTTCGTGCTAAAAGTGCGCTCTGCAATACTCCAGCAATTTCCCCGCGTCAATCGCCACCGCGCCGACTTCCGCGCATACAATCGCCGCCGCAAAGTTTGCCAATCGCGCCGCTTCGAACGCCGAAAGTCCCGCCGTTAGCCCCGCTGTCAAAACGGCGATAACCGTATCGCCCGCGCCGGAAACATCGGCGACTTCCAATGCCACCGACGGAATATGCGTCGCTGTGCCTTTCGAATAAACCGTTGCGCCTTGCTCGCTGCGTGTGAGTAAAATAAAATCGGCCTTGACTTTTTTCTGAAGCAATTCGCACGCGAGTAGCGCGTCGCTATCGGTGTTCGAGAACTTCCGCCCGAACGCATCGGAAATTTCCTTCAGGTTCGGTTTGAAAACGGTCGCGTGTTTGTAATCGAAAAAGTTGTCGTGCTTCGGATCAACCGTAACCGGAACTTGATGCCGCTTCGCTAGTGCGAGCACGCTTTTGATGAGCCGCTTCGTCAGCACGCCTTTATTGTAATCCTCCAGCACAATCGCATCGGTTTCCGAGATGACAGCTTGCAACATGGCGAGCAGGTTATCCTCAGTCGCGGAAGTAATCTCGCGCTTCGTTTCCGAATCGATGCGAACGATGTGATGGTTCTGGGCAATGACGCGCATCTTGGACGTCGTCGGGCGGCTGGGTTCAACCGCGAGATAATCGGGTGAAAGACCTTGCCGCTGCATTTCTTCACGCAAGTGCAGCGCATCGCCGTCATCGCCGACGGCGCCGAAGAGCATCGCCGTTGCGCCGAGCGCGGCAATATTCGTCGCCACATTGGCCGCACCGCCCAGCCGCACGCTCTGACTTTGCACATCAATCACCGGCACCGGAGCTTCGGGCGAGATACGCGAAACATGGCCGAAGATATATTTATCGAGCATCACATCGCCGACGACCGCAATTCGCTTGGCCGCAAAGGACTTGAACAGTTTCTGAAAATCCGGCTTGAGTTGAGATTTCTTTGGCATAGAAAAAATTGTAGCACATTCTTATTCCTTCCGCTCAACACTTCTGTCATTCCCGCAAAAGCGGGAATCTTGATTGCCCCAGTCGTAAGATTCCTGCTTTCGCGGGAATGACATGGAAGCGATGCAACACGCAAGAACGAAAAAGCCCGACGTTGAACAACCATCGGGCTTTTGATGTATTCGAAGCAAGCGTTACACGCTGGCGGGCACGAGTTTGGCGGTGCGCTCTTTGACCTTCGTCGCCGCTTTACCGGTGCGGCTGCGCAGGTAGAACAGTTTCGCACGGCGCGATTTGCCAAGTTTTACCACGTCAATTGCAGCCACCGACGGCGAGTGCAACGGGAAAATACGTTCGACGCCGACGCCGTTCGAGATTTTCCGCACCGTCATCGTCTCCGACATGCCTTCGCCGCGCCGGTTGATCACGATGCCCTGATAAGATTGCAAGCGTTCTTTATCGCCTTCGGTTACACGCACTTGAACATTGATCGTGTCGCCGGGGCGGAAGATGGGAAGCGTAGACTTTAATTGCGTCGCTTCCAAAAGTTTAATTTTCTGCATGGTCGTAAAAAGTTATGAATTAAAATTTTTCTCTGCTTCGCATCTGCTCGGTGTCTTATTCATTTCCGTGGGGGCGATAGCGAGTTTACGAGCTTGCGCCCTGTGGCCTCGTCCCTACAATGTCGTTGTGAAATGCAGATGTCTCGTTTCAAAAATTCATTCCGAAAGCAAATCAGGTCGGCGTTTCAATGTGCGTTCAACCGCATTCTGCTGTTGCCACTCCGAAATTTTTTTATGGTTGCCGGAAAGCAATACCTCCGGTACTTTCAAGCCGCGAAACTCCGCAGGCCGCGTGTAGTGCACCGAATCCAACTTCCCATCCTGAAACGAATCGGTGAGTGCCGATTCGCTATCGCCCAAAACATTTGGGATCAAACGGACGATGGAATCAATCAGGACCAGGGCTGGCAGTTCGCCGCCGCTCAAAACCACATCACCAATCGAAATCTCCCGCGTGATTAAAGTCTCGCGGATGCGTTCATCAATCCCTTTGTAGTGTCCGCAAAGCACGATGAGATTGTGTGTCAGCGAAAGTTCGTTTGCGATGCTTTGTTTTAAGGGCTCACCGTCGGGTGTCAGAAAAATCACCGCGTCGTACGTGCGTTCCGTTTGTAGTTTTTCAATGATCGCAAAAACCGGCTCGCACATCAAAATCATTCCGGCTGCGCCGCCGAAGGGACGGTCGTCGATTTGCTTGTAATTGCCCAGACCGTAATCGTGCAGGTTGTGCAGATATACTTCCGCCGCCTGCTTCTTTTGGGCGATGGCGATCATGCCGTACGCGAGCGCGCTTTCAAAAAAGCGAGGCATCACGGTAATCACATCAAGTCGCAACATCGGTCGAAACGGAATCGAAATAAATCAATGAACTATAAATTTTCGTCGGGACTTTCAGCGATGGCATCGTCATCCAAAAATTCCCTAAACCGCACGACCACAATTTTTTTTGCCGTCAAGTTGGTCTCAGCGATGAACTCATCAATCGCAGGTATCAACACTTTCCGAGCGTTGCCGTGCGTCGTTATTTCATAGACATCACCGGCGGGCAATTGCAAGACGTCGGTCAAAGTGCCAAGCCCTGCGCCTGAGGCATCAAACACCGCAAGACCGATGAGGTCGTGAATGTAAGCCTTGTCGCCGGTCATCGGCACAAGGCTTTGGTCGTCGGTGAAGAGAAAGTAATTTTTCAATTTGTCCGATGCCGTCCGGTCCGAAACGCCTTCGAGCAGCAGATACGCAAAGCCTTCGTGCACCCGCGCGGTGATAATCACAATGGACTTCACCGAACTTTCATCTTTGCCGAGATAGAGTTTCGTCCGCGTCTTGAAGGTTTCGGGAAAATCGGTTTCGACTTTCACCTTCACCTCGCCTTTCAAGCCTTGGCTTTTGACAATCTGCCCGATGACGTACAGCATAGGTGAATCCGACTTTGCTTCATTCATCCCTCCGCCTTCATCCTTTCTTTACGCTGTCGGTTGTTCTTTCTCGGCTTTGGCTTTCGCTTCGGCTTCCTTCTTCGTGCGGCGGCGAACGGACTTGCGGGCCAGACGTTTCTTTGCACCCGCTTCGCGCTGCACTTGCCATTTGGCAAACTCCGCATCGACTTCTTCTTGGCTCTTGCCTTTCCGCTTCAAATTCAGTTTGAGCAACAGTCCCGTGCCGCTGATGACGCTGCGAACCGTATCCGTCGGCTGCGCGCCCACGCCGAGCCAATAGGCCACGCGGTCTTCCTGCAAGGCGACGGCGTGCGGCTTCTTCGTCGGTTCATACTTACCGATGACTTCTAAAAACTTTCCGTCGCGCGGTGCGCGTGAGTCGGCGGCGACGATTTGATAGATCGGCAACTTTTTACGTCCGATCCGGCGGAGTCTGATCTTAACCAAGGTTGTATCGTTTAATAAGTGAGCGTTATGAGAATAAATTTTGTATAAGCAGTAGACTCTCTTTGTCCGTCATTCCCGCAGCGCGGGACTTTGGAGCGGCGCGGGCGGGAATGACATGAGAAGCGAATAAGAAATCAGCGTCCGAACGGCAAGTTCTGTGCGGTGATCGGTCGCCCCGACTTCGCCATCTTCGTTACCGACTTCATCATCTTTTTCATCTCGGCAAATTGCTTGAGCAGTCCGTTCACTTCCTGAACGCTGCGCCCGCTGCCCCGCGCGATCCGCTGACGGCGGCTGCCGTTGATGATCTCGGGACTTTGTTTTTCCATTTTCGTCATCGAGCAAATAATCGCCTCGACATATTTGAAGTCGTCGTCTTTGATATTTTCCGGCAAGGCTTTCGAAAAGCCCGGAATCATCGCCGCCACCTGCTGGAGCGATCCCATTTTCTTAATTTCCTGAAGCTGCTGATAGAAATCTTCGAGATCAAACTTGTTTTCAAGCAAGCGGCCTTGAAGTTTCTGCGTCTTCTCAAGATCAAGCGTCTCCTGCGCTTTCTCGACGAACGAAACAATATCGCCCATGCCGAGAATGCGTTGCGCCATCCGGTCGGGGTAGAAGACGTCCAAGTCTTCCATCTTTTCGCCGGTGCTCAAAAACTTAATTGGTTTTGAGACAACGGTTTTGATCGAGATCGCCGCACCGCCGCGCGTGTCGCCGTCCATTTTCGTCAGCACGACGCCATCGAAGTCCAAGCGGTCGTTAAAGACTTTGGCGGTGTTCACGGCATTCTGTCCCGTCATCGCATCGACGACGAACAAAATTTCCTGCGGTTTCAATTGGCGTTTTAAGTTTTCCGCTTCCGCCATCATTTCCTCATCGACCTGCATACGTCCGGCAGTATCGAGAATCAAAATGTCGCGGGCATTTTTGCGGGCGAACTCCACGCCTTCACGGGCGACCTTCAACGCATCTTTTTCGTCGAGCGAAAAAACCGGCACTTCAATTTGAGCACCGAGCATTTTGAGTTGCTCAACGGCGGCGGGGCGATAGACGTCGGCGGCAACGAGCAGCGGGCTGCGGCCTTTTTTCTTTAATGACAGCGCGAGCTTCCCCGCGAAGGTCGTTTTACCCGAACCTTGCAAACCGGCCACCATAATGACGACCGGGATTTGTTTCGAGGTCAGGTTGAGACCCGCTTCCGTGCCGCCCATGAGCGCGGTCAATTCGTCATACACAATCTTGACGAGCATCTGGCCGGGCTGCACGCTCTTAACCACATCCGCGCCAAGGGCTTTCTTGCGAACATCTTCAACGAAGGTCTTGACGACGGCGTAGTTTACGTCCGCGTCCAAGAGCGCGCGTTTAATATCGCGCATCGCATTGCCGACATTGACTTCGTTGATTCGGGCTTGACCGGAAATTTTCCGCAGTGCCAGATCAAGACTATCGCTTAAAGACTCGAACATCTTCCCAGAAAAAATTCTCTCAAAAAAAGTATCGCCTCCCGGGCGACCGCGAAAATAAAAGGCCGCTAAGTTAGAAAAAAAAGTTGCAAACCCAAAACAAACTATGGTTTCAGGTTTGCAAACTTTCGGAGCGGGGAAGTGCAGCAGGCCGCTACGCAAGGAGAGGTGTTGCGGGGAAACAGAATCAAGACGGTGCGACGGGTTGAGCGTCGTCCCCTGTCGAAACCGCTTCAGCGTTTATAGACGATCTTGCGGATGGTATCGAACTGCAAGTACGGATACTCGCGCTGGACGTATTCAATCGCATCTCCGGCGGAGTGCTTTTTGGCGCGGGCAATTTGAAAAATCTGGCGGATGTGATAATCACGCAGTTGCTTTTCGTCAAGCAAGCGGTAGGAACGAAGTTTGGCAAACGCTTCGTCGTTGATGAAATCTGCAATTGGATTCGACATCGGATTCCTCCTGAAAGTGGTTAATAGTTGAGGAGACTGTTCATTGATTTACCATAAGAAAAAAGTATTCCGGGCTGAACACCCGGCAAGCATAAATCAATAACAAGGTGCGATGTCGGTTCTCCTTATTGTTATCCGCAAAGCCTCTCGTGGCAGCGGCAGATTAAAAAATTCGTGCACGCTCTTTCAATACGGCGTGCGGTTTGGTATCAGATTCGGTTGCAACAGGCAAGCGTTAAACTTGTGATGCGGGTAACTTGAGTACTGGATTTCGAAAACGGTGGAAACGGAATGCAGGGAATGTGTGGCGGTCGCCGGAGTGCGTGGTAGATGTGGCTTATGAAGTGTCTGTACAGTTAGTTTGAAGAGCGATTCAAAAGTCTGTGGCAATGATAGACAATTTTTTCCGCTTTGTCAACTATGGCGACAAACTTTTTTGCCTTGTCAAGTCCCTTCGGCTTGCCCGGGCGATGCCTGCACATCTTTGAAAGCCGTTCGTTATCTTGCACCGCTGCCGAAAATCACTTGCATTTTTGCCGTGATCGTCCAATCAGAAACCATAACTCTAACCAACCCTAAAACATGGCTGCATCATCATCGCCCGCACTTCCGCTCTTCACCCGCGTTAATACGTGGTTCAAGGACTTCATCTTCACGATGCAAGAGTTCTTGGAATTTTCCGTTCGCACATTCGGCTCGCTGGGGTCTACCAAACGGTATTGGAAAGACACGCTCAATCAAATGTATGTGAGCGGCACGGAATCCATTCCGATTATCATTGTCAGCTCGCTATCGATTGGCAGTTTGCTCTCGTTTGAAGTCGGTAACATTCTTACCGAGTTCGGTGCCAAAGGGCTGACCGGACGCACGACGGCCTTTTCCGTGATCCGCGAACTGGGGCCAATGCTCACCGGCCTGATGCTTTCCGCCCGCGTCGGTGCCCGCAACGGCTCGGAACTGGGCGCGATGCGCATCTCGGAGCAAATCGACGCCCTTCGCGCCTTCGGCACCGACCCGATTGCGAAACTTGTGGTCCCGCGCTTGGTCTCCGCACTGCTCATGTTTTTGCCGCTCACGGCACTTAGCGATTTCGTCGGCTTGATGGCGGGCGGCTTTATCGCCCAATCCTATCACCACATCGATCCGGGCTTTTACTGGAATTCGGTACTGAATTTGCTGGTCTGGAAAGACCTCGTGGTCGGATTCCTGAAGCCGCCGGTTTTTGCAATTTTAATTACGCTCGTCAGCTGTTTTAATGGTTTTTCCGCAAAAGGCGGCACGGTCGGCGTCGGCAGTTCTACCATTAAAGGTATTGTAGTTTCGTCCGGCCTTGTATTGGTTTTCAATTTCTATATCACGAAATTGGTGTTTGAAATTTTGTAAATGTGGATACCTTCAAAGGATGATTGAATTTAAGAATGTTCATTTAAGCTACGGCACGCGGGAAATTCTGAAGGGGATTTCGCTGGTTATCGAGGATAAGAAGATCAACGTCATTTTGGGGCCGTCGGGTGCGGGTAAAAGCACAATTATCAAGTTGGCACTGGGTCTGATCAAACCGACCTCAGGTCAAGTGCTCATCGACGGGACGGATATTAGCAAGTTCAGTGAAGTTGAACTCTTTCCGATTCGCCGCAAAATTGCGATGGTTTTTCAAGGCAACGCGCTTTTTGATTCGATGACGATTGAAGAAAATATGGGATTTTTTCTGCGCGAAAACCTGAGGTTGCCGGATGATGAAATTGCGGGCAAAGTAAAAGAGCAAATGAAGTTCGCCGGTCTCGAAGGTCTCGAAGATTCGTTGCCCGATGCGCTTTCCGGCGGCATGAGAAAGCGTGTCGCCATCGGGCGGGCACTCATCTTCGGGCCGAAAACGATCTTGCTCGATGAACCGACCGCGGGACTTGATCCGCTTTCCGCCAAGAAAATTTTGAACGTCATCAAGCAATTGCGCGATGAAACAGGGGTGGGTTCGGTGATGATCACGCATATCATTTCGGATATTTTCGGCGTGGCGAATCAAGTATTTATTCTCTACAACGGTGAGATTATTTTTCAAGGGCCGCCGGAGGAAATGAGAACGCACGATCATCCGTTCATTCAATCTTTCCTCAGTGCCGAGGAAGAAATTTAACAACCACGCAAGCACGGGTTACCCGCAGCCTCCTGACAAAAAACTTTTAAAAACCTTTACCAAAAACCACGAATGGCTTCAGATAATCCCGCCAGCCAATTGCGCTGGAACAACCTTCGCACCGGCCTGCTCTTCGTCGCCGGAATCGCACTCGTCGGCGTGCTCGCGCTCATCATCGGACGCAACAGCAGCACGCTGACTTCGAAAGTCAAGTACAAACTCTTCGTCTCTGACATCGGTGGGCTTGAGGAAAATAATCTTGTTTCCGTCGCCGGTAAAAAAGTCGGCAATGTAACCCTGCTGTCATTCAAGACGCGGAACGACACCATCGGCGTTGAAATTGACATGGAAGTGAGCGACGAGTTCGCCTATCTCATCACGGATTCGGTCGTTGCAACGATCAAAGGGCAGGGCATCTTGGGCGATAAATTCGTCGCCATTACAAACACCTCGCCGAAAGGAAAGAAGTTGCCGGAAGGCGCGTATCTGCCCGTCATCGTTGAGGAA
>JACMJS010000359.1 GCA_014380515.1 Chlorobiales bacterium
ACCGACGCACTGTCATTGCCCCGCGAGGCTTTCTCCGCCAGATAGTCTTTCAGCGGACGCTTGTCCAAATCCATCCCGCACACCGGACACTTGCCCGGCTTATCCGAAACAATCCACGGGTGCATCGCCGATTGATAAATAAATTTTTCTTCCGCCGCCGGTTCTTTCGATGACAGTCTGTAGACCATGATGCCTAATGCCGATACCGCCACCACTAATAGGGCGATCACGGCGAGAAAAATATTGCGTTGAGTCGTGTTCATATTTTTATCCATTGAGATTAATGGGTTGTCAGGCGGTCGATCTCTGCTTGAGCGGTCGCCAACGACGTCAGGGATTCGAAGTAAATGAGTTTCGCTTCCCGCAGGGTTCGATACGCATCGAGCAGCGTGAGAAAATCGACCTTCGCGGTTTCGTAAGCGACGCCCGCCGAGCGGAGCGTACTTTCGGCCTGCGGAATGAGTATCGTTTTGTAGAATGCCGCCGTCTCCGCCGCCGAAGCGAGATCGGCCAAGGCGGTTGCGAGCGCCGCCGAAAGCATCAGCCGTTGAGATTCATACTCCGCTTCCGCCGCCTGCTGCAACAGCGAAAGTTCCGTCGTCCGCGCGCGGTACTTCGCCGCGCTGTATCCGAAGAGCGGCAGATTTATTTCAAGCCGGTATTGAAACGCGGGTCCCGCCATATCTTGATACGGCGTCTGCGACATGTATTCATAGCCCAGCCCCAGCGTCAGGTTCGGTATGCCCGCCTTGCTCGCTGATTCCGCCGCGAGCCGCAGCGACGAGATGCGCTCGCGCATCATTCGAAGTTCGTTTTGATTTTCCAGCATCATCGCCTTCAATGAATCTTCCATCATGGCCGCGGTTGCAATCACCGTTCTATCCGTCATCAGGCGCGACGTTCGCGCGGGCATCAGTTCATCATCGCTCACGCGCACGCCCGCGACGTTTTCACCGACGAGCGACGCGAGCGTTTTGAGCAACGCGCGCTGCTGTTGCCGCAGCCGGAAGACTTCGTTCGTCAGGCGCGAGACTTCGACTTGCGATTTCAGCACTTCGGCTTGCGAGCCTTTACCCACGCTGTTCCGCGTCAGATTGATTTTCACAAATCCTTCGAGCAGCAACCGGTTTTCCTCGGCGAGTGTAATTTTCTTTTGCGCCAACACAAGTTGATACGCCGTCGCTTTTACATCCCGCGTAAGTCGCTTCCGAAAGGCTTCGGCCTCAAAGCCCGCCGCAGCCGCACTGCGCTCCGCGCTTTCACCGGCAAGGGCGAAGGCATTCGTGAGCGGAATCGTCTGCGAAATGGCCACCGTCGTCATGCTGACCGCGTTGTGTGCGGGCGGCACTTGATCCAACTCCAGCATGAGCACCGGATCGCTCCACGCCGATAGTTGCGCGGGCACTTGCGATGCCGCCGCCGTCCGCGATTGATAAGCCCTCAGCGACGGATTGTTTTGCATCGCCCGCGCGAGCAACTCCGGCAATCCGAGTTGCACCGGCGTTTCAGCCTTCGGCATTTCGACCGCTGTCTGTGCCGCCGCACCGGACGCAGTGAAAGCGAGCAGTGTAAAAATGTGTATGACTCGATTCATAAATACTTTCAATGTGATGCTTGTTTAATGCACCATAAATTTTGCCATATCGCTTACCGCCAATTTTCCTTTGCGAAAGAGATACGTTTTGATGAACACGAAAATGATCGGCGTAACAAACAGCACGTGAATCGCCGATGTCAGGATGCCGCCGAGCATCGGCACCGCGACCGGCCTCGCCAAATCCGATCCCGTCCCGCTCGCCCACATAATCGGCACGAGCGCAAAAAGATTGACCGCCACCGTCATAATTTTCGGTCGCAGCCGCAAGAGCGCGCCTTCGAACGTCGCCGCTACAATGTCTTGCTCGGTAAAGGCTGAACCTTTGGCGATGAGGCGTTTATCCAAAGCTTCGTGCAAGTAAATCACCATTACGACGCCGGTCTCGACCGCCACGCCGTAGAGCGAGAGAAATCCGACCCACACCGCGACGGAAAAATTGTAGCCGAGCAGCCACACCAGCACCACGCCGCCAATGAGCGCGAACGGTACGGAGAGCATCACCAAACCCGCTTCGAGAAAATTTTTGAAGATGAAATAAAGCATCAGGAAAATGAGTACGAGCGCGATGGGCACGATGACGAGCAGGGTTTTCTCCGCACGCTGTTTGTTTTCATACTCGCCGCTGAACGTGTAATAGACGCCTTGCGGCAACTTGCCCGCGAACCGCCGGTCAATCGCTTGCTTGGCATCGCCCATAAACCCGCCCAAGTCCCGTCCGCGCACATTCAAATACACGATGGAACGCAAGAGGCCGTTCTCGCCGGAAATCATCGACGGCCCGCCGGTGATGGCAATGTCCGCCAGTTCCGCAAGCCGCAACACCCGCATCCGCTGCACGGACGCCGCAGGTTGCGACATCGCCGCCGGTGCGATGTTGATGCCGTTCATCGCGTTGTCGTTCATCGCCGAATTGCTTGCCGCCGGTGCACTTGTATTTTGCATCGGAAGAGATACAAGAATATTTTCCAAACTCTCGATGCTCTGGCGGTCGCTGCGTTGCAATCGAAGCCGGACGGGAAACCGCCGCCGACCGTCGACCAGCATCGTGAGTGTTTCGCCGCCGAGTGCATTGCCGATCACCGCTTGAATGTCGCCGACTTGCAAACCGTAACGGGCGAGCGCATCAACCTTCGGCGCGATGTCCAAGTATCTGCCGCCTTGCGTCCGCTCCGCATACACATCCGCCGCGCCGCGCACACCGCGCAAGATATTTTCGGCTTCGACCGCCAAGTGCTCCAGCGTATCCAAGTTCTCGCCGAAAAACTTCAGCCCGATGTCGGTGCGCACGCCCGTCGCCAGCATATTGATCCGGTTGATGATCGGCTGCGTCCAGATGTTGGAGACGCCCGCGATTTGCAGTTGGGCGTTCATCTCAGAGATGAGTTTCTCCTTCGTCATGCCTGCGCGCCATTCGCGTTTGTCTTTGAGCAAGACCAGCGTTTCGATCATCTGCACCGGCGCGTTGTCCGTCGCCGTTTCCGCTTTGCCCGCTTTGCCGAGTACTTGCTTCACTTCCGGCATCGCTTTCAAAATTTTATCCTGCACTTGCATCACGCGCTTCGTTTCGGCGAGCGACGCATCCGGCAAAAGCGTCGGCATAAAAAGCAATGAGCCTTCATCGAGCGGCGGCATAAACTCCGAACCCGTTTGCATCACGACGGGGATCGTCAGCAAGATCGCGGCGATGTTCAGGCTGAGCACGAGGGCTTTGTGCGAGAGCGCCCAACGCAGCATCGGATCATAGAAGCGATGAAAAAATTTTGAAGTTGGGTTTTCGGATTCGGGACGAAACTTGCCGCGCATGAAAAACGTCATCAAGACGGGCACGAGCGAAATCGTGATCAAGGCCGAGCCGATCAGCGCGAAGGTTTTCGTCAAGACGAGCGGCGTAAACAACTTTCCTTCTTGTCCCGTCAAGAGAAAGACCGGCAGAAATGAAATGATGATGATCGAGAGCGAAAAGAAAATCGCCCGCCCGACTTGCTGACACGACTTGATCGCAATCAAGATGTAATCCTTCGGTGCAAGGTTGGGATTCTTTTCCAGCGCGAGCGCAATGTTGCGGTAGTCGTTTTCAACCATCACAATCGAGCCATCGACCAACACGCCAATCGCAATCATCAAACCGCCCAAACTCATAATGTTCGAGCTGACGCCGAAGTACCGCATCAATGCAAATGAAATCAGAATCGAGACGGGAATTTCAATCAGCACTCGAAGCGCGCTGCGGACATGGAGCAAAAACAAAAATACAATCACGGCCACGACCAAGCCTTCCTCCAGCAACGAGGCTTGCAAGGTCGCAATGGATTTGTCGGTGAGGTCGGAGCGGTCGTAGGCGGTTACGACTTCAACGCCTTGCGGCAATCCGTTTTTAAGTTCGGCGAGTTTTTCTTTGATGCGATCCGCAACGGCCTTTGCATTTTCGCCGTAGCGCATCACCACGATGCCACCCGCGACTTCGCCTTCGCCTTCGGCTTCCAGCACGCCGCGGCGGGTTGCGCCGCCCTGTTGCACTGCCGCTACGTCTTTCACCCGAACCGGCACGCCGCTAGCGCTCGCTTTGACGGGAATGTTTTCGAGGTCATCCAAGCCGCGCAGGTATCCGGTGCCGCGAATAAAATATTCAGCGCCCGAAAGTTCCAAATTGTTGCCGCCCGTTTCCGCGTTGCTCCGCTGCACGGCTGCGGCGACGTCCTCAAAGGTCAAGCCGTACGCGAGCAACTTGCGCTGATCGATATCGATTTGATATTCGCGCACCATGCCGCCCGCCGACGCCACTTCCGCCACGCCTTGCACGCCGGAGAGTTGCACTTTCAAATAGTAATCCTGAATCGCGCGGAGTTCGGCAAGATCAAGCGTGCGGCTCTTGAGGTAATACCAAAAAATATGTCCGACGCCCGTGCCGTCCGGTCCCATCGCCGGGACAACCCCGCGCGGCAACTGCGATTGCATCATCGTGAGGCGTTCCGAGACGCGCGCCCGCGCCCAATAGACGTCGGTATTGTCTTCGAAAATCACATAGACGAAACTCATGCCGAACATCGTTTGCGAGCGCACGGCTTTGACCTTCGGCAGGCCTTGCAGATTTTTCGTGATCGGATACGTCAGTTGATCTTCGACCCGCTTCGGGCTTTGTCCCATCCACTCGGTAAAGACGATCACTTGGTTTTCCGAAAGATCGGGAATCGCATCGACGGGCATCGTTCGCACCGCGTAAATTCCCGCCCCGATCACCGCGAGATAAATTGCAATCACCACGAAGCGATTGCGCACCGAAAGTTCAATGATCTTTTCAATCATCCGTTTTTAATCTTCACGCTGAATTGTTAAACCCCGAGCCGTTGCCGCACGCACACAGGCGAACAAAGCATCGGTTCATTTTAAAAATGACGCCGCGGACTTTACGGCATTGCGGTAAAGACGGCGCTTCGAAGCGGTATGGATTTAAATACGGAAGGTCTGTAGAAGGGCGTGGGGATTGGGCGGACTGGTATCTATGGCCTGAACATCGGGATGCGGCAACCGTGTGGCGGTGAGCCGTACCTCTGATGACCATGCAAGCGCGGCAACCGCGAGCGGCGAAGCTGCGGCAACGGGAGAAAGGTCAAAATCTTGTTCGGCGGTGCA
This sequence comes from Chlorobiales bacterium, assembly GCA_014380515.1. Classification (GTDB taxonomy): domain Bacteria; phylum Bacteroidota; class Chlorobiia; order Chlorobiales; family JACMJS01; genus JACMJS01. Next base: position 5,228 of record JACMJS010000359.1, read on the forward strand.
AGCCGAAATCTTTGCAGGCGTTTTGCAGCAGCAATCGGATGGGGCTTGCGTTGCATCATCTGGGTTTGCATCGCTTCGATTTGCATCGCCTTGATTCGCATCATCGGCACAACAGGCTTTCACAGCCACCGGCACCGGAACAGAGCGGCACATCCGCGCGCAGACAAGCGAGGCGTTCATCACGGAGGCGATGAATAGGCCGAGCATCAGCAGCGATAATATTTTGCGGTTTAAGCCGGACATACACTATGTCTGAAAAGTTGCGTCGAAGTTGCGATGCACCAACGACATTCATCTCATCCTATTCGTTTCTGAACTCTGTTTTTACATGTATCGGCTTGTCGCGGGGTTTCTCAGGTTTGAAATGATTTGTCCCGCCAATCCGTCTTTACTCACATCACCGCGCATCACATAAATCTTTACCGCCAAAAGCAGCGGCTTCTGATTTGATTTCATCCGGTTTGATTTCATAGATTACCCAAACCTTAATCCGTCGCCTGTCATGTCCGATGTTTTCGCTCAACTTCGCGGTCTCGCAGCGTTTCACGGCGTGTCCGATGACGCCCTTCACTGGCTGATCTCGAACGCCGAACTCCGCGACTTCGCCGCAGGCGACTACACGTTCAAAGTGGGTGAAGCGATTGATTTCATGAGCATCGTGCTCGCGGGCAAAATCAGTTTGCGATTCGAACAGGGCGGGCAGATGCGCGAATACGCCGTCAGCGAAAGCGGCACGATTACCGGCGCGTTGCCTTTCTCCCGTCTCCAAACGGCGTCGGGCACCGGCGTGGTTCTCGAAGAGGCGCGACTCTTGCAGTTGCACAAAAAATATTTCGTCGAGCTTACCTGCGCGCACTACGATCTCACGCAATCGCTCGTCAGCGTGATGCTCGACCGCACACGCGAATTCACCGCCCACGCGCAGCAGAATGAAAAACTTATTTCACTCGGCAAACTTTCCGCAGGGCTGGCGCATGAACTTAATAATCCCGCCGCTGCCATCGTCCGCAGCGCGTCACAATTGAAGAAGCATCTCGGCGAAGTGCCCGAAAGTTTCAAGCGCGTGATGCTCTCGAAAATCGAACCCGCCGAAGTCGACGCCATCGATGAACTGCTCTTCACCAAACTCGGCCAATCCGAACCGGGCAAAGCCCGCCCAAAGCCGCTTTCGCTGATGGAGCGCACCATGCTGCAAGACGACCTGCGTGATTGGCTCCTCGCACACGATGCCGCGTGCGATGAAGACAACGCCACCGACGAGCGCACTGAAATTTTCGCCCACTTCGCCATCACGCCCGCCGATCTTGATTTCGTCGCTACAAAAATTTCCGTTAAAAGTTTGCCGACCGTCTTAGAGTGGTTCGAAAGCGTGCTCAACACCGAACAATACGTCGCTGAAATTCAGGAGGCTTCCGGGCGCATCAAGAAGTTGGTTGAGTCCGTCAAAGGCTACACGCATTTGGACAGCGCCGCCGTCCGCGAACCGACGGATGTCCTCAGCGGCCTGCGCAGCACGCTCACCATGCTCGGCTACAAACTCAAGCAAAAAAAGATTCGCGTCGAAGAACACTTTCAAGCGGACTTGCCGCAAGTGATGGCGTTCGGCGGCGAACTCAATCAAGTGTGGACGAATCTGATCGATAACGCCCTTGATGCGATGCCCGAAGGCGGCACGTTGCAACTCACCGGCAAACGCGAAGGCGACACGGCGGTGGTGTGCATCATCGATAACGGCGACGGCGTGCCCGCAGAGATGCTCTCCAAAATCTTCGACCCGTTTTTTACGACGAAGCCGCCCGGACAAGGCACCGGTTTGGGATTAGACATCGTAAAAAAAATCATCGCCCGGCACGGCGCCGAAATCCGCGTCAGGTCGGAGAGCGGATACACCGCCTTCGAACTCCGCTTCCCGCTTCCCGCCGCCGCAACCGCCGCGGAAAACAATCGCTGAAAACAAACACTGGAAAATTATGGCAACCCGAAAACAACCGGCCATTTTCGTGATCGATGACGACGAGCAAGTGCTTCGCGCGATTGCCAGAGACCTTCGTAATGAATACAAAAAAACGTATCGCATCGTCAGCACCACGTCGGCGGGCGAAGCTTTGGCGATGCTCAAAGACTTGAAAGCCAAAAACGAACCCGTCGCTCTTTTCGTCAGCGATCAGCGGATGCCGGAAATGAACGGCGTGGATTTTCTAGAGCAAACCAAACCGCTTTTCCCCGAGGCCAAGCGCGTGCTCCTCACGGCTTATTCGGAAACGAGCGCGGCGATCAAAGCAATCAACGACGTCAAACTCGATTATTATTTGCTCAAGCCTTGGGACCCGCCGGAAGAAAAACTTTTTCCCGTACTGACCGATTTGCTCGGCGATTGGCAAGCCACATACCGACCGGAGTTCGACGGCATCAAACTCGCGGGCTATCAATTCTCGCCCAAGTCGCACGACATCAAAGATTTTTTGGCGAGCAATCTTTTTCCTTATCAGTGGCTGGACATCGAGGCGAATGACAAAGCGGGCGAACTGCTGACGTTGCATCAGCTCGATCTGAAGGATTTGCCGGTCGTGTTTTTCGAAGATGGCAGCGTGCTTTCGCAGCCGTCGTTGCGGCAGATTGCGGATAAAATCGGTCTCGCCCCGAAAGCCGTTCAAAGTCTTTATGACGTCGTGATCATCGGCGCCGGCCCCGCGGGGCTTGCGGCGGCGGTTTACGGGGCATCGGAAGGATTGAAGACGCTGCTGATCGAACGCCGCGCACCGGGCGGGCAAGCGGGCACGAGTTCGCGCATCGAAAATTACCTCGGCTTTCCGACGGGACTTTCGGGCGCGGATTTATCGCGGCGGGCGATTACGCAGGCGCAGCGGTTGGGCGCCGAGTTTCTCGTGCCGCAGGAAGTCGCTGATCTCACCGTGCAGGATCATTACAAGTTGCTCACGCTTTCGGACGGCGTTACGGTTACGGCGCGCAGCGTGGTGATTGCGACGGGCGTCGAGTATCGCAAGTTGGAAGCCAAAGGCACGGAGAACTTTACGGGCGCGGGCGTTTATTACGGCGCCGCAACGACCGAAGCCGCCGCGTCCAAAGGCAAGGATGTTTATATCGTCGGCGGCGGCAATTCGGCGGGACAGGCGGCGATGTTTTTTTCGCAGATGGCCAGCCGCGTTTTCATCGTGATCCGGCGCGACTCTTTAAGCGCAACAATGTCGCAATATCTGATCGATCAAATCGGCGGAACGCCCAACATCGAACTGGTGTCGAATTCTGAAATCATCGAGGTCTGCGGCGGCGACCGCTTGGATCAACTCGTGCTTCAACATATTGAGACGAAGGCGACACGCACCGTGCCTGCGGCGGCCTTGTTTGTTTTCATCGGCGCCAAGCCCGTAACCGATTGGCTGAAGCTTGATGTGATCAAAGATAAGCGCGGGTTTATCGAGACGGGCAAGGAACTGTTCAAGTACAGCAACTTCAAAGAAACATGGAAGCACGAGCGCGAACCGTTTCC
>JACMJS010000360.1 GCA_014380515.1 Chlorobiales bacterium
GCATCGCCGAACCGGTTTGGAACTGGGCGCGAGCGCGTTTCTCAACAAACCCTTTGACCCGCGGCAGTTGATTGAAACGATTGAAAGTTTTGTCGCCTAAGCCATGAAAAAATTCTGTTCACATCTCGCCGCACTGTTCATTGTACTGACGGTAGCGTCGAGTGCCGCGGCGCAGACGATTACAGGCACAGTGAAAGACGGCGACAAACCTATCAATGAAATAATCATCCGCATCCCAGATGCAAATCGCGGCGCGATGACGGATAGTCTCGGACGATATAAAATCTCGCATGTTCCGAAAGGCAAGTTTGCCGTGAAGGCTTTGAGTTTGGGCAACCGCAGCATCTCAAAAGAGGTTGAGATTACATCGGATAGCCAAACGGTTAATCTTGATTTTCAATGGCCGGACAAAACGCTCAACTGCGATAGCATCGCAACGGATTATCACGAACGGCTCAGGCAGGTGCTTGCAAAAGATAAACGCGAGATTGAATTGAAAGTAAAAGACGGTTGGCTGAAAGACGAGACGCTCATTGTGCAGTTGGAAATTACCAATCATTCGGATGTTGATATTTATTTGCCCAAAGGAAACGGGCAGCCTCTTCCATACAGCGTGGAGTTACTTGGTGAAGACGGCTGCCGTTTTGAGATGAATTATATTCTATTACACTGCGGCATGGAATTTCAAAACCGGCGCGGTCTTTATGAAGAAATATCCGTTGTGAAAATTGCGCCACATGAATCCGTGTTGGTAGAGCCGATTTCAGTGGAAGGACATCGCTTTGGTCGAGCGCGCTTTGAAAGAGGACAACTTGTAGCGAGGTATCGATACTCACCGGAGTTGGAGTGGGAATGGACGACAGATTACACTCGGTCAGAAAGTGATATGTTTTTGGAGCACAAAGATTCACTCAGGAAAACTGCGTGTAAAATTTTCCGGCTGCCGCTCACGAGCGAACCTGAACCGCTGATCGTTAAGCGTTATGGGTCTTATTAGGATTTCTTTTGCATGTCATTCCCGCCGTGTCGGGAATCCCTCTTTTCAAAATCAAGAAGAAGGATTCCGGTCAAGCCGGAATGACACGAAGAGGATTACAATCTCAATGTGATTCGTTACCGAAAGTTTGCTGCCGATTGTGCATATTCCTCTGTTGTAAATCTTAGGTTTCCTGCCCCGCTCTGAACGCTCAACTTTTTTTGCTGAACCGGACACGGCTTGCGATGACCGAACAAATCCTATCCACTGAAACCGTCGGGTTGCCGGAAAGTGCGATCGATGTGCTGGTCTTCGAGGTCGGCGAGGAATTTTTCGGCATTGAGGCGAGCGTGGTTCGAATGATCACCGAGTTTTCGGCGTTCGATGAGAACATCATCATTGAACCGCATATCGGGTCGATTAAACTTTCGGATACGAAAATTCCACTGCTCAACATTGCCGAGTTTTTGCAATTGCCATCGACCGACCGCGACGGTAAACTTTCGGCGGTCATCGTGTCGCTGGAAGACGGTGAGTTTTTCTCGATCATCGTCGCGCGGATTCTGAAGACGATTTCGGCGGAGTATTTTTACAAACTGCCGATTGAGGCGATGCGCTATCCCGATATTTACAAATCGGCGTTTGAGTTCAAAGGCAAGTTTCACCTGCTGCTCGATCTGAAAGGCGTCCTGAGCAGATTGATCGAGCATGTTAAACTGCAGGGCGAACTTTGATCAACGTTTAATCTCAGAGTCGCTTACTGCTGCAACAACCATTTTTACCGCAACACCGCCGTCCGATGCCGTCGCAACCACCGCTTCAATTGCTGCTCATGCGCATCGGCGTCTTTCATTTCGGCGTCCCGTCGCTTTATGTCCGCAAGGCGATGAACGTGTTGCCGCATCAAAGCGTGCCGCAGATGAAAGCGAACTTCGGCGGCATCACGCTCTACAACCGCCGGTTCATCAGCAAACTGTATCTCGATAGCGTGCTCGGTCTGGGTCTCTACCGCCCGACGCCCGACAATGTGAGCATGGACGCCACAGTCATCTTTGAAACGAACGGCATTCTTTTTTGCAGCACGGTTAATGAAGTCGATACGATTATCAGCGTACCGGAAAAAGAAATTTTCGCGGTGAGCGATATGCCAAAGCCATTGCCGCCGGTTTTTCCGAACGCCGACTTTCTCTTGGGTTTTGTCAAAGTGCGGCAGCACGAAACGTATATTCTGGACGTCCCGAAGATTTATCAAGCCTGTTTCGTTGAGACCTGAATTTTTCCCGCGTGTCATTCCCCGGTGCAACGCAGAATGGCGGAGAAAAAAGATGTCAAGTTGATTTAACCTTTTACCTTTTTTGATTATGACGGTTGCCAGTGTTGATTTAAAAAAACATGTCTTGATTGTTGATGACGAAGAGAACATCGCCATCGGTATTCTCAAAACGCTTTCGCAGAAAGGCTATTTGCCGGTTCATGCGAATAGTGCCGAGCAAGCCATTGAGTTTTTGGGCAAGTCGCCGTTTGATCTCGTGATCACCGATTTGAAAATGCCCGGCATGAGCGGGCTGGATTTGCTCAAGCACGTCCGCTCCACCTATCCGAACACCGGCGTCATTATGATGACGGCTTACGGATCGACGGAAGTTCAGAACGACGCCTCGAAGCGCGGCTCGCTTTTCTACATCGAGAAGCCGTTTGATTTCGAACATCTTCAAAACATCATCGCGGAATTTTTCGACAAGCAGGGCAAAGCCAAAGGTGCCTCGGAAAATGAATTGGGCGAAGATATTCAGGGCGTGCTTCCCGGCCTCCAGATCATGGATGTGGTGCAGATGAACTGCCTCTCGCGCGTAACTTGCACGCTGCACATCAAAAGCGACGGCACGAAGGAAGGCATCATCTGTTTCAATAAAGGCGACATCACGCACGCCGAAACCAACACGCGCTCGGGCAAAGAAGCCTTCTTAGAAATCGCCTCGTGGAAAGGCGGCAGCTTCGAAACGCTCGATCAAGTCCCGCCGACGGTTACCATCGTCGACGGTTGGGAACAACTGCTCATCGAAAGTTTGGAAGTCACCGGCGATGCCGAACCCGCCGCCAAACCCAAACCGCGCAGAGCGGTTGTCCCTGAAAAAATTGAACCCGCTCCAGATGACACCTCCAAAATGCCCGACCGCGTGATGGAAGCCGCGAGTGCCGACGCGGTGTTCATCATCACGCACAGCGGTTTCGCTATCGATAAACGGCTCAAAGTCAGCGAGATCGATATCAGCAAATCGGGCGATGAAATTTCACATTTGTTGCCGAGCATTTTCGGTTTGGGCAAGGCACTCGGCACGGGCGATTTCAGCGAGATGAGTTTGCGCTACAAGGATAAAATCGTGATGGTGCGCAATGTGGCGGAAAATGAATTGCTGTTCATCGTCGTCGCGCCGTCGTCGGTGGCATCGGGCGATATTTACAAGGCGATTCAGCGCGAGTCGGAGAATTTGAAAAAACTTTTGTAAAACTTTTCGGGGTGCTGGAAGGGCTTTTCATAATTGAACTGATTTCTCTATCTTCGTGCTACCAAAAATTTCCGCACGCTGGCCACAACAGTTGACTGCACTGCCGCTGCACTTGATTTCTTCGATTTCCTTGATTTTATTATCCCGCAGCCGCAACCTAATACCCTTGGCATGAACAATTTCAGTGAAGTCGTTTCTTTGTTCAGCGGCCTGCAATCGGTCGAAGGCATTTTGATTGTCGACCGCGACGGCTTGGTAATCGCCAGTTCCTTTCCCGACAGCGATACCGCGATGCAAGCCGCCCCGCTGATGAGCACGATTCAAACCGATGTTTCGCGGCATCTCAGCCAGATAGGCGAAACGGCGAACCAGATTTGTATGATTCTGAACGGGCGCTTGATCATCATTCAATCCGTTCTGGATACCGCACTCGTTGTTTTCTCGAAGAAAAAAGATTTGAATTTACTCCAAACGAAAATCAGTGAAGCGTCCGTGCTCTTAGAACGCATCGCCGCCCACGCCGAATTTCTCAACACATAAACCGCACGACCATGGCGAACATCAATTACGCGAACAAAGAAATTCTTATCAAGATCGTCTACTACGGCCCCGGTATGAGCGGCAAGACGACGAACTTGCAAGTCATTCACCAAACCGTGCCGCAGAACGCGACGAGCAAAATGATTTCGCTGGCGACCGAGCAAGACCGCACGCTCTTCTTTGATTTGCTGCCGCTCTCGCTTGGCTCCGTCAAAGGCTTCAACACCAAGTTCCAACTTTACACCGTGCCCGGCCAAGTGTATTACAACACGACCCGCAAATTGGTGCTCAACGGCGTGGACGGCGTGGTGTTCGTCGCCGATTCACAGCAAGGCAAGATGGCCGAGAACAAAGAGAGCCTTGAGAACCTTCGTGAGAATCTCGCTGAGTATGGTTTGGATATGGCGAAGTTCGCTGTCGTTCTGCAATACAACAAGCGCGACATGCCGAACGTCTATACGGTCGAGGAACTCAACAAGGAACTCAATCCGTACGGCTTCCCGACGGTCGAAGCCGTCGCGCCGAAAAACATCGGCTTGCTTGATACGCTCAAGGCGATCAGCAAACTGACGCTCTCGCGTATCGGTCAAAAGAGCGGAACGCCGCCCGCCGCCGCACCGCCGCCGCCGGTTGCAGCACCGACGCCGGAAGCCGCCAAGCCTGAGGACGCGCAGAAGAGCAGCGAGTTCTTCAAAGGCTTGATGAACAAGATGAATAAGTAATTTCCGTCCGTCCGTTGAGCGCGGCTTTTCGTACCGCGCTCAACTTCTGATCAGTTCGGATCGCTCTTCCCTACCGCCCCTTTCTTCCGCACATCTTCATATTTAAAACCTATTCGGTCTTTTTCTTCACTTCATCTGAAGCGTCGCTTGTCCGTTGCTGAACGCAGCAAAAGCGGACGGAGTGAAAAAAGTTTTGGCGTCCGGTTGCGGCTCCAAATAGAGCGACCAAAATTCCGTTGTGATGCGGGTGATGTAAGCGAGGTGTGCCGGATCGATGCTCGCGCCGGATCGCTTCGGGGCTTGCCCTGCGAAAGTCAAATGCGTGGCACCGGCGATGACGACCAAATACTTATTGCCCGCGGACAGGCCGTTGTAACTTTCCAACCGCCACAGATAATCTTCACCGCCGTCCATGCCCTTGTCCTCCGTGCCGGTCATCAGCAGCACCGGTGCGGCAATCGGTTGCCATGAATCTTTCGTGATGCCCAAGCGTCCCGTGCCTTGCGGCGACAGGGCGACGAATGCTTTCACCCGCGCGTCTGAAAAAGTTTTCACGCCGTCCGGTTCATACAGCCGCGCACCCGCAACCAACAGCGTGGTGTTCGATCCGAATGAATGTCCCGCAACGCCAATCTGAGAGCGGCTGAGTTTGCCTTTCAGGGCGGGCACGCGCTTTTCAATTTCATCAAACGAATCGATGACGAAAGAAATATCGCGCGGGCGGGCGTGGATGTTCAGCGTGTCGTTCGAGGCTTCGCGCAGTTCGCTCATCGCCGAAAGGCGCGGCTTGTCTTTGATCACCGAAAGGTCGCTGCCGAAATGCGTGAGATGAACGGACACATAGCCCTGCGCCGCCCAATGCCTGCCGAGATATTCATATTGCTCCTTCGATGCGCCGCTGCCGTGCGAAAAAAGAATCACCGGCATCTGGCCGCCGCCCATTGCAGTCGCAGGCGGATAGTAAATTTTCAGCGGTACATCGCGGCCACGCGCGGCATCACGCAGCACGAGGTCGTCGGCGACTTGCACGCCGTCGTTGAAAACCGTTTCAGGCGCCTTTCCGTCGTCTTTACCCGCCGCGCGAAACCGGCGGCAAGAAACCATCGCCGTCAGTGAAAGCAGCAATAAAACAAAAGTGAGTTTGGTCATGCCGGTGGTGTTTAAGTGTGAATTTGTATTACATGTTACCATTGCCCGGTGCGCCTCAGCCCGCCGTCAAAACCGCAGCATGTATTGCCACACGGGTTTGAAGGCGGGCGTGCCGTCGGCATTTTTCGGCGTGAATTTATCGACCGCCACGCTGCTGTGATAGCTCGCCGTATTTGCGCCGCCGAAAGCCGGAACCGCGTCGCTCGTCAGCGTGCGCGTGTTGGCGTAGGACGGTACCGCCGTATCTACATTGACGATACCGCCGAACCCACCCAGTTGCAGCGCTGTCCAAACGACTTGCTGATCGGCGAATTCATCTTGCGAATGCGTGAAGCCATAGACATTGTTGCTTGCCGACGCATTCGGCAACGCATACCACGGCGCCGGTTGATTGGTGATCGTGTTCCAATCTTTATTTGCCAACATCACAACGCGCGCCACCGGATACACCTTGCTGATAAACACGCTGTGCCCCGCGCCTTGCGAGTGTCCGCCCATAATTATTTTCGTCCATACCGGATTGCCGGTCGCATCCAAGTACTGTCCCCAATTGGCGGCGGGATAAGCGGCGGCGAGATACATCAAAAGTTTTTTGAGCCGGTTGAGAATCGAGTTGGCGGGAGTAACGACGAACAGCGTGCTGGAGTCCGCGCCGGTGAGGGTTTCGTAACGCACTTTGTAGAAGCAATCGGCGTCGGCACTTTCTTGGCAGCCGGATGTGCCGATGTTGTAGACGTCGGTCGGATTGGGATACATGAGACCGATGGCGTGATAGCCCATGTCTCCGGCGGTTTGCACGAAGAGTTCATAGTTCTGCGGGATGCCGCCCGCGCCGGGCAGGAACACGACGAGCTTGTTTTGCGCGGCGGCGTCGGGGTTCAGATAAACATAATGGCTATCGGGATAAGTATCGATGGCGGCGTCCGTCGCGGCGGGCGAGACGAAGAACGAACTTGCAGCGGCAGGCGGCGGCGAAGTCGGCGTCTCAGCATTGTTGCAAGCGGTTGCATTGAGAACGGCAAGCGATGCGAGTGCCGCCGCGCAGCATGAACGCAAGAATGAACGTCGGGTGATCGTCATGGTGACTTTTTGGTTTAGGTGAAAACGGATTGCGTGAATAAAAAACAAAATTTCTCTTCTCTATTGCATCAGGTCGAGCGTTTTATGGTTTGTTTGTAACGCTGCGGTTGTGTCTTCAAGTTGTGTCTCAAGGTTTAGTTGCATTATCAACGCTGCAAGAATAGCGAAGGCATTCGAAGCGGCACTACTACATTACTACTACGCGCCCCGGATTCCATCGTGATGATGTGATTGAGGTGTAAGGATCGATGAGGAACTCCATGCGTGCGGCGTCCCGAACGGTCTCGAATGACAAAAGGCGAACTGCACCGTTCGCCTTTTTTTATTTTTCCGCTTGTGTGTGCTAACGCCAAATCAAATTAAAATTCCTTGCGCGTCCAAGTTGATCATTAATAATGGGTGTTTTTGTCCGGTTTCCCGTTTGTAAACTATTGGAAATTTACGCAGCAACTCATCATCAAAATCTTCAATTTTTTTAGTATAGCTCATCAAGTACCCATTCAGTTCATAACTGCACACAGCGAACTTCACTTCGTTACAACTCTCAAAACAGATGTTCACAAACGAAGTGAAGTCTTCCAGTTCTTTTTCAAAGTCATCTTTATGAAAAACCTGATCGGGGAAGTTGACTTCTGTTTCATCAAAATCTGTTCCCTCAAATTCATAAAAGCACACTAAAATATTTTTGCCTGCGAAGTGTTTAGTGGTGCCTTTTCCTTCTGACAATCCGAATTTTTCAATCAAGCAGTTTCTCATTGCCTCTTTTGATTTTCCGGTCTTTCCTGAAATCAACGCAACCTCAAAATATTCCGGCATGTTTTTTTAGTTATCGAATCACATTTAAATCCACATCATACACGGTGAGTTTTCCGATGCTCTTTAGCGATTCTTCAATCGCTGTAGCCTCGCCGACGACCACAATCACCACATCGCTCGTGTTGAAATACTTTTTCGCCAAGGCTTGCGATTGCTTCGCATCGACGGCAGAAATCGTGGCCGCGTACGTTTTAAAATAATTTTTCGGCAGTGCATACATCTCCATATCCTGCACGCGGGCGGCGGTGCGTCCGGCATCTTCAAGGCTGAGCAGATATGTGCCCGTCAGATAATCGCGCTGGATTTGCAACTCGCGCTGTCCGATGGGTTCGCGCTTCAAACGGTTCATTTCAAAAAGCATTTCGCGGATCGCATCTGCGGCGGCGTCGGTGCGGACATCGGCGGTGGCATAGAAGACGCCGGAGAGTTTGTAGAACAAACCCGTCGCCACCGCGCCGTAAGCCCAGCCGTGCGCTTCGCGCAAGTTGTAGGCCAAGCGTCCGGCGTCCGCGCTGCCGAGCGTTGAAGCGGCAAGGCCGAACGGTAACATGTCGGGATGATTGCGTGTTACCGTCCGGTATCCGAAAAGTATGGTCGCCTGCTGCGAGCCGGGACGATTGATCAGATGCACATTCACGCCTTTCACTTTCGGAAATGCCGCAAGGTTCAAGGTTGTTCCTAACGATGCAGCACCCGCTTTCCAATTTCGAAACGCCGCTTCCAACTGCGGCAATAGTTCCGAGACCGCCAGATCGGTTACAACCGCGAGCGTTGCGTTGTTCGGCACGAAGTATGTGCGGTGAAACGTTTTCAAATCCAGCGTGTCGATGGCGGCGAGGCTTTGTTCATCCGCCAACGCGCCGTACGGATGCGCGCCGAACAGCAATCGCTTCGATAGCCTTCCGGCAAGCGAACTTTGTTTTTGTTTTTCCGCATCGAGCCGCGAGGCGGCTTTGCGTTTTTCCTTCGCCAATTCTTCGGCGGGAAATACCGGGTTGAACAGGGCGTCGGTCATGAGGCCAAGCACTGTCGGCAGATATTCGGAGAGACCCGACGCCGATAGGAACAGGCCGTCTTCAACCGCGCCTGCGCTCACTTCCGCGCCGATGAAATCCGATTCTTCCGCAAAACTTTTCGCGGTGCGCTGCCCGGTGCCGCGCGTCAGTTGCGAGGCGACGAGCGACGCCAGACCGGGCTTCAGGCCGTCGTACAGGCTGCCCGAACCGACGACGAGCCGCAAGGTTGTTCGCGGTTGCCGGTCGCTTTGCACGATGAATACTTTCAGACCGTTGGACAGCACCGTCTCGGTGTAATCGGGAAACGAAATTTTCGGCACGGCTTCGCCTTCCGGTTTTTGTGAGCGGTCGACGGGCGCACGGTTGATGGGCGATGCGGGAGTTTGAGCCTGCACAGCCGGTAACGCCGCCGCCGATAAGGCAAGCAAGAGGATCGTCCTGCATTGAACATTTTTAAATTTCATTTTCCACCTCCATTGACGGTATAGTGCATGACGTGTTTCCGGTTCGCGGCCAAATACCCTGCGACCACGCGCCCGATATCTTCGAGCGTAACACGCAAATAGTCTTCGAGTTCAGTGTTGATCAGATTTGTGTTGCCGTAGATCGCGTAATAGTGTGCAAGGTTTTGCGCTCGTCCCAGCATCGTTGACCCCGACGATCCCTGCGATGATTTTTCCTGATTGCGCGCCTTCTGAAGTTCTTCGTCCGTTATACCTTTTTCAAGAATCAATTGCATTTCTGCGGTGAGCAAACTGTCCAGCTGCGCAAGCGATGCGCCGCGGTTGCCGACGACGAACACGCCGAACAGTCCGTCTTTCTCAAGCATGAACGGCAAGGCTTGCACTTCGAGGGCAAGTTGCAAACTGTCAACGAGCCGCCTGTAGAGCCGCGAACTGCGCCCTTTGGCGAGAATGTTCGCCAGCATTTCAAGGGCATAACCGTCGCGCTCGGTCTGAGCCACCGTGCGCCACGCATGAATGGTTGCGGGCAAAGGCGTTGCCGGTTTTACGATTATTTTTATGGGTTGCAACGGCGCCGGTTGAACGGGTTGAGACGATGGCTGCGAAGCCGCTTGAACATTGGTCTTCAGCGGCGGACGCACAATCTCCGCACCGCGCGGAACGGCGGCGAAGTAATCGCTGATCCACACTTTTACTTTCGTGCTATCGAAGTCGCCCGCAATGGCCAGCACCGCATTGTTGGGCACGTAAAATTTTTTGTAGAACCCCATGAACTCTGCGAGCGTCGCCTGATCGATATACTGCGCCGATCCTATCGGAACCCACGCATAGCTCGTGCCTGCAAAAATCATCGACACCAATTCTTCATAGAGCGAGCCGTAAGGTTGATTGTCGTATCGAAACTTGCGTTCTTCTTTGACGACGCGCCGCTGCGCTTCCACGCCCGCCGAATCGATGCGAGCACCGGACATCCGTTCCGATTCAATCCACAGCGCGAGTTTCAATTGATTGGCAGGCAACGTCGTGTGGTAGCAGGTTTGATCGTAGCCTGTGTAGGCATTGCTGTTACCGCCCGCCGCGAGCGTGAACTCATTGATTTCACCGCGCAGAATATTTTCCGATCCTTCGAACATCAAGTGCTCGAAAAAATGCGCGAAGCCCGTTCGGTCCGGTTGTTCGTCTTTGCTTCCGACGCGGTACTGAATGAATGTAGATACGACGGGCAGCCGGTTGTCCTGATGCAAAATGACATGCAGGCCGTTGGGCAAATCGTATTCGGTGAATTTTATTTCTTTTCGCTTTGGTGAAAGCATTGCCGACGGCGAGGGTTGAGCGCACAGATTTGTTGCAATGCCGAAGCAAATGAGTATTGCCAAGAAACTTGCAAAGCGGGCGGCGGATACAGGTCGGTTCATAGCGGCTGCGTTCGTTGATGAGGTTCTGATACGGACGTTGCAAACGTACGCAGCGGTCGCCGATTTGGTGCACGGTTTTTCGGGATTCTCTTTGCCTGTGGCGGCTTAAGGGTTGCGATGCGCAGACGCCCGTTGTATCTTCTTCTGCGAACGCTAATGATATTTACATCTGTAATGACCACTCGAACTTTTGTGCGATTACTCTATCCTTGCCTTCTGCTTGCAACCCTGCTGACGGTCGCATGTCGCCGCGACGAACTTTTTCCGAGTTCGATTGCACCGTATATCGAACTCACTTTCCCGTCTCAAACCACCGTGCAAACCACGAGCAGCACCTCGCTCACGATTTTCATTCAGACGGCTCAAGCGATTTCCTCCGTCGCCGTACAGCGCGGCAACCGGATTGACACCGCGCTGTTTTCAGGGAATAGTATTTGGACGGTCTCGAACTATCCGCTCGAAAACGGTCTGAACTCGCTCACGCTGCGGGTAGCGGGCGATGGTGGCACGATCTACACGCAACCCGCCACGCTGCTCAAACTTTCACTCTTCTCCACATCGCTCGGCACAATGGTTTTGAAAACACCGCGATACAATCACACCGCGGTACTTTTGCAAAACGGAAAAATTTTTATTGCGGGCGGCATCTCAACCACCGGCGGCGCAGCCCTGCGCGCCACGGAGCTTTACGATCCGGCGACAAACATCTCCACTTCCCTTCCTGCACAAATGCTTTCACCGCGCGCAGGCCATACCGCAACCCTGCTCAGCGACGGCAAGGTTTTGATCCTTGGCGGTGAAACGGCGGACAACGGCTCTTCGGAACTTGCTTTGCCCGATGCGGAAATCTATGATCCGGCAGCGGGTTCATTTTCACAAGCGACATTTGACCGCACGCTTACGCGCACCGAACATGCGGCCTTGCTCATCGCACCGACGAAATTCCTTATCACCGGCGGTGAAAATGATGACGAAATTCTTTTCGATGCGAAAACTTTTTCATTGACCGCGCAGCCTTATCCCATCGACGGATCAAATACTTTTTTGCTCGACGCCAATACGTATCGCCACACCCTGACCTTGACAAATAACAAACCCGTACTCTTAGGTTACGCCTTTGCCAGCGACGGCACGGCCTACCCGCGAAACAGCGTTCTTACGCCTGACAACCCGGCCTTTCAGAGCGGCATGACGAAGCCGCGCAACAATCACGCGGCGGCGGAACTTGAACCGGGACTCATCGTTGTAACCGGCGGCTCAAGCTTCGGCGCGCAGGGCGCGGAAACCGTTTTGCAAAGCATCGAGATTTTTGCGGAGCCAAGTCTTACATTTTTTACCATCCTGCCGCTGCTCACCGCGCCGCGCACCGGCCACACCGCAACCAAACTTTCAAACGGCACCGTCATTATTCTCGGCGGAAAAAATGCGGGCGGTGTTTTATCTTCAGCCGAACAACTTATTTACTGACGTACACGCATTCAATGAAAGCCATCGTTCTTCTTTCCGGCGGTATGGATAGCCTTGTCTCGACGGCCATTGCGCGGCATCAGGGCATTGACCTTGCCGCGCTGCATCTCAACTACGGTCAGCGCACCGAAGCACGCGAACTTGCCGCCTTCACCGCCATCGCCGATCATTATCAGATCGCCGCGCGGTTGGTCGTCGATGCGACGCACCTTTCTAAAATCGGCGGCAGTTCATTGACCGATAAAACAATTTCCGTCAGCAAGGCCGATCTGTGGAACGAAGATATTCCCTCCAGTTACGTGCCGTTTCGGAATGCAAATATTTTGGCGATGGCCGTGAGTTGGGCGGAAGTGATCGGCGCGACGAAAATTTTTATCGGCGCGGTGGAAGAAGATTCCTCCGGCTATCCCGATTGCCGCAAGGAATTTTACGACGCTTACAACCAAGTCATCCGGCTGGGTACGAAACCTTCAACCGATATTGAAATCATTACGCCCGTGATCGAGATGAAAAAACATCAGATCATCGAAGTTGGCATAACGCTCGGCGCGCCGTTTGAACTTTCGTGGTCGTGCTACGAGCGGAGCGACAGGGCGTGCGGCGTCTGCGACAGTTGCGCGCTGCGGCTGCGAGCCTTCGAACAAACCGGCCTACGCGACCCGATTGAGTACATGGTGCGTCCGGCTTATCTCTAAACTTTTCCTCACATCGATCTATGAATACGGATAACATGATCTCAAACCCGCCTCTGATTTCACCGCGTGGCGTACATACCTTGACGGGCGACATTCGCCATCACCGCAGTTTCGGCTCCGATATTTTAAAACGCGAGCGCGACCTGATCGTCTACCTGCCGCCCGATTACGAACAAACCAAGCAAAACGGCAACCGTTATCCAGTGCTCTACTTGCAAGACGGACAAAATTTGTTCGATGGCGCAACCTCGTTCGCCCCGGGCAAAGAATGGGAAGTCGACGAAACCGCCGAAGCCCTGATCACGGCGGGTGAGATCGCGCCGCTCATCATCGTCGGGATTTACAACGCGGGCGAAGCGCGTAACGATGAATACACGCACACGCAAGTGAGCCTGCGCGGCGGTAAAAATGCGCGGCGGCAAACGGGCGGCCTTGCCAAAGATTACGGGCGGATGTTGGTTGAAGAGTTAAAACCGTTTATCGATCAAACCTACCGGACGCTGCCGGACGCCGTGAACACGGGCGTTGGCGGGTCATCGCTCGGCGCGGTCGTTTCGCTTTATCTCGGTCTGATGTATCCGCACGTCTTTAACAAACTTGCGCTTCTGTCGACGTCGGTGTGGTGGGACAACCGCGTGCTGATTAAAAACGTCGATATGCTGCCGGAAAAATTACCGCTAAAAATCTGGCTCGATGTCGGTACAGAAGAAGGCGGCTCTATGATGCTGCGCGACACGCGGCTGCTCTGCGATGCCTTTGTGCAAAAGGGTTGGCGGATGGACGGCGATTTAGCATATCTCGAAGTTCATGGCGGCGTGCATGACGAAGCCGCATGGGCGAAGCGCGTCGGCCCGTTTCTTAGATTTCTGTTTCCTCCCGCTTCAAGTGATACTTCAAACCCTTGAGCGTTTTTAACCTTGGCTCTCAATCAAAACCATGCCGCCGATGCCTGCGACAACCGTTCGCCCGCTCACGATTCTCTGTCTCGCCAGTTATGAAAAGGGCGCCGAGTTTATGCGCGAGTGCAAGCGGCACGGCTGCCGCGTGTTGCTCGTTACCGTCAAAGCATTGGAGCACGCCCCGTGGCCGCGCGACGTCATCGACGATATTTTTTTTATGATCGATATGTACCGTAGAGACGACGTGATCGCAGGCATTAGTTATCTCGCCCGCACCGAACAGATCGACCGCATCGTCGCGCTGGATGATTACGATGTCGAGTTTGCCGCGCTACTCCGCGAGCATCTGCGCGTGGCCGGTATGGGCGACACCACCGCGCGTTACTTCCGCGACAAGCTTGCAATGCGGTCGAAGGCGCAGAGCGGCGGGATTCTTGTGCCGCACTTCGTACCGGCGATCAACAATACCGCGCTCGCTGAATTTATGCAGCGCGTCTCGCCGCCGTGGGTGTTGAAGCCGCGCTCCGAAGCTTCTTCGGTAGGTATTCAAAAAATCAACGGTGCGAACGAACTCTGGCCAGCATTGGATCGGCTGGGCGACCGCCGCTCATTTTACCTGCTCGAAAAATATGTCGCAGGCAGCGTCTATCATGTAGATTCGATTATCTCGGAAACTGAAATCGTCTTTTCCGCGGTGCATCAATACGGTAAGCCGCCGATGGATGTGGCGCATGGCGGCGGCGTCTTCACCACGCGCACGCTCGAACGCGATTCGCCTGATTTGCCCGCGTTGCTTTCACTCAACACCGCGCTCATCAACACGATGGGCTGCGTGCGCGGCGTAACTCACACGGAGTTCATCAAAGGCACGGCTGACGGAAAATTTTATTTTTTGGAAACGGCGTCGCGCGTCGGCGGGGCGAATATCGTGGAGATGGTTGAAGCCGCAACGGGTTTGAACTTGTGGCGCGAATGGGCGAAGATCGAAATCGGCGGTGAAGACGCAGCATACACGCTGCCCGCACGCCGCGAGGATTATGCGGGCATTCTTATTTCACTCGCGCGGCAGGAGTGGCCGGATACCTCGGCCTACACGGACGCGGAAATCGTGTGGCGGCTCAGCAAGCAGTATCATGTCGGACTCATTGTCGCCTCGCCGGATCATTCGCGCGTCAGTGAATTGCTTGCAAAATATATGGCGCGGATTACAACGGATTTTTCTACATCGATGCCTTCACCGGAGAAACCCACATCCTAATTGATACTCAGAGTTCACAAAAATGAAATTAGTTATTTAACTCTGATCGACAATCCTGAATAACTCTTGGCAAAGCTTTTATAGGGAACAAATTGCCAACTTCGTTTTCGTCCAGTGCTTTTTTATCAATGTAGCTCAAGCTCATTTCCGTATCGTACTCTCCCAACACATTGTCAAGCAAAATGAAAGCGGCTGCATTCCACTCCGGCGACTCATAAAAGCCTCTGATATTTAATTCCAAACCTACTTTGCCATTGTCCTTTGCGTACCGGAAAAACACGTCTTCAAAGTTTATCGTAAGGCTTTGGTAAGTTAGTTGTGTGATCTCCCTGCGAGGCTGACGAAAAGCCCTGATCTTCCAGCGTGGAATGATCGGTGCTTGTTTTACCAAATCGGTTACAAGTGGGAACACGCTTTTAATACCGTCGGCGGAGACTACAAACTCTCTTGTGCCGTCGTGAAGTATCGAACTGAACTCGAAAGTAAGGTCGGGGTGAATCTTCTCTAACTCCGTTTTGAGTTTGGGGAAAATCGTGTTCTGATTTTTTTCAAAGTGGAAATACTTATCCGAATTTTTTGAGAACCAATCCCAAAACGTCGCCTCCTTGCTCTTTTTTGTAAATAACTGTTTCAACATTATTCGAACAACTTTTGAAGAACTTTGATGAGACGCGAAGTATTTATCTTGTTTTTGTTCAGTGCTTTTTTGTTCAACGGATAATTTCAGCGAACATCCGGTCAAGTTCGTTGCGGATTTGAAACGGGTTGTCTTGAAACAGATCGCGCATCCGAAACTGAACGTCGTCGCAGGTTTCATCTTTTTTCACCGCAAGCATCTCGCTGATTTTTTGCCGGTAGCTTGTATTGAACAGCATCTTATCTTTATCCACAATGCCCTGCTCGATCATCACTTTGGCCTTCAGATGACAGCGGCAGCGGTTAGCCGGATCAATCAGGCCGCACTTGCCGGAGATGTAACTGAGCAAATCCGATTTGGCGCGATGCAGTTTGACACGGAAGTTTGCGGGCGATACCGCGAAAAGTTCCGCACCCAAATTGTGATCCGCCCCGAAAATTTCACCGACGATGTAAATCAGTCGTTGCTCGCGCGATAGGCACATCAGCATCGCGGTCGAGCATAGTATCCGCGCTTCTTGCACCTGCGCCTCCGAAACCCACTGTTCATCCTCTTCGGCAGCCACCGCCGCAAGCGTGAGCGGGTTTCGATCAAACAACGCCTCCGTTTTGCGCACGGGCGAATTGAGAAAGTGATTGAACACAATCCGGTAAAGCCACGTCCGAAAGGAGCAGTTGCCGGTGAAAGTCTTTAAACCGGTGATGACTTTAATCAGCACTTCTTGCGTCGCGTCCAGCGCATCATCGGGATGCAGAAAAAGTTTTAACGCCACATTGTAGATGTAATCCTGATGCCGCTTGATGAGCGTCTCGAGCGATTGCTTATTTCCTTCAACCGATTGAGCGATTAAAACTTCATCGGAAATCGGTTCGGCTGAAGCGTCAGCGGGCGATTGTCGTCGGAACATTGTTGCTCAGTTTAAGTTTGTCAATTAAAACCGGTGTATCGAAGTAAGTGAGCGCCGCCGCGTTTTTCTCGAAATATGTTTTGGCATCGGCTTCGGTATTCCACAAGGTCAGCGTGCCGCCCCTATCAACCTGTCCGTTCGTCTCTTTTGCGCCGATCTCTTTGACTTCAATCACTTGCAACAGTCCGGTTGCGTTCAGATCGATTTTCGTTTCGGACATGGACAGCGCCGACCAATAGGAATTTTCCGGCTGAGAAAGTTCAGCGATGCGACGGATACGCAGGATTTGAAAATACTCGACCGTGCCTTCGCCGTATTCTTTCTTCGTGCGCGCGAACCAAGCGTCATTGAACCAGTTTTTTGCGTCTGTTTCCGATTGCCACACATAAATCCCGCCGAAGGAATTGTGATTTTGAGTGAGTGAGAATGATTTAAAGAAAAGACCCGGAATTTTTTCGTGCTCAGGAATCGCGCCTTTGAAGCGTCCGACGATCAGGGGGCGGAAAGCATACCAAGGGCGCTGAACTTTGGTGATGGTCAAGGTCATCGCGGCGGCAGAGTCCGTTTGAATCCGGTCATATTTTTTGACCGCCACCGCATTGCTACCGCAGGCGGCAAGTGTGGTGAGCGCGAGTGCGCCGATGAAACTAAAGAAAAGCAGATGGAGAAACTTGGATAGGTTGAATCCGGCAGTGGTCATATCGTTTTGAGTTTAATAACTGTGAGGGCAATCCTTAGACCGCAAAAGCCGAATGTGTTACAAAGGTTTTTTTGATATTTACCGCATTTCTTTTTTCTGTGGCAGGCGAAATTGTTCGGAGTGAAAACGCAAGTTCTCCGCCAAGTGCGTGCGCCAAAAAGCGCGGTCGTGCGAGCCGTCGTCGAGCCGGAAGGTGTGGGCGATTTTTTTACGCGAGAGCGTACGGCTTACGGATTCATTGCCCTTGCGGACGAAATCTTTTTTACCGACGCTGAAGTAGAAAGCGAACTTGCGCAGCGTGTCCGCCGGAATTTCTTTGACGAGATTTACCGGCAAGTAGGGCGTCCAAAATGCGGTGTCGCCCGCCGCCGGGGTGCGTTCGCCGCGAAAGCGCACATCCATCGCGCCCATCACGCTGCCGACGGATGAAAACAATGCGCGGCCTTCCGCCGTCCGCAATGCCAAGTGAAACGCGGCGAATCCGCCGAGCGAGATGCCGTCAATGCCGCGCTGCGTGCGCTCGCGGCGGACGCGGTAATCGGGTTCGACCGCTTCGGGTAATTCGCTGAGGAAGTAAGTTTCGAATAGTCCGCCTTGGCCACCTTGGCCACCTTGGCCGCCGACGCCCGAACTTGGGTTGCGGTTCACGAAATAGGTTTCCTTCGCCGAAGGCATCACGACGATCATTTCGCTCATTGCTTTGGCGTTGATCAATGAATCGAGCATCTCATTTATTTTTTCCGACTTCCACATTGCGTGCGTTGTGCCTGCGGCGTGCAGTAAATACAGCACCGGATAAGTGCGGCGGCTTTTGAGATATGAAGGCGGCAAATAGACGGACACATCCATCATCTCGCCCATCGCGGCTGACTTCACGCTCAAGTCAAAGAAGCGCGCCCGGTTTCCCACTTCGCGCCACGCACCCGTTTCGCGCCGGAAGTACCGCTCATCCGTCGCTTCGTAAAAAACTTCGCCGTTACGTTTCAATGTGGTTTCGTAGTCGATGACGACGAGTTCGCCGGAGATTTGGTAGACCTTTGCGTCGCGGTAATCAAACGTGGCGTCTTTCAACGACGGTGAAACCGCTTGAATGAAAAGTCTTTGTTCTTCGAAAGCCGTGCCGTTGTTGAAATAATCGGGCGAAAGAAACTGTGCGTATAAATCCGTGTTGCCCGCCGCAAGAGCCTTGTCCATCACTTTGACCGTTGCAATCACGCTGTCCGTTGCGCCTTTACCGGCGGGGACTGAAGGCTTGCCCAGCAATTCGCGCAAAGCCGTTTTGTCAAACAGGCCAACGGTTTGCAGTCCTGCACCGAAGCCTTGATACAGGCCGCCGCCTTGTTCGGTGCTGAACACGCGCACGGCTAAAGTATTTTCTGCGCCGTATCGCAAGAGCGAATCGGGAACCGGGTAGATGCGGTCGTCGTCGGGGCGAAGGTCTTTGAGCGTGCCTGTACGTCCGATCAGCACGCCGTTCATATACACTTCATCGATGCTCGAAATTTTTCCGAGCGCGAGATAGAGCCTCCCGTCCGGCCAATCATGGCGGGCGTTCGCAGGCATCGTGAAAGTTTTGCGGTAGAGTGCAAGGCCGATAAATCCGCCGAAGCCTTGCGTTTCCCAGTAGGCCGGAACTTGTACGTTTGCAAACAGGGAATCATTGTAAGCCGGTTGCAACGCCGGTTTGTTTTCACCCGCGCGCAGTTTCCATGTTCCGTTCAACGGCA
>JACMJS010000361.1 GCA_014380515.1 Chlorobiales bacterium
AAGCAATACAACGTCTACACGGCGACGAACGGCAAAGACGCTATCGAGATCGTTCGGCAACGCCAAATCCACGTAGTGCTCAGCGATCAACGCATGCCCGGTATGCTCGGCCACGAAGTCCTGCGGATTATCAAAACGATCAGTCCCGCCACGATTCGCATTTTGCTGACGGGCTACAGCGACCTTGATGCGATTATGAACTCGGTCAACTCCGGCGAAGTGTTCCGTTACCTGACGAAGCCTTGGAAGGTCGAGCAACTCCGTGAAACCGTCGGCGCGGCGGTAGATATTGCGCAGAAGGTGAACCAGCTCTATCCGAACAAGATCGAGATGCTGAAGAAATCCGGTGAAGTTGCCGCCGCCGGAAACGAGCAATCGGTTGAGGAAGTTGAGGCCGCCGAAGACGCCGCCATGCAAGCGGAACTTGCACACTCGCCGCGCAAGGATAATTTGCTCGTCGTCGAGTTCAACCGCGAACAACTCGCCACCATGGTGCGCGTGCTGGAGAAAAAATACAACGTCTATCCCGCCGCAACGGTTGAAGAAGCCTTCGCCCATTTATCCAAGAATGAAGTCGGCGTGATGGTCAGCGATCTGAATCTCAACAGCGAAGACGGCACGGAATTTCTTTACGCGATCAAGCAAGAGTATCCGAACGTCGTCATTATTTTGCTGACGCAAGTCCGCGATGCGCTCTTGGCGATTCGCTCGATCAACGAGTTTCAGGTTTACCGCTATCATGTCAAGCCGTGCTCGGTCGAGGATTTGGATAAAACGATCCGCTCGGCGATTTCGCGCAGCCGTACTTACAAGCAGCAACCGATGCGAAACATTCACTATGTCGCCAAGGAAGTCGCCCCGACGCTCATCGAAAAAGAGGCCACCGAAAAAGGCAACTGGTTGCGAGACAAGTTGAAATCGGCGCGGAAATTTTTCGGCGTATAAGTGTCAATGATTCCGGTATTTGAAATCTCACTTTAGATTTTGATTGTAAAGGCAGATGTGGGGGCGCCGCGCGGGCTTCTCGTCTGCCTTCTTTTATTTTTATTTTCAGAACTATGTATCGCATCAAACTTTCCGACTTCGAGGGGCCGCTCGATTTATTGCTCTTCTTCATCAAGCGCGATGAATTGGACATTCAAAACATTCCGATCTCGCGCATCACGCGGGACTTTATGGAATATCTCGCGGCGATGCAGAGCCTCGACTTGGAACTGGCCGCCGAGTTCATTTACATGGCGAGCGTATTGATGAGCATCAAAGCCAAGATGCTGTTGCCCAAGCCCGAACTTGAAGAAGGACTTTTAGATGAGTTTGATCCGCGCGCCGATCTGGTGCAGCGGCTGCTGGACTACAAGCGGTTCAAGGAAATGGCTTCAGAGATGCAGCCCTTTGAGGACGCGCGGCGGCAACTTTTCGCCCGCGGCGCGTTTGAGGAGTTCGAAGCTCCGACGATTGACGAAGATGCGTTGCGCCGCCCGACGCTCTTTGAACTCATCACCGCTTACCGCCGCGTGATAGAGCGCGTGCCTGCGAGACAGTATCACGAGATCAGGAAAATTCCCGTAACGCTTGAAGAGCAAACCGAGTTTTTGCTCGCGCGGTTGAAAGAGAAAATTCAGGTTTCGTTCTTCGAGGTTGTCGGCGTTTCAGGCGAGCGTATCGTGGCGGTCGTTACTTTTTTAGCCGTGCTTGAAATGGCCAAGAACCGCCAGATTTCCATCATCACTAAAGACGATTACAATGACTTTTGGATGTCGCTTCGCTAATGCGTCGCTGCGATTTTCTCTCTTGCTGTTGCTGCTTTCGATCTCTGCGAAAATCGCGGGCGCGCAACCGCGCGGCACGCTGCTTGAAATCAATCCGAAGTTTGTTGTAAGTCCGGCGGCGAAATTTACATCTATCAATGGTGCGGCGGGCGCGGTCGGCGGTGGCTACGTGGGTCTGCGCGACGGGCGGTTTCTCATCGGAGCGTTCGCATATGTCGGCGGGAGCGGCCTGAAAACCGAACCGTTTAATTTCGCAACCGATACATCTGGCTCAGGGGCGGCGTCGAACTTGGAAAGCACGATGACAATGTGGTATGTGGGCGCGGTCGTCGGGTACACGCAACCGCTCGGAGAGAAGTTCAACGGTTCGCTTAATCTCGGCATCGGTCGCGGCGGCCTGACGCACAACTCCACGCGCGTCTATGGCGACGGCACACCGAGTGAAACGGTAACGACCAACTTCGGCGACAATTTTTTCGTCATCGAGCCGGAGATCGAAGTTGCGTTTAAGTTCAACCGGTTTTTGCAGGCAGGCACAACGCTCAGTTATCGCTTCGTCAACGGCACGAAACAAACGGCGGTAACTTACTTTACCAACGCCACAATGAGCAGCCTTTCCGCAGGACTCTCGCTACGCATTAATTTTTACTGATGGCTTTTACCGGCGACTTCTTTTTGGTGAAAGTCAAAACCTCTACGGCGATATGTTCATCGTCCGCCGTCGATGGTAAAGACGGAACCGCGACTGGCGTCGC
>JACMJS010000362.1 GCA_014380515.1 Chlorobiales bacterium
CCACTTCAAAAAAATACAACCGCACACTCGTTACAACCGCGCTGCCTTACGCGAACGGTGAATTGCACTTGGGGCACTTCGCGGGCACGTTCCTACCCGCTGATATTTATGTGCGCTACAAACGTCTTCGCGGCGAAGACATCATTCACATCGGCGGCTCGGATGAACACGGCGTGCCGATTACGATTCGCGCGGAGAAAGAAGGTATCACGCCGCAAGCCGTCGTCGACCGTTACCACGCCCTGCATGTTGAAGCTTTGAACAAAGCGCACATCGCTCTCGATAATTATTCGCGCACCTCGTTGCCCGTTCATCACGAAACGACGCAGGAGTTTTTTTTAGATATGGAAGCGAAGGGCATCTTTGTCAAGAAAACCGAGCAGCAGTTTTATGACGCGGAGGCAAAGATGTTTCTTTCCGACCGCTACATCACCGGCACGTGTCCCGTTTGTGGCAACCCCGAAGCGAACGGCGATCAGTGTGAAAACTGCGGCACATATCTTTCACCGACGGAACTCATCAATCCGAAAAGTAAACTCACCGGCGCAACCCCGATTCTTAGGGAAACCCTGCACTGGTATTTTCCGCTCGGTCGTTATCAAAAGCAGTTGGAAGCGTTCATCGATGCCAAAGAAAAATCCGGCGAGTGGCGGCAGAACGTCATCAACTATTCGCGCACGTGGCTGAAGCAAGGTCTCGCCGACCGCGCCATCACACGCGATTTAAGTTGGGGCGTCAAAGTACCGCTACACACCGATGAGGCAAAAGGCAAAGTGATTTACGTGTGGTACGACGCCGTGCTCGGATACATTTCGTCGACCAAAGAATGGGCAACGAAGTTAGGCGAGCGTGAGAAGTGGCGTCAGTATTGGCTTGCGGCGGATACGCGACTGATTCACTTCATCGGCAAAGACAACGTGGTTTTTCATGCGCTCATGTTTCCCGCCATGCTGATGGCCAAAAACGAAACCGGCAACGCGGACGAAAGTTCAGGCGAGGCAGCGAGCGAAACTCAGAGCAAATATATTTTGCCCGATAATGTGCCCGCGTCGGAGTTTATGAACATCGAAGGCAAAAAGTTTTCGAAGTCGCGCGGCTATGCGATTTATATGCTCGACTTCCTTTCGAAGTTTCCGGCGGATACCTTGCGCTACACGATTGCGATGAACTATCCCGAATCGCGCGATACGGATTTCAGTTGGAAGGATTTTCAGAACCGCGTGAACGGCGAACTTGCCGATACGCTCGGTAACTTCGTCAAGCGCGTCGTTGATTTTACCTACGCCCGTTTTGACGGCATCGTGCCTGATGCAGATACAGTGCTGCTCCAAGGCGAACGCGAACAAACGCTCGAATCGGAAGTTGCTGCGAAGGTGAAAATTATTTCAGAAGCGTACGAGACATTCTCTATTCGCACGGGCGTTTTCGAAACGATGCAAGTGGCCGGATTGGCGAATAAGTATTTCAACGACGAAGCTCCGTGGAAATCCATCAAGGAAAATCCTGAGCAGTGCAAGAAAACAATTTTCGTCGCGCTCAATTTGTGCAGCCGAATTGCAATGCTGTTTTATCCGGTCATTCCCGAAACCGCGCAAAAGATTTTCAGAATGATCGGTGTCGATGCGAAGAGTGTCAGATGGGACGACGCATCAAC
>JACMJS010000363.1 GCA_014380515.1 Chlorobiales bacterium
ACTTCAGACATGATAAAACGAAAATCGTGATCGGAGAAAAAACTTACGTTCGCGGCGAGTTGCTGCTGTTCGGGCACGGCGGCGAAATTCATATCGGGCACGATTGCTACATCGGTGCGGGCACGCGGATTTGGTCGGCGGCGCGGATCGACATCGGCAATCACGTGCTGATCGCGCACAATGTCAACATTCACGACAACATCTCGCATCCGGCAAACGCAGCGTTGCGGCGTCAGCACAGCCGGAACATTATCGAATCGGGTCATCCGAAAGACGGACTAAACTTGAATGAAAAGCCTGTGAGCATACACGACAATGCGTGGATCGGCTTTAACGCAACCATTCTCAAAGGTGTAACCATCGGTGAAGGGGCGATTATCGGGGCGTGTTCGGTTATAACAAAAGATGTTCCGGCATGGACAATTGTGGCGGGCAATCCGGCAAAAATTATTCGAGAATTACCGGAGAGTGAACGGTGAGCACGGCGGAGCAAAAATTACAATTGACATGGGAGGAGGCGGTAGCGTGGTATCGCCGCCAACCCGACAACGATGCCGCTATCGAAGCCAATTACTTCGATACAGATGTGATGGCTGCGGCCAACCGCTTCGCTGCGAGCGAGGAGTTCGCAGCCACATTTGAGCTTGTTCCGAAGGCCGCAAAGACGGTGCTCGATCTTGGCGCCGGACGTGGCATTGCATCGTTTGCCTTCGCATCAAATCATTTCAACGTAACCGCGCTCGAACCCGACGGCAGCGATGACATCGGTGCAGGCGCGATTCGGAAACTTGCCAGAGAAGGTGGATTGGATATAACGGTCGTGGAAGAGTTCGGTGAGCAATTACCGTTCGAGAGTGAATCATTTGATGTCGTTTACGCACGGCAAGTGCTGCATCATGCCCGCGACCTCCGCAAACTTTGCGGTGAGGTTGCCCGCGTACTCAAACCCAACGGAATATTCATTGCCATCCGCGAGCATGTTTTGAAATCGCAAAATGACCTTGCTGCGTTTTTAACGTCGCATCCGCTGCATCACCTCTATGGCGGCGAGTATGCCTACACATTGGAAGAGTACCTGTCAGCGATGGAAGCCGGAGGGATTGAGATAAAAAAAATCATCAAGCCGTTCGATAGCGTGATTAATTTTTTTCCACAGTCTGAAAGTGAAATGCTTGAAAAAGCGTTCAGAGCTAAAATGCAATCGCTTGGCCTTACGCGCGGTGCAGGAGTGTTATGGAAAGTGGCGAAACTGTTCGTCGAAAACAGTAGAGCCTTGCGGGCGTCATGCGTTGAAACGTTGAATGAAACCGGCTACCATGCAGGCATCACCTATTCGTTTGTCGGCACAAAGTCTGTCAGAGCCGATGCACAAAAGAGACAATAAGGCAGAAATGAACACAGCAATGAAAACCCTCCTCATCACCGGCGCAGGCGGATTTCTCGGCGGCCACTTGGCGAAATATTTCTTCGAGTCGGGCTGGCGCGTCTATGGCCTCGGACGCAGTTCGTGTCCGGTCAACACAAAGCCCTGTTTGCACCGCTACCACACGGGCGAACTGCCGGGCGACGAAAGTAAAACATTCATCGACTCGATCAAACCCGACGTCGTCATTCACGCCGCGGGGGCGTCGCTGGTCTCGCGCTCGCTCGCCGAACCCTACGAGGATTTCGCCGCGACCGTGCCTGCCACTATGTTTCTGTTGGAAGCACTTCAGAAAAGTGTGCCCCGCGCAAAACTTTTATATCTCTCCAGTGCCGCTGTCTATGGCAACCCCACTGAACTGCCGGTGAAGGAAACCGCGGAAGTCAAACCGCTCTCGCCCTACGGCTACCACAAATATCTCTGTGAAATTTTGTGCCGTGAGTTCAACAATGTCTATGGATTGCAAACATCGGTACTGCGAATTTTTTCGGGATACGGCGAAGGCTTACACAAGCAAGTGTTGTGGGATGTTTGTGAGAAGTTACAGCAAAGCCAAACACTCGAACTATTCGGCACAGGCGATGAGACCAGAGATTTCATTCATGCCGAAGACATTGCAGCAGCAGCATTGTATTGCCTGAACATGCCATCACCCGCAATGCAAACTTTCAATGCCGGAAGCGGTACGGCAACATCGATCCGGCGCATTGCCGAACTGCTCGCTTCGCACCTGCGGCCTGACGCCAAGATTCGGTTCAACAGTGAAACAATGTCGGGCTATCCGATTCATTGGCAAGCAAGCACCGATGCTTTGCGCCAAACGGGATACGAGCCACGTGTGAATCTCGAAGCAGGAATCAGCCGGTATGCTGCATGGTACAGCGCTCAACGCGGGGCGGCAATGCTGTCCGGCGTTAAATCTACCGGCGAAATGCAGACGGCACCTTCACGCAACTTTTCCGTTTCACCAGGGCTCAATGGCTAAACGATCCTGCACGGCACGCACGGAAAAAATCACCGTCGGCATCGTGCATTTGGATGACGATCACTCTGGACGGGCGGAAACATTACATCGACCATCTGCTTCTGTCCATATGATTTCCGGGTTGAAAAGAGGTTTAACTTATAACAAAATTTATAATGGCTTCGCGTCCGGCACTAGGAATTCTTTTACACCGCGTGGCGTCATGGACGGGTGGAAGGGTCTATATCGAAAACATGCTACTCGCGCTTCGTGCTATTGGTGAAGAACGATCTTTTGACGTCGCACTCATCATCGGCGATGGCCAAGCATCAGAAGGGCTTGAATCGCTGGCTGATAAGATCGTCCATTTGCGAAGCAACCGCTCAATTGCTCGCAAGATATGGCGACAGGTTACCTTGCGAACCGGCAATGCCGACCCGCGTCAGGCCGAGTATGAGCAGCAAATCCAATCGACTGTGGATGTGCTATTTCCCGTGTTTTCAACGGATGAATTTGCTGGATGTCGCCGGATATTTTGGATACCTGATTTCCAGCATAGATATCTACCGGAATTTTTCTCAGCTGAAGAAGTGAGCGGACGCGACATCACATATGCTAGGATCGCGCAGCAGGCGACAACCCTTGTGCAAAGCAGTCATGCGGCGGCGGCGGATTGTATCAAGTTTTACCCCGATGCGCAAGGGAAAATCGAAGTGCTCCAGTTTTGCTCGGTGCCGAAAGATGAATGGTACGGTGATACTAAACCTGTACTCGAGAAATACGCTGCGCCAAGGCGTTTTGCGATTGTGTGTAATCAATTCTGGATGCACAAAAATCATGGTGTTGTGTTTGAGGCAATCGCCCGCTTGAAATCGCAAGGAATCACCGTGCCGCTTGTTTGCACCGGAGGCACCAGTGATTACCGAGATAAGGAAAACGCATATTTCAAGTCGCTGCAACACCGTATCGAAACGCTTGGCATACAACAACAGGTTTCAATTTTGGGCTTAGTCCCCAGACTCGACCAACTTCACCTGCTGCGTTCGGCATCCGTTTTGATACAGCCCTCACGCTTCGAAGGCTGGAGCACGGTGCTCGAAGATGCTCGCGTCTTCGGAAAGCGCGTCGTTGCTTCGGCTATTGATGTACACCGGGAACAAAACTTAGAAGGTGCTACATATTTCAATGCCGACCGTCCCGAAGAACTATCTGAACGCTTGCAGGAAGCATGGATGGAAACGGACTTGCCCGCGATGCCCAACCCACAGCACGAAACCAGATGTCGTGCTGACGCTAACAAGCGCGTGCTGGCCTACGGCCGGCGAATCAGCCATATCGTCGAAGCAGAACTCTCAAAACCCGCATCCACAACAAAATGATTGATTAAACACCATGATAAGTTGGGCATCGTTGCGGGCTACCGGGTATGGCCGAGGCAAATGCAGCACGAATTCTGAGTCCTCAGGGCCTTCGCCTGATCGCGGGTGATCAAGACAACCACGACAGGATAACTAAAATTTGAAATGCTCTTCAACTCCTTCGCCTTCGCCATCTTTTTTACGGTCGTTACGGCACTTTATTTCGTGTTGCCGCACCGCTACCGGTGGGCGATGCTACTCGCCGCCAGTTTCTTTTTCTACGCTTATTGGCGCGTGATCTACACGCTGCTGCTCGTCTTCATCATCTTGGTCGATTACTTCGTCGGCATCGCAATTGAAAACGAGCCGGACGCGCGGCGAAAAAAAATATATCTGACCCTGAGCATCATCGTCAATCTCGGCACGCTGTTCGTTTTCAAATACACATCGTTTCTCAACGAATCCCTTCGCGGCCTGTGGAATATTTTCGGCGCGACGTATCCCGTCGGCGTGCTGGATATTTTGCTGCCTATCGGAATTTCGTTTCATACCTTCCAAGCTCTTTCCTATACGATTGAAGTCTATCGCGGCCACGCCCCCGCCGAACGGCACTTGGGGATTTACGCTCTCTATGTGATGTTCTATCCGCAACTCGTCGCCGGTCCCATCGAACGCCCGACGAACATCATTCCGCAGTTTCGCGTCGAACAAACTTGGGACACCGAGCGCGTTGCTGACGGGCTTAAACGGATGGGCTGGGGACTGTTCAAAAAAGTCGTCATCGCCGACCGGCTCGCTGAATATGTGGGCATCGTCTACGCTGATCCTCACAGCTACACCGGCCTGACGCTGCTGCTCGCCGCTTACTTTTTCGCGTTTCAAATCTACTGCGACTTCTCCGGCTACTCCGACATCGCGCTCGGCGCGGCGAAAGTGATGGGCTTTACGCTCATGGAAAATTTCAACCGCCCATACCTCGCCAAAACCATCACGGAGTTTTGGCGGCGGTGGCATATCTCGCTCTCGACATGGCTGCGCGATTATCTTTATATCTCGCTCGGCGGCAACCGCAACGGGGTGATGCAAACCTACATCAACCTTTCAATCACCATGCTTCTGGGCGGTCTTTGGCACGGGGCGAACTGGACGTTTATTGTGTGGGGCGGGTTGCAAGCCGTCTATCTGATTGCGGATCGATTACTCATAGGGCCGCGTGAGGCGTTCTTCGGCGTGATTGACCGCATGAGCACGAGTCTTTCGAATGCGTTGCAAATTTTATTGACGTTTCACCTGACCTGCCTCGCGTGGATTTTCTTTCGGGCCAATAGCGTTGCCGATGCGTTCTACATCGTGCGGAACATCTTCACGTTCAAAACTGAAAACATCCGCGCAGGCGCGTACCGGGGCGATGTCGGATTGTTCGTCTTTGCCATCGCCCTCATTTTATTTCTGGTCGCCATACAACTGACGCAGGAACGGCAAGGCGCACTTATTCCCAGATTTAAAGCCATGCCGCTCGCCCTGCGTTGGAGCATCTATCTCTTCGTTGTGTTTATGATTATACTTTGGGGCGTCGAAGGCGGCAGCCAATTTATTTATTTTCAGTTCTGAACACGTTCAAAGTATTTCAAACTTCAATAGTTCAAGTTCAAACGATTCAAACGCCAAGTTTTAATACCAAATTTTTTATGTCGCAACCGGCTGCTTCAGCGGATACGCCTTTGATTGAGAAATCACCGCCTGCAAAGACCGGCATTGGCAGACAAGCGATGCGATTCATATATTTCATGCTGGCATTCATTGCCGTTGACCGCGTGATCTATTTCGGCACCATCTATTTCGCCGGGCATGTTCGCGGCAACCGGCTCATCGTCAGCGGTGCACACAATGATTTGGTCGTTGTCGGCGCCTCGCACAGCAAAGACGCCATCTATCCGAATGCCTTCCGCGATGCGCTCGGCTTCGAGACGATCAACCTCTCGATCTCCGGCCTCGAGACTTCCGATTACGCCGCCCTGCTCGAACGCTACCTGCGGCACAACCCTGCGCCGAAGACCGTCCTCTTCGACGGTACCGCGTGGCTTTACGCCCAAACCGCATCGCCTGAAAGTCAGGAGAAAAATCAATCCAACCGCTACCGGTATTTTTTGCCCTTCACCGGCATTGATGCAGACTACGAACGTTTGGTTCAGCCGTCGCTCCCGCCGGAAACGCTGATACTGGGAAAGGTCATCGCCACCTATACGCTCAACAATCAGTTGGACGTGATTTTCAACGACGGCTACCGGCATCACACGCTCAGCCGCCGCTCCGACGGATACTTGGGGCAGAACATCCTTCACGACGGCCTCACTGCGGCGCAGGAAAAAAATTGGGCGTACAAATTTCCGAACGGCTACCGCTTGAAAGCCTCGTCCAAAACGGATTTGGAAAACGTAATCGCAATCTGCGAGCGGTACAAAACCAAAATTTTCTTCGTCAACTTTCCGGTAGATGCGCGCTTGGATCGCATCGA
>JACMJS010000364.1 GCA_014380515.1 Chlorobiales bacterium
CGAACCATCTTGTTTTATTGGGTGATTCCATTTTCGATAACCGCTGTTATGTTCGCCACGGTGAGCCGGACGTGATTGCACAAGTCCGCGCGAAACTTCCGGCGGGCGATGCGGCTACACTGCTTGCCATCGACGGCAGCATCAACACCGATGTGGCTGCGCAGGTTAAACGGCTCACGAAACTTACACCGGGCGCAACACATTTGTTCATCAGCAGCGGCGGCAATGATGCGTTGCAAAATTCGAACGTGTTTTTCGTACCCGTGCAACATGTCGGCGAGGGGATGCGGGTGATGTCAAAACTTGTAACGGCGTTCGCGCAAGATTACCGCGCGATGCTTCAAGCGGTGCTCGCACTGGATTTGCCCGTTACACTTTGTACGATTTACAACCCATGCTTCACCGCGCACAGCCCCGAACGGCTCGGCGGTTCATTTGACCTGATGACGCCCACGGAACCGGCTCGCTTCGAACAATTCGCCGTCGCTGCCTTGATGATGTTTAATGATGTGATTATCCGCGCCGCGTTCGAACACGATCTGAAGATCATCGAGCTTCGCAGCATCTTCACCGATGCGGCGGACTATGCTAATCCGATTGAGCCATCGATGCAAGGCGGGGAAAAATTGGCGCGGCGGATGGTGGAAAGCGTGAAGTCAACGCCCCCGTCCCTTGGGGACACCCCCTCTACTTAGAGGGGGCGAGGGGAAGTTCTCAAAAATTATTTTTGGGCGATGAATTTGAGTGCGACGCCATCAAGGCAATAGCGGAGGCCGGTCGGTTTCGGACCGTCGTCAAAGACATGGCCTAAGTGCCCGCCGCACACATAGCATTCGACTTCGGTGCGCGTCATCCCGCCGCTGTTATCGACCACCTCGTTGATGTTCTCTTTTTTGTAGGGCTGGTAAAAACTCGGCCAGCCCGTACCCGATTCGAACTTCGCTTCGGAACTGAACACTTCAGTGTTGCAACCCGCGCAGACGTAAATACCTTTTTCGTGATTGCCCAGCAGCGGGCTTGAGTTCGGACGCTCCGTGCCTTCCCGCCGCAGCACATCAAACTGTTCCGGCGTCAGAATTTTTTTCCATTCGTCATCCGTCTTGACGACTTTCTTCGGCCTCTCGCCCGCATCCATCATGGCCGTCGCGCCGTCGGCAGCTTTTACTTCTTGTGCAGGTGCGGACTGCGGCGTTGCGTTTGCTTGATCGGTTTTCGGTTGATTGCACGCAATGAGTGCCGTGCAGAGTGCGAGTAAAAAAAATTTTATGTATTTCATTGTGCGTTCAAGGTTAAATACGGTTTGTAAAATTTATCCCGCGAAGATGAACAGACTTCATCACAAATGTATCGCAGTTCAACAGGACTGGGGGATGAAAGATGAAGTCAGTTCAACCGCAGGTCTTCGGGCGTGTTGGCGAGAATGGCGTAGTCGCCGCCCATTCGGCGCAGCACCGCGCTCCACAATTTTTCGGGCGGAAAATCAAAGACGAATTCTTTCAAGCCTTGCGCAAGTATCCACGCAGCCTCAGCGACTTCGCCCGCCAACTGTCCCGCACCCCAACCGGCATAGCCCAAGAAAAACCGGAACTCAGATGGCGATACTTTCTTTTGATTCAAGGCGTCGCGGACTTTCTCAAAGTCGCTGCCCCAATACACGCCCGGTACAACTTCACTACTCTCGCCCAAATTATCCAGCGGTTTTGTATGAAGTACATGCAGCGTATTCGGTTGCACCGGTCCGCCGAGAAACACCGGCGCATCAAAAAAAATATCCGCGCCTTGAGTCACATCGGCGAGTTTCAATTCCAGCGGACGGTTCAGCACCAGTCCGAACGAACCCGGCTCGCCGTGCTCGCAAAGCAGAATGACCGAACGCTTGAAGTTTGAATCATTCAGTTCCGTACCGGCAACGAGCATCGCTCCGGCTTCGAGTGTCATCATATCACGGTTCGAATTATGGTTCGATTTGCGGCGAGAATAATCGTTCAGGTTGCGTCGCCTCACGGGCGTTGCGTTCCTGCCACAGCATCCACCACGGACGGTGCGGGGCGTGGTGATGTTCCCAGTGGTATCCGAAAAAATAACATGAGAGCATTGCCCATCCATGGTCGATAAACCTGTAGCGTGCCCACCCATGCGGCGTTGCGAGCATCAACGATTTGATCGTGAGCGTTCGGGCGTGATACGGCTGCATCAGGGTTGCTTCAAGTTCAGTTCGCGCTGTGCGGTGCGGCAGATAGGTGCCGAAGTAAAACAATTGCAACGTGCCGAAGAGCGAAGGCAGCATCCACATCATCCAAATCCGCGCCTCGGAAATGCCGAAGCCATGCTGAAATAAATTATAGATCGCGGCCATGATGATGAGTTGCAGCCATGTTGCATAGCGAAACGCGAACGCCGCGAGCCATCGCCAAAATGATTGCGACGCTACGTTAAAATCAGGATCGCTCGCCGAGGCCGGTGCGGCGTGGTGCAAACGGTGATTCGTTAAAAGCCTCCGGTACGAAAATCCTGCGAAGCAAAAACAGGCAATGTATCCGATGCCCGCATTGAGCGTTTTGTTTCGGCTCACCGAACCGTGCATCGCATCGTGGGCGGTGATGAACAATCCCGTCGTCAAATATGATTGCAGCGCGAGATGGAAATACGCAGCAGGATTCGTCCAGCCGAGCGAGGTATCCAGCAGCGCGTAAGCCAGATGTCCCGCCCAGCAAGCCAAAATTAAAAATGCAATCGCCGTGCCCAACCGCTTCTCCTATGATGTTTGATGTGATTCGAAAATTTTAAACTTGCCCAGACCCAAGCGTTGTAGAAAATATTTCGCCGAAACGCCGAGCACGCCGAAGCCATAAACGATGCTGCGTTGCAGGTTGATCGATGAAGCTTCGGGAAAGTATTTCGTCGGACACGTTACTTC
>JACMJS010000365.1 GCA_014380515.1 Chlorobiales bacterium
ATTACAACGAACTGCTCGCCGCCGCCAAAGCAAAATTTCTCACGAAGTAATTATCAAAAAGTCGTTGGTTGTGAGTCGCTCGTTTCAATGCAGGAACTTTTGGCTCATCCTTACCAACAACTAACGACTCATAACTTTTTAGAAATGATTTTTATGAAAGTTTCCGTCCGTTTGTTTGCTGCACTCTTTTTTATTGCGGTGCTTGCGGTGAATCGCAGTGCTTCCGCGCAAACCTTTGTGGAAGGCATCGTCGCCGTTGTTGGGGATGAAGTGGTGTTGCGGTCGGAAGTCGACCGGCAGGCACAGGCCTTTGCCTACAACAGTCAAATCGATCCGCGCACGCCGGGCTTATGGCGACAAGTGCTCGATGGCCTGATCAACCAAAAAATTTTGCTGGCGAAGGCGAAGTTAGACAGCGTGCAAGTGGACGCTTCGCAAGTCGATAATAATCTCGTCCAGCGTTTGGCGTATTACACGCAGCAATTGGGTTCGGAGGCGGAGGTGGTGAAGTATTTCGGCAAGTCGATCGCACAGTTGCGGGCGGAGTTGCGCGAAGATTTGAAAGGCGAAATGATGATCGGCACGCTGCGTCAGAAGAAACTCGGCGGCTTGACCGTTTCGAACGAGGAAGTCATCGCATTCTATAACACCAACAAAGACTCGATGCCCGTCGTCCCCGCCGAAGTGGAGATCGCGCATATTCTCATTCGTCCGCAAGCCGATAGTCTTGCGCGGGCATCATCATTGGAAAAAATAAAAGATGTCGAGAAGCAATTGGAAGAGGGCGGCAGTTTTGCCGAACTTGCCAAGAAATACTCCGACGACCCGGGTTCGGCGCAGCAAGGCGGCGACTTGGGATCGGCCAAGCGTGGCAGTTTCGTCAAGCCGTTTGAGGAAGCGGCCTTTGTGCTCAAAGAGGGCGAGACTTCCGGGGTCGTCGAGACGATTTTCGGTTATCATATCATCCAACTCATCGAGCGTAAAGGCGAGAGCATTAAAGCGCGCCATATTCTCGTCAAGTTTGATAAATCCAAACTCAACGATGCGGCGGCAATTACCAAACTAACGGAGATTCGGGAACGGATCGTATCGGGACAGGCCAGTTTCGCCTCGCAGGCGCGGCTGCACTCGCAAGATGAAGCGACCGCACAACAAGGCGGCGATATTATTTTTCCGCAGACGGGCAGCAACCGATTTCCCGTTGAAGGTTTGCTCGCCGGTTTCAAAGAGACGGTTGACAAACTGAAAGTCGGCGAGATTTCCGAACCGGTGAAAGTACAGTTGCCGAACAGCGATCAATACGATTATCACATCGTGTCGCTCAAGTATCGCACCGAGGGACACAAGATGAACCTGACGGATGATTACACGCGGTTGAAAGGGTTGGCCTTGCAACAGCGTCAGGCGGAGATGTATGAAAAGTGGATTGCCTCGCTGCGGCAGGAAGTCTATTGGAAAGTGAAGTTGTAATTTTGCATCAATAGGAAAGGCCGATATACATCGGCCTTTTTTATTTTTGCAGGTGGTTGATTTTCAGAAAATCTCAATTACGCTTGGCAAGTTGCCCTCAGCGAGTCGGTTGAAAAGTTTAGGAATAAGTCTTGCAAGTGTTTCCCGCCTATTGTTAGCCGCGCGAAGTACAACGATGGTCAAAGACAGTTGCTCTAAGTTTTGTTGATAGGGAAGATTTCGGTCGACCGTAACAAAAATCGCGAAACCATCTTCAGTCATCAGTTTGAGTAAAGCCCCGTTCTTTTCTCCTAGCCAACCTTTGTCTCGCACAGTCCAAACCTCATGGCCTGTCCCAAAATCATTTTTAAGTTTTCGGGGCAAGCTTTCGTCAAGCAAAATTTTCATGCAGCACTTTTTCAGATGTCAAGGTGCGTTTCGCCATTTCCAGAACGGCAACGGCAGCGTCTTTGGATACAGAAGGAAAAT
This sequence comes from Chlorobiales bacterium, assembly GCA_014380515.1. GTDB lineage: Bacteria > Bacteroidota > Chlorobiia > Chlorobiales > JACMJS01 > JACMJS01. Next base: position 1,939 of record JACMJS010000365.1, read on the forward strand.
CGTCAAGAAATTCGGTCAGGTCTTCGCCACCTTCGATGTAGTCAAAAAGATTTTGTATAGGCACGCGCGTCCCCGCAAACACCGGCGTTCCGCTCATAATCTCAGGGTCAATGCTGACTTGCCCGTATAACATGATTATCAATTTTAATTGCTCAGTTTCTCTACCTGATCTATTTGGACAGTCTTATAAATCTTCTGAATGTTATCGTGTCTGTTACTATTGGGTTCGTCCAGCCTTTTGAAGTATCAGTGTCTTTCTGTTCCAAAATAACTTTCATTTCATCCTTCAAATCTATTGGACGTAATTGGCACAAGTCTTCACCCATTCCATTTGTGAACATCCGATTTGTAGTGTCTAATAACCCGAATGTAAACGTAAAAGTCTCAGGCACTGTTTTTTTAAATGGGACTGAGAAATTAAAGCCCCAAGACGAGTCCAAAAATCGTTCTCCATTTCTGTATGAGAAACTAACTTCCGTCCATACGGTATCTATATTAAACCCGTATTGTCTAATAAATGGAATTTGTTTTTATCAGGTAGATACAAGTAAACTGGAGAGCCATTTTTCAACGCTTCCTCTTTCGATTTGCTGTGTCCAAACATTCCATTATTCTTATAAACAAAGTCGCAACTCGTCAAAAGTATAACCGCAATTAAGAAGATGGATATGGTTTTCATTTGTGGAAGGTATAGTTAAGAATTCGTGAAATTGCGTTTCACTTTTCCAGAATCTCCGTCAGCACGCGGCCTGTGCGGCCTTGCGGGACGGGCAAACCCAGCACGTTGCAAAGTGTTGGGGCGATGTCAATGATGGTTGCGGCTGCATTGTAGCAGCCTTGCTTGATGCCCGCGCCGCAAATGAGAATCGGAACGTGGGCGTCGTAGTCGTAGGGCGTGCCGTGCGTCGTGCCGGTTTGTCCGAAGGCGAAAAAAGTATTCGGCTTGACCACGATATGCACGTCGCCGCTTCGATAGACATTGAACGAATTCGAAACCATTTTGCCCGTCGCATCCAAGTTGCCGTTCAAAATATCCGTGCGCGTG
>JACMJS010000366.1 GCA_014380515.1 Chlorobiales bacterium
CGTTGACACCGGCAATTTTGACGTTGAAGTCCTCGAAACCTCCAACGACGGCACCTATCTTTTTTACTGCGTCAATCAAGAGGGATACACGCGCGGCGTGGTAAAGAATTTAAAAACCGGCGACCTCGTTAATCTCCCGAACGCAAAGATGCTGACGTACGTGAGCTTCACGCCCGACAGCAAAAAATTTATTCTCCGCTACGCCACCGGCACGCAACAGGGAGAGCGATACTTGTATGACCCGAAAACCAAGCGGCAATCGCAGATGAGTTTTCCGAACTATGCAGGTATTGCGCGTGAGACGTTCGTCGAGCCGCAACTGATCAAATACAAATCCTTCGACGGCACCGAGATTCCGGCGTTTCTTTATTTGCCCAAAGACGCCAAGCAAGACGGCAAGTTGCCATTGATCATCGAGTATCACGGCGGACCGGAAGGACAATCCGATCCCTACTTTGATCCGCTGCTGCAATACTTCGTGGCACGCGGCTACGCGGTGCTCTTGCCCAATGTTCGCGGCTCGTCCGGCTACGGCAAAAATTATTTGAACGCCGACAACACCACCAAGCGCGAAGTCTCTTTGAAGGACGGCATCGCCGCCGCTGAATGGGCAAAGACTGCCGGTTACTTCGATCCGAAAAAACTGATTGCTTTCGGCGGTAGCTACGGCGGATACATGACGCTCGCCATGCTGACTTTTTATCCCGACTATTGGGCGGCAGGCGTAGATGTAGTAGGTATTTCAAACCTGCTAAGCTTTCTGAAAAACACCAGCGCATACCGGCAAAAAGTGCGCATCTCCGAATACGGCGATCCGGTACAAGACTCGACTTTTCTCAAAAAAATTTCGCCGCTCTATCACGTTGAAAACATTAAAGCCCCGCTGATGGTTATTCAAGGCGCCAACGATCCGCGCGTGCCGAAGTCGGAGGCCGATCAAATCGTTGAAGCCATTGGGAAGAAAGGCGGCGTGGTCGAGTATCAACTTTTTGACGATGAAGGCCACGGCCTTGCCAAATTGAAGAACCGCATCAAAGGCTACAGCGCGATGATGGATTTCTTGGACAAACACGTGCTCAAGAAAAACGCTCCGACGTCCGCCGCCCAATGAACATTCGCGCTGAAAACATCACGAAAAAATACGGCGACTTCACAGCTCTGAACGGCGTCAGTTTCGAGTCCGGCGACGGCGAATTTTTTTCCGTCTTGGGAAAATCCGGCAGCGGCAAAACGACGCTCATCCGCATCATCGCCGGGCTTGAACGCCCCGACGCCGGAAAAATTTATTTCGACGGCGTGGATATAGACTCTCTGCCCGCACACAAACGCGGCGCGGTGATGGTGTTTCAAAACTATGCGCTCTTTCCGCACTTGAACGTGTTCGATAACGTCGCCTTCGGATTGGAAGAACGCCGCGTGCCGAAAACGGAGATCAGGAAAACCGTCGTGCGAACGCTGGTATCGCTCGGTATAGACGGCAAAATGTATCGCGGGATTTCCGAACTTTCGGGCGGCGAACAGCAGCGGGTGGCGATAGCGCGGGCACTGGCGATTGAATCGAAAGTGATTTTGTTTGATGAACCGCTGTCAAATTTGGACGTCGCACTTCGCAAGGAATTGCAGCGCGAGTTGAAATCAATTCAGCGGCAGACGGGCCGAAATTTTATTTACATCACGCACGATCAGGAAGAAGCGTTGATGCTTTCCGATAAATTAATTGTGATGGACAGAGGCAGCGTCTACGAATCCGGTACACCGCAGGAAGTCTACGAACAACCGAAGTCGCTGTTCGGTGCAAGCTTCATCGGCAATGCCAACGTATTGCAGTTGGAGAAACTCGACCGCGATAAGTTCAAAACGAGTACCGGCCTTGTCTTGAAGAACAACGGCGAGATTATGGGAAAGTATTTCGATGCGGTCGTGCGGCCTGAGCATATTGTGCCTTCACAACAAGGCATGGCGGGGAATGTGTTCAAGGCGAGCATCGCGGCGAAGTTTTTCCGCGGCGCGTTTTTCGAATACAGTTTGACGGTTGAAGGCGTTTCACTTGTGATGCTCACACAGCATGATCTCAGAAGTTCCGACGCTTTTATCGCCATCGAAAAATTCTTCATCTTTCCGAAAGATGCTGTTTGAATCACCGGTGAACATTTAAACGGGAACATAAAATGATCGGACAATTTTTATCGAAACCGGAATCTGAATCGCTCACGGGCGCGGCGGCGGAAATTCGTCGGCGCATCGAAAAGCGTTTTGAAACTGCCGCCGAAAACCGTGCTGAAAATCCCCACGAAAATCATAGTGAGAAAAAAACGGATACGCCGGACGCGCGGCTGGCGGCTCTGATGAAGTTCTCCAAAACCGCGCCTGTATCGCCTGCGACGCCGCTTGCAGCAACGGCCTACAGCCAGCCTACATCCGGCACGGGTTCGGTTGCGAATGCGTATCGCAAACAAAATATGGAAATCGTTATTCCGAAAGGGTGGGCGACCGTGTTTCCGTCGCAAGCCAACATTGCCGCGTCGTGCCCGCACTGCATCAACTATGATTCAGCGTCGCACTTTTGCACATTGTTCGGCGAAGCGATTCCGAAGCGCGAAAGCGATGCCAATCCATGCAAAGGCGTCAAGTTCAACCGTAAACGCGGCGGCCTTGCATCGCTGCAAGGTGCATCGCTGCACCGGATGTGATGAAAGAGACCCGTAACGAAGTACGCCTGCTGCTTGACGGCGGTGGTTCATCGCTCAAAATCTGGCGCGATACACAGGGCAAACGCTTGTTGCTGCAAACACGCTCTGGGAATTTTAACGTCAACACCGGCGAACACTTACGCATCGTAAAAGCACTTGCGGAAGCCGTGAAGCGATACCCCGCAACCCGCGTCAGTATTGGTCTTGCCGGACTCACCGAACTGAAAGACAAAAAGCAGCTCCGCAATGCGGTCATCAAACGATTGTCTTCATCCGCTCCGGCGTTGGAGTTTAAGAGTGATTTGGAATTGGCTTTCGATTTTCATTTTCAAACCGAGGACGGAATTATTGTGGTGCTCGGCACGGGTTCGGTGTTTGCTGCAAGCGTGAAGAAAAAGTCGGTTCGAAAGTTGATTCAAGTCGGCGGCTATGGGCGGCTGTGTGATGCGGGCAGCGGCGTGGCTATCGGCAATGCGGCAGTGATTCTCTACTTCAAATTGCTCGATGGATTTTTCAAAGACGCGGCGTTTGAAAGTGCAATGAAAAAAAACTTTCCGAACCGCGCGGTGCTGATTGAAAAAATTTACCGCAGGTCATTTCCGGTTCAGTCGCTTGCACCCGTGATATTCGAACTGGCAGCGGCGCGAAACACGGCAGCAATAAAAGTGTTGCAACATGAAACCCGCGAAGTGATTTCATATTTGAAACTGCTACTGAAAAAACTTCCAAAGCCCGCTTCGCCTTATGCCATCAGGCTCTGCGGCGGTCTCGTGGCAGAAAAAAATCCTTACCGCGAAATGCTCAAACGCCGCATCAAAACGGAAACGGGCTGCTGTGTGAAGTTTGCGGAAAGCACGTAACCGGAAATGAAAACTTGAAACAGCAACTTGCCTTGCGAAAAACCTGCATCACTTTGCTCACTTTTTCAACTGCTTTACCATGACGACCAAAGAAATTTTGGAGACCTACAAAACGATTGCCGTGGTCGGCATTTCCGATAAGCCGGAGAGGCCGAGTAACAGCGTAACGAAGTACATGTTGGATTCGGGATACATTATTATTCCGGTCAATCCCGCAGTCAAAGAAGTATTCGGATTGAAATGCTACCCGTCACTGCGGGAGTTGCCGGATGAATTGAAAAAGCAAGTGGAGATCGTTGATATTTTTCGGAAGCCTGATGATGTGCCGTCCGTCGTGGATGACGCCATCGCCATCGGTGCGAAAGTGGTGTGGATGCAACAGGGCATCACCAATGACGACGCGGCAAAGAAGGCCAAAGACGCGGGCTTGGAAGTCGTTCAAAACCGCTGTGTCTTGGTCGAACATCAACGTTATTTCACTTGAGTTTTAATCGGTATCAATCATCATTCATGCTGCCCAACCCAAGCCGTTCAAACGGCATTGCCGCGCTCGCTCCGTTGCTCGTCAGCTTATTTTTTTTCTCCGAAGCCAAGTCTCAAGAAACCCCGCGCGGGGCGGCGTTTGCGGTTTCAAAAGACAGTTTGGCGCTGCGGTTGCAAACGACGTCCGTCAAATCTTCCGAAGTCTTTCCGCTTGAAGCGACGTCGCAAGCACTCGGTACGCGGATTGATACGGTTATCATTCGCACCAACGGCTACACGAATCCGTTCGTCATCCGTCAGGAACTGACCGTAGAGCGCGGCGATACGCTCTCGCTCCAGAAATTAGAGCAATCGCAACTGCGGGTATTCAGTTTGCAACTCTTCAACACCGTTGCGGTTTCCGCCAAATATTTTTTTGCCGACGACACGGCTGCCACAAGTAACGACAGCACGATTGCAAGCATCGAACAGATCGGAACGCGGATTGCGGCGGAACGTGGCCGTGCGACCGTCGTGCTGATCAGCGTAACGGAGCGGTGGTATATTTTTCCGATTCCGTTCGGTAGTCTGAAGGGCGTGAGTCTCTCGCAGTGGCTGAGAAAACCGACGCTCGAAAACGTTTCACTCGGCCTGCGGCTGCAGCACCGCAATTTCACCGGCAACAACAACCGCGCGAGCGTCGCATTCGGCATCGGCTACGACCCGTTCGTGCAACTCGCTTACAGCACGCCCTACATTTTGGGCAGCAACCTTACCGGCCTTGATGTTTCCGCAACCCTGCAGCGCGTTCGCAACCTCAGCGTCGATCCTGAAACGGCGAGCATACTCAACTACCAACAGCCGACGCTCTCGCTCAGTCTCGGCCTGACCGAGCGGCTCTCGCTCGTTGATTTTATTTCGGGCGCGATTGGCTACACGCGCATCGAAGTTCCGAAGTCCGCAGTGGAGCAAACCGCGCTTGCGGCGGCGGCGATGGACGGTATGGATGTTTACTTCTCGCTCGGGGCGGCATACACCTACAGCAATGTGGATTTCGGACAGTATCCGACGGAAGGGTTTTACTTGAACGTCTCGGCGACGCAATCAGGCTTCGGCGGATCGGCGGAAGCCGTCGGTATTTCGCGCGGCGCGGTAGATGTACGCGGCTACTTCAAAGTGTTGCCGGAAGTTTTTCTTGCGATGCGGAATTACACGTTGCTGACTGCGGGCGGAAAAGTGCCGAACTACGCGCGGCGGTTTATCGGCTACGGCCTTAATGTGCGCGGCTACACGGCGGAAGTGTTCGAGGGCGACAACATTCAATTTAATTCGCTGGAAGTGCGCGTGCCTTTGCTACGCCCGCGCACGGTGAAGTTGGGATTCATTCCGGTCGAACAGTTTTCATATTTGCAATACGGATTTTTTCTGACGGCGTTCGTAGATGC
>JACMJS010000367.1 GCA_014380515.1 Chlorobiales bacterium
TCACCGCTTCTCAACCGTGCGCATGGCCGACCGGATTTTAGTGTTACAAAACGGCGAGATGCTCGAGATCGGCACGCACGAAGAACTGCTTGCCAACGGCAGCAAATACGCCGAACTCTTTTTGCTGCAAGCCCAAGGTTACAGATGATACAATGAACATTTTCGTAGGGGCGAGGCATGCCTCGTCCTCTACAATGGCGGCGAAGGCTCGTGGTTATTCGGGGAAATAAGTTTTCGGAAACTCAGCGAACTTCACCGTGCCGCTGCCCTTGCGCACGTCTTTCCATGAACTCAAATCGAAGTCTACGGCGACAACGCCGCAGGTCGGAATATTTTCGATGGATGCGTTCGTCAGTAAGTTCGCCGTTTCCGTCAGCGCGGTGTTGTGTCCGAACAGCATCCCTTGCTCTACGGGGGTTTCAATTTGCTGAACGATCTCGATCAGTTTTAACGGACTTGCGTCGTAAATCGTCATCAGCGTAACAATGCGATCTTCAGCGTAGCCAAGCACTTTGGCGAAGATGCGAGCGGTTGTAATCGCACGGTTGGCGGGGCTTGCGAGGATGAGGTCGGGCGAAATGTTCCATCGGCGCAGCACCGAAGCGATCACCGGCGCATCGCGGCGACCGCGCGCATTGAGCGGACGCTCGAAGTCATCCATCAGTTCATCTTTCCAGCTGGATTTGGCGTGGCGAACGAGGTAAAGTGTTTTCAAGGATTGCAATTTAAAATTGTTCAGCGGCGAGTTTGCCGAGCGTCTGCATCGCGCGCTCGGTTTTTTCCGACCACTGCGAGCCGCAACTCAGCCGGATAAAATTTTCATACTTGCGCTGCGCCGAGAACACGACACCGGGCGCGATACTGATTTTTTCCGCGAGGGCTTTGCGATATAACTCCAGCGACCGGACTTTCTTCGGCAGTTCGACCCACAGCACGAATCCGCCCTTTGGCCGCGAGACTTTCGTGCCCGCAGGGAAATACTTGCAGACCGCTTCCGTTGCCAACTGCACTTGCGATGCGAACGCATGACGCAGCCCGCGCAAGTGCCGGTCGTAGCCGCCGCTCTCCAAGACTTCCGCAATCGCCAGTTGCGGCAACACCGCGGTTGTAACCGTCGTCATAAATTTTAACCGTTCTACTTGTGCGGCGAAGCGTCCCGCCGCGACCCAGCCCACGCGGTAGCCCGGCGCAAGCGTTTTGGAAAAAGATGAGCAGAGCAAGACAAGCCCTTCTTTGTCGAACGCTTTGGCAGCTTTCGGGCGGGCGGCATCGAACGCAAGATCGCCGTAAACATCGTCTTCGATCAGCGGAATCCCGCGTCCGGCAAGCATCTCCACGAGATATTTTTTTTTCTCATCGGGCATCAGGCTGCCTTGCGGGTTGCTGAAGTTCGTGATGAAGAGGCACGCTTTGACCGGATGTTTTTTGAGCAGGTGTTCCAACTCCTCAATGCAGACGCCCTGTTGCGGGTAGGTCGATACTTCCAAGGCTTTCATGCCCAAGCTTTCAATCGCTTGCAAAATGCCATAATACACCGGCGACTCCACCGCAATCGTGTCGCCGGGCTTCGCCACCGCGCGCAAACAAAGATTGATCGCATCCAAGCAGCCGTTGGTAATCAGCACGTCATCCGCCGAAAGCAATCCGCCCCACGTCATCGCGCGGCGGGCGATCTGACGGCGCAAGACTTCCGAACCTGCGGGCATGGCGTAGTCCATCACCGCTGCGGAATTTTTCGTTGCACGGTGCAGCGCACGGTTCAGCCGCTTGACGGGTAAGAGCGCCAGACTCGCCGAGGCCGTGCCAAGCGGGACGAGTTTTGGGTTTCGCGCCGAGGCATAAAACTCGGCTACAAGATCGCCGACTTCGACCGTCGTTGCTTTGCCTGCGGGCATCGACCGTTGCACCGTCTCCGGCGGCAGGGCTTGCAACGGCCTGCGTACGTAAAATCCCGATTGCGGACGTGCTTCAATCAGACCTTTGTTTTCCAAAAGGAAATACGCTTGAAAAACCGTCGAGACGCTTACCCGTTGCTCGCCAGACATCTGCCGCACCGACGGCACGCGGTCGCCCGCCCGCAAGACTTCCGTTTCAATCAGCCGCTCGATTTTCTCCGCGACTTGTTCATAAAGCAGCGGTTCCAATACCGCCGGTGCGACCGTTATTTTTTTTGCCGGTAGTGCCATACAAAGTGATGTTGAAGTGAATTCATGTTTCGGCAAAGGTAAACTGATATGGTCAAAATTTCAAAATCTGAATCTGTTTTGCTTGTGATTTTTTTAATATGTTTGCGTTGCTTGTTCTGTGAATAGTCTCTCGCAATAAGTTTTTGAACCGATGTCAACCATGCCTGCTATATCAAACCGTGTTCGCTTCATTGCCGCTTTCGCAGCGGTCTATCTGATCTGGGGTTCGACCTATCTGGGCATCCGCTATGCGATTGAAACCTTGCCGCCGTTTCTGATGGCCGGAGCACGGTTCCTTGTCGCGGGCGTGGTGATGTTTCTATGGGCGAAGTTTTTCGGCGGCGAAAAAGAACGGGCATCACTTACGCCGGTGCATTGGAAAAATGCCGCCATCGTCGGCGCATTGCTTTTGCTCGGCGGCAACGGCGGCGTGGTATGGTCGGAGCAACGGATTGCCTCGAGCATCGCTGCGCTTTTGATTATGACTGAACCGCTCTGGATCGTCTTGCTCGAATGGCGGCGCAGCGGACATCGCCCGCCGAGCGGCGTCGCTATTGGTCTCTCGCTCGGTCTTATCGGTACGTTCGTATTGATCAGGCCGCAAAGTTTTTTAGACGGTTCAGCGGAACATTTGGATTTGCTCGGCGTGCTGGTGATGACGCTGTCGACATTTGCGTGGGCAACCGGTTCCCTTTTTGCCTCGCGCGCCGAACTTCCGAAATCGCCGGTGCTTACGACCGCCGTTCAAATGCTGTGCGGCGGCGTATTGCTCATGGCAGCCGGAACACTTTTCGGCGAGTGGTCACAACTCAACTTGGCCGCAGTTTCGCTCCGCTCATGGCTCGCATGGATTTACCTGACCGTGTTCGGATCGATTATCGCTTTCACAGCTTACAACTGGATCCTGCGCAATGCGTCGCCGAGCCTTGCATCGACATATGCATATGTCAATCCGGTGATTGCCGTGTTCTTAGGTTGGGCGTTGGGCGGTGAACTGATTACCTCGCAAACCATTTTTGCCGCATTGATTTTGGTAGGCGCGGTCGTGCTGATTACCCGCGCTTCGCCCTCACACGCACCGAAATCCATCGTGGCAGATGCGCCTGCGAAAGCCACTTCACTTGCTAACGACTGAAAGTTGATATGAATCTTCGCACGCTGAATGGCGCCGATGTTCCCGCTTACCGCACAGTGCGGCTTGACGGGCTTCGCAAGCACACCGATTGTTTTCGTACCGGTACCGAAGAAGAACCGGCGGCGGGGCTGCCAACAGCAAATACAGACGAAAGTTTTACGCTCGGTGCATTCACGGGTGACAATGATCTTCTGGGCATCGTCAGTTTCAAGCGCGAGACGCGGCTGAAACTGCGGCATCACGGCTTGGTTTTTGGAATGTATGTTTCCGACGCCGTGAGCGGTCAAGGTATCGGACGGCGGTTGATGAACGAACTAATCCGGCGGGCGGCGCAGGTTCAAGGTCTTGAGCAACTGACGCTCACCGTCGTTGCGACGAACACGGCGGCGAAAAAATTATATCTCTCGCTGGGTTTTACATCGTTCGCCCTTCATCCCCGCGCGATTAAAGATGGCGACATTTACCGCGACGAAGAACAAATGATTTTATTTCTTCAACCTTTTCTTCAACCTTAACTTTCTTCGGCCTTAACATTTCAACTTTAAATCTTTGACCGCCGATGCCGCTTGTAACCATCACGCTGATTGAAGGCCGTAGTGCCGGTGAGAAAAAAAATATCGGTGATGCGATTCACCGTGCGCTCGTCAGTTCAGGTGTGCCGGAGGCCGACCGCTTTCAACGCTTCGCCGAACAAAAGCCGGAGAATTTTTTGTTCGACCGTACTTATCCCAATCTCACCGCGCCGCGCACAGAGAAATTTATCTTGATTGAAATCTTACTTTCCGTTGGCCGCAGCGTGAAGGTAAAGAAGCAAATTTTAAAATCACTGATGGAACATCTGGAAACGGCGGGTCAAAGTCCGAATGATACGATGGTCGTTTTCATTGAGACCACGTGGGAGAATTGGGCGTTTGCGAACGGCGAACAGATTCATATCTAAACTTTCAGGCGACCGCAATGAATACGGCAACCGGTATGGTTCGCATCTGCGCCGCGACCGAAACTGACATTGAAAAAATTCTGCGACTGCAAGAAAGAAATCTTGCGCGGAATTTGACGGCGGAGCAAATCGCGTCGCAGGGTTTTGTTACGGTGGTCAATACACTTGATCACTTGCAGCGCATGAATGCCGCCGAACCGATTGTGATTGCCAAGTCGGGCGACGCGGTTGTGGGATATGCGTTTCCGATGCCCGTTGAGTTTGGCCGCGAGGTCGCTGCACTCCAACCGTTTATCGAAAAATTTTCGGAGGTTGCTTACAACGGTAAAGTGCTTTCCGATTACCGCCACGCGATCATGGGACAAATCTGCATCGCCGAAGGGTTTCGCGGTATCGGGTTGTTCGATAAACTTTATGCGCAGTTGAAGTCGCAGTTCAAAGGCCGCTATGACCTCATCATCACCGAAGTCGATAAAGCCAACCCGCGATCCTTGCGGGCGCATCTTCGCATCGGACACCACATCGTACATGAGTATGAAAGCCATGGCGCGGTTTGGATCATCACCGTTTTGTCGGTTGATTAAATCATTGGGTAAAAAAATATGACGAAGCCGGAACGCCTTGCAAACATTGATCTCTACGGACATGCGCCCGAATTACTTTCCGCGGCAATTGCTTCGTTTCCAAAAGAAGCATGGCGGTTTAAGCCTGCACCGAACCGCTGGAGCATTCACGAAATTTTGGTGCACATCGCCGACAGTGAAGCGAACTCATTCGTGCGCTGTCGCCGCGCGATTGCCGAACCCGCGAAAAGCGTGATGGCATATGATCAGGATGCGTGGGCAATGAACCTCAACTATCTATTGCAACCGGCTGAGGATGCGGTCGAACTTTTCAAGGTTTTGCGCCGCAACACCTATCATCTCATCAAAGATTTGCCCGATGAAATTTGGGCGAACACGATTTCGCATCCCGAAAACGGCGCGATGACTTTGGACGATTGGTTAAAAGTTTATGCGGTGCACGTGCCCGATCACATCACGCAGATGGAACACAATTTTACGTTGTGGCAAACCTCTCAATCAAAATAAACGCTTGTGAAAAAGACGGTTGGTATTTTTCTGTTTGATGATGTAGAAGTGCTGGACTTTGCTGGGCCGTTCGAAGTTTTTTCCGTAACGAACGAATTGCAAGACGACAACTTGCTTTCAGTCGTTACGCTGGCGGAAACTTCCGCACTGGTTCGCGCGGTGAACGGTCTCGTCGTACAGCCGCAGTTTGCTATGGCCGATGCGCCGCCGATTGACGTGCTCGTTGTGCCGGGCGGCATCGGCTCGCGGCGGCTGCTCAAGAATGACGCGGTGTTGAAATGGATTGAACACCGGGCGACTGAAGCGGGAATTGTTTTTTCAGTGTGCACCGGCGCATTGGTTTTGGCAAAATTGGGTTTGCTCGATGGCCTTCACTTTACCACGCATCACAGCGCGTTTGATGAACTTGAAAAAAGTGTACCCACCGGCACGCTGCGGCGCGATGTACGTTTCGTCGACAACGGAAAGATCATCACTGCTGCGGGCATCTCTGCGGGGCTGGATGCGTCGCTCTATCTTGTACAAAAACTTTTCGGCGCGGACGTAGCAACCGCCACCGCAACCTATATGGAATACGCGTGGACGGCGGAAGAAGAATAAAATTATTTTGTGCGGACGCGCCACGCCGCTTCAACAAAGGCGGGTACGGGCGGCTCGGGTTTCGGCGAAAGCCCTTTAGTAATCCGCCAGCGTTGCAACCATGAAATCCCCCGCGCGCCGATGTAGGCATCGGGCAATTGGTACGCCGCATCTTCTAGCGCGGCTTGCAGCGAAATGAATGTGTAGCCGCGACGCTTGAAAATTTCTATCACTTGCTCGAAACAATCGGCGTTGAGCAAACTTGCGTGCAAAAGCAAAATGTGTTTCATCTCCCGCCCCAAAAGTTCACGCGAAAAAGATTCATAAAACTCGGCAACCGTTTCGATGTATTGCAGGTACGCCGCCGCAATTTTCTGCATCGCCGCTTTGTCGCCCCGCTTACTTGCATCGGTATAAACGAAGCCGAACATCCACTCGGAATTATCCATCGTTACCGGCGCGGCGAGGTAGCCCTGTGCGGTGAGAAAGGTTTCGAATTGCGCTTTGCCTGCCGAGTCCTGTCCCGTGCAGAGATACGGATGCCGGAAAAACTGTGGACGCTTTTTTTGAAGCAGTATCGTTACCGTTTCGCCGCGAATCACTTCCGACTTCTGTTCATCCACGCTTATATCGAAGAAATGCTTGTGCGAAAATGTGTGATTGCCAAGTTCGATGCCCGCGTCCGTCCATTGTTTCAAGACTGCGATGCGAGCATCCGTCTCGCCCGCGTGGTACAGCTTTCCTTCATTAACAAATCCGGTTGCAGGTACGCGGTTTGATTTAATCGCCTGAAGCAATTTCGCAGTGAACCGAGCCAGAGTCTTCACATCGCTGTCCGGGCCGGAGGGCAGGTCGTCGAACGTGATACAGACTTCGCGTGTGCGAGTCTCATTTGATTTCGGCTGCGCATCTGCAACGGCGGCCAGTGCAGCCGAAATGAGCGCGGCAGTTACCAGAACCACGGTGATCAAAGAAAAAAACTTCAGTGAAAAACGTACCAGCCGGTGTTGTTGCGATAGGCTCGGCGGCGTCCTTCTACTTTGTGCCTGAAGGTTTGGTGTAAGAGAGACCGTAGCCGTACGGAAAAAGTGGTGCATAAGGACTGTCGCCTTTGTTGACGGGAATCTGAAGCATGTCTTTCGGCCACGAGTGCGAAAGTTTTCCCTTGAAATTTTTATCGCCGAAGAGCACGTCGGTTACGCCGCGTCCTTCACTGCCCGGCAACCATGCCGCCACGAGCGCATCGGACTTCGTGAGCACATCTCCCAAAATTACCGGTCTGCCGGAAACCACCAGCGTTACGACGGGAATACCGGCCTTCTTCATGTTCTCCACGGCGAGGCGATCTTCTTCAGAAAGCGCGAGGTCGCGCCGGTCGCCTTCGAACTCCGCGTAAGGTTTTTCGCCGATGACGACGACGCCAATTGTTGCACCTTTCGCGCCCGTGCCGTCTTTCGAGTAAGTAACTTTTGTGTTCGGAGCCACGCTTTGCTTGATGGCTGTCAGAATCGTTGTGCCAACGGTGATGTTGCCGTCGCCGCCCTGCCACTCCATCGTCCAACCGCCGCATTGATAGCCCAAGTTGTCCGCCGTTTTTCCGGCAACGTGAATACGCGCGGCGGTTTTCGAAAGCGGCAGCGCATTCTTGTCGTTCTTGAGCAGCACGAGCGATTCGCTGGCGCACATTCGCGCGACGCTGCGGTGCTCGGGCGATCCGATTTTTGCCGTCAAACTTTTTTCCGTGTACGGACGCTCGAACAAGCCCATGTCAAATTTGACTTTTAAAATGCGGCTGACGGCATCGTCAATACGCGCCATCGAAATTTTTTTCTCACCGATGAGTTTCTTCATCAAGGTGATGAACACTTTGTAATCTTCCGGCACCATCACCATATCGACACCAGCGTTGATCGCCGTCTCGATGTCCGATTCATAATTGCCCGGCAGTTGATCGAGACCTTTCCAATCGGAGACGACGACGCCGTTGAAACCGAGTTCGCCCTTGAGTACGTCGGTGAGCAGATATTTATGGCCGTGAAGTTTGTTGCCTTTCCAACTGTTGTAGGAAGCCATCACGCTGCCCGCACCGGCTTTGATGGCGGGAATATATCCGGCGATGTGCGTGCGCCGGAAGTCCGCCGTGTCCGCCCGCGTATCGCCTTGATCGGCGCCGCCGGTGGTGCCGCCGTCGCCCGCGAAATGTTTGACACAAGCGAGAATCGATGTGGATGAATTAAGCGAATCACCTTGATAGCCTTCGACGGCGGCTTTGCCCATCATCTCGGCAAGTTCAGCGGTTTCGCCGAAGCCTTCGTAGGTGCGTCCCCAGCGTTCATCTTGCGGCACCGCGATGCAGGGCGCGAACGTCCAATCGATGCCGGTGCCCGCCACCTCCAACGCCGTGATCTGCGCCGCCGCTTTGACGAGCTCAGGATTGCGCGAGCAGCCCATCCCGATGTTGTGCGGAAAAATCGTCGCGCCATAAACATTGTTGTGTCCGTGCACGGCGTCGATACCATAAATGATCGGGATTTTCAGGCGCGTCTCGAGGGCGATTTTTTGATAGCCGTCGTACATCTCCGCCCACGCTTCGGGCTTGTTTTCTTTCGGGCGCGAGCCGCCGCCGGAAAGCAGCGAGCCGATGAAATACGTTTTGATGTCGCTGACACTGTTGCCTGCATTTTCCAAGTAGCGGCGGTCAACTTGCGTCATCTGTCCGATTTTTTCATCGAGCGTCATTTTCGAAACCAGTTCGCGTACGCGGGCATCGGACACCGCTGCCGAAGGTTTATCCGCCGCCATCACTTCACGAGGCAGCGACGCATCGTTGCATCCATTCAACATTAGTACCAAAGCTACAGATGCAACCAAAGTAAGGCACTGTTTTTTTGCTATCACTTTCATTTAAGGTGTATCAGTTTATTAGTCGTGTATTAAAAGTGTGTGTTTATCTTCGGTGTCATTCTGAGCGGAGCGAAGAATCCCTCATTGACCTTCGAGCACAAGGGATTCTTCACTTCACTTGCGTTGCGTTCAGAATGACAAACACTTTTTTGGAATACGACCGGTTTATTTAATCACGGAGAGCAAGCGCGTCTGCACCACCCCCGCGGCTTTCATCCGGTAAAGGTAGGCGCCCGAGGCGAGACTGCCCGCATCGAGTACAACGCTGTAGTTGCCGGCGGCTTTGCGTTCGCTTACAAGTGTTTTGATTTTTTGGCCGAGCATGTTGAACACATCGATTTGCACATTGCCCGCCTGTGCAACGCGGTACGGAATCACGGTGGTCGGATTGAACGGGTTCGGATAGTTTTGTCCCAAGAGAAATGCTTGCGGCGCAACCGGCGGCGTTCCGGCATCTGCGGTGAGCATTGATGCGCCGTCGAAGTACGGTTTATATCCGTTGCGCAATGCCGGTGCGACGGGCTTCTCCGTCGTGCGGTTCATTCGGATGGTGCCGAAACTGTTGAAGCCGTTGGGTTGCACGCCGGTGAACCAATCGTAGATGCACCACCACATTGTGCCTGCCACGAATCCATCCGCGCGTGGCGAGCCAAGAGAATCAACCGCGCTGCGCTCGGCCAAGGCGCGGAAGGTGTCGTTAAAAACTTTCACCTGTTCGTTATTGAGATTGCCGCTTTCGCCGGAGTAAAATCCGAACTCGGTGTTGAGCACGGGCTTATCGGGATAGGCGGCGCGAACGCTGTTAAGGAAATCGCGCGTGCCGGGATAATAATAGGCGCCGCCCGTCGGCCCGTGAAAGATGCCGAAGTACATCGTCCATCCGGCCACATCGCATACGGCCTGCGAGGCATCCGCGGCGCCCGGACTTCCGGCGGTGGCCGACTGCGTAACGAGACGGCCATCGTCATAATTATCTCGCAGGTCGGCGCGGGCGGTTTGAATGAACATGGTTCGATTGCTTACTTCGGTGCACTCGTTGCACGTGCTCCAGAAGAGTATCGACGGACGGTTGTAATCTTTGAAAATCATTTCGCGCCACATCTGATAATGAATCTTGCGGCTGTTGTTTTGCACTTGCCAACTTGCGGCCTCGTTGAACCACCAGACGGGAATTTCTTCGATGACGCCCAGCCCGAGCCGGTCGGCGATGAGATAGGTATAAAGATGATTCGGGTAGTGAGCGGTGCGGACAAGATTGACATTCTGAGCGCGCAGTTTCTGAAGGTCGGTGAAAATTTGCGGCAGCGTCATACTGCGTCCGCGCCCAACCGCATCTTCGTGCCGTGCGGCGCCGACGAAAAATGCGGGCTTCTCATTGAGCAATACTTTATCGCCCGAGGTCTTGATCGTGCGAATGCCGAACTGGGTGCAAAGTTCATCGATGACCGTCGCGCCGTCGGTGATGACGGCTTTGAGCACGTAGAGGTTCGGCGTTTCCGGCGACCAAAGTTTGCACGATTGAATTTGTATGTCTGTGCGCCACGCGGCGACGGAATCGGCGGGCACAGTGATCACGGTTTGCAACGTGCCGCCGGTGCTGGCCGCTGCGCCGGTGAGATCAGCGGCGTATTCGGATTGCACGTTCGATGCGGTGATGCTCGCGTGGGTGATGCTGCAGGTAAGTGTGAGGTTTTTCGCCGACGCATGTTTGTTGTATAAAGCCACGCTGAGTTTTACATGTCCGAGCGTATCCACCGGTACAGCGTCCGCGCGGATAATGTGGGCGGGATCGCTTGCTTCCAAATACACATCGTGAATGAGGCCGGTGTAGTTGAACCAGTCGGCGTTGGTATAAGGCACGATGTCGTTGCGCGTGCCCCACGGCGGATTATCGACGCGAAGAACGAGCACATTGGTTGTGTCGGTGCGCAGATATTCAGAGACGTCGAATGCGAAGGGCGTATATCCGCCTTCGTGGTAGCCGAGATAAATGCCGTTGAGCCACACATCGGCGACGTAATTGACCGAGTGGAACATCAGCTTGGTGAACTTGCCGCCAAAATCAGCGGCGGAGACGGTGAATTTTTTCCGGTACCACACGCCGTCTTGATAAAACTCCGGCGTCTGTTCACCGGCGGACATGGCGTTCTCGACGGCGGGCAATTGTTTGGTTGCCCATGTACTGTCGTTGTAGGCAATGTCATAGCGGCCTGCGGCTTCGGTTTTGATGAGGCCGAGCGTATTGGCGTTGCGGCGGGTGAGCGTGGTGTTGTGGTTTGCGGCGAAGCGTTGTTTCTTCCATTCGCCGGCGAGGTTCAGCACAGTGCGTTTTTGTTTTTCGAACGACGGCATGTAGATCGCGTTTTGGTAGGGCAACGCGATACTATCGCCGCCGGAAGCATCGGGTATTTTCCGAAGTTCGAGCGTGGCTTGCAGCGTCGCGCCCGATTGCGACTTGGCCTCGCCGGAACAGCCCACCAGCAGAGAAACTGCGGTCAGCAGGAAAAAAAAGAATGGCGAAATGTTTTGAACGCGGCAGCGCGCCTGAACACGGCCAAAGAAGCATGGTGATGTGTGCATGGTATAAAAATTGAATTCCCACGCCGTTCTCAACGTACATCAAGACGGCGTGGGAATTCTTTTCAAAGACATTTAGCTTAACTCCCCACCTCATTTAAACTTGACGAAATAAATTTCGTAAGGCGAGGAGTTTTTGGAGTATGACGCAATCAGATGATTTTAAAATTTTCGAACACGCTCTTACTTGATGAGCATCATCTTTTTTGTCTGCAAGAAATCGCCCGACTTCAGGCGATAGAGATAAAGACCTGAAGGCAATCCCTTGGCCGAGAAGTTTGCCTTCTGTGCCCCGGCCTGCTTGACTTCATTGACAAGCGTGGCCACTTTTTGTCCGAGCACGTTGAACACCTCCAAATTAACGAAGCCCGTTTTGGCGACGCTATAAGAAATCACCGTGCTGGGGTTGAACGGGTTCGGATAGTTTTGCTTGAGTTCATAGCGGAGCGGCTGCGCGCCGGCGTCGCCTTCTACTGCGCTCGTGAGCGGAATGCCGTAGCGGCCTGAGAGATAGACTTCTACCTGAGTGATTTCCGTGCTACTCAATACGCGGTCATAGAGAATCACTTCGGCAATGTCGTTCGCACCCGGCCATGATGGGTATCCGTAGTTGTGATGCGTTCCCAACGCCATGAAAGAGGGATCGGCAGCAGAGCTATCTTGCCCCTGAGAGCCGGTTACGGTTACAGTGGTTTCAACATTCTGCGCGCTTGCGGTTACGATGGCAAACGTATTTTCAAGCAGCGTGATGTCGTCAGCCGAACCGTTTTTCCTAAAGTCTACGAAGCCGGTATTGGCTGGATTGACTTGCTCATAATAAAGTTGGCGCACGCCGTCTTGGCGACCATCTTGAAAAACCGTGTTTGCGGTCATGATGCCGAAGCCGGTTGCAACCGGAAAAGTAAATCCGTCGGGGAA
>JACMJS010000368.1 GCA_014380515.1 Chlorobiales bacterium
GAACACGCCGCGAGAATATCGAAGCCGTACGCATTCTTGGCCTTGATGATGTCTTGAACGAGGCACGCGGTGGCGGGAAAAAACATATCGGGAGAGATGGTGGCGATGATGATGAGTTCGATCTCACCCGCGGAAATACCTCGCTTCGAGAGCAAGTCTTTAGCAACTTCGCCGCACATAAACGCGGTGGCTTTGGTAGGGTCTTTAAGAATGCGGCGTTCAACGATGCCCGTACGGGTGCGAATCCATTCGTCGTTGGTGGCGACGAGTTTTTCAAGATCGCTGTTGGTGAGCCGGTCGGGAGGAAGATACTTTGCCGTCGCCGTGATGGCTGCTTTCATAAATGGTGTACCGCCTCGAGCGGCTTATTATTTTTGCAAACGCCAGCGGCTTGCTCAAAAGTTTAAGGCTGTATTTTTATGCACTGACTTTCAAAGCTTCCGCGATGCGTTCATTGATGCGGTGCTGCGCCATTTCCTCGGCGCGGAAAATAGCATTCATAATCGCTTTCGCGGAAGATTTGCCGTGTCCGATAATCGAGATTCCGTTCACTCCCAAGAGCGGCACGCCGCCGTATTCCTCGTCATCGAAGTTGCGAAGCGTTTCCTTGAGCAACTTGCTGAATGTGCCCGCCGCTTCTTGCGAGAGTTTTCCCGCCTGAATTTCTTTCATCATCGCAGGCTTGAACACATCCGCGAGAAACTGCGGCACGCTTTCGCCGAACTTTAAAATGATGTTGCCGGTAAAGCCGTCGCAAAGCACGATGCTAACTTTTCCTTTCAAAATATCGCGGCCTTCAATGTTGCCGGTAAAGTTGATGCGGCCTGCGCGGTGCGCCTCGGTCAGCAACTTATACGTCTGTTTCGCCGTGTCCGTGCCCTTCGACTCTTCCTCGCCGATGTTAAGCAATCCGACCGTCGGTTTATCGATTTTAAAAACAAAGTGTTGATAGATCGATCCCATCTCGGCGAACTGCGCGAGATGTTCCGGCTTTACATCTACGTTCGCACCGACGTCGAAAATCATCATCATTCCGGCGAGGTTCGGAAAGTATGAGCCAATCGTCGGGCGCGAAACGCCGTCGATGCGACCCAGCACCAACAGCGACGCGGCCATCTGTGCGCCCGTATTGCCCATGCTGACGAAACCATCGGCCTTGCCTTCTTTGCAGAGCGTGAGGCCGCGTACCATCGAGGAATTTTGTTTCGTCTTGACGGCAACCGACGCGGATTCGTGCATCTCGATGACGTCGGGCGTGTCGATCAGTTCAACCTTGCCTGCGAGGCCGTGCGATTCCAAGAGCGGCTGCACTTTGTCCGCAATGCCGGTAAGGACCATCTCAAAGCGTCCGCCGGAGTGTTGCAAGGCCAAGGCAACGCCCGCGATGACATTTTCGGGAGCGAAGTCGCCGCCCATCGCATCGACTGCAATTTTCATCGCTGACTCTTAAAATGCGTGTGGTTCAAAGCCGTCCGTATTCAATGCGCGTCATTCCCGTTGTGAGCCTGACGAACATAAAGTTCGTATCGGCAATCCCTCCTTGAAAAGAAGGATTCCGGACAAGCCGGAATGACACACCCAAAATTATTTGGTTTCCTTCGCTTTCTTGGTGGCGATGATGCGGCCTTTGAAATAAGTATTTCCCTCGAACTCATAGGCGCGGTGCGAGAGGAACGGTTGGCCGGTGGCGGGATCAACAGCCACGGCAGGCGCGGTGGCTTTGTAGTGCGTGCGCCGTTTATCGCGGCGCGTTTTCGACATTTTACGTTTCGGATTTGGCATCGGTAGATATTAGTTAAGCGTTAATTTTTATTCTGAATGTTCCGAAGGGCTTCTTGCCACTTCGATGCTTCAAGCGTTTCATTCACATCATCAGGACGGAACTCGAAAGACATCGCGTCTTTTTTGTGCAACGCCTCGCATGGCGGTTCGCATGTATTTTTCATCGGCACGGAAAGGAGCAAGGTTTCCCGAAGGTCTTCGGTCAAATCAATCTCCGTGGCATTCTTGCCGAGCGAACGCACCTCGCTGTCGTCCCGTCCGGGGGTGATGCTGCGATCTTGCGAGAACAGCACGCGGAATTCGCCGGTCAGTTTGCGGGCAACAGGCTTCAAACATAAATCGCATTCCGGCATCGCCACGGTTTCAAACGAAAGCGTGGCAAAAAACTCTGCACCGGCTTTGGTCAAAACGACTTCAACCGCGACCGGATTCGGAAAGAGTTCCGGCGGCAACGCTGCATCTTCAAACTTTGCAGCATCAACACTCAAGCTGAAGCGATGCCCGCCATCCTTCAAGCTTGAAATCTTGAAGATCATCTCCGGCAAGCGTGCAGGCAGTGAATGGTGGTAAGTCATCGCGGCGTTTCCTGAAAATCAAAGCGACAAAGATACGACAACATCTTTCGAAAATGAAAACCAACTTGTTCGCCACATCTTCAGGCCTCAATCCGTCGCTTGCGATTCGTAGTCGGATTTATACTTTTTGATGGCGGCAAAAATCGCTTGCGATAATTTCTCCTGACCCGCAGCCGACGCGAGAAATTTCTCCTCAATCGTATTGGTGATGAATCCCGTCTCGATCAAAATGCTCGGCATCGAGGGCGTCCAGAGTACCATGAATCCCGCTTGCTTCACGCCGCGATCCAGCAAGGCCGCACGGCTGACGATATTTTTATTCACTAAATCGGCGAGTTGCTGCGATTGCTGCGAAAACGCACTTTGCGCCATCGTGAACATGATGATGTTTTCATCGGTGAAATCTTTGTAGCGCGCTTTATAATCATCTTCGCTCACGATCACCGCGTTCTCGCGCTGCGCGACCGACAACGCCGCATCGGTTTTGTGCAGGCCGAGCAAATAGACTTCAGTGCCGTCGGCATTGCGGTTCAGACTCGCGTTGCAGTGCACGCTGACGAACAGTTTCGCATTCGCACGGTTGGCGATTTTGCCGCGCTCATCGAGCGGAATGAAAACATCTTCCTTCCGCGTATAGACAACTTTGACTTCCGGCCACTCGGTTGAAATAAGCTTGCCGACTTTTAGAATAATCCCGAGCGCGACGTTTTTTTCCGCCGTGCCGCCTGCGCCTTGCGCCCCGCCGTCTTTGCCGCCGTGCCCCGCATCAAGGGCGATCACATCCAGTTTCCACCGCTCGCGCTGCTCTTGCAAGGCTTGCCCGATTTTCTTCTCCTTCTCGCTTTTGTAAATCTCTTTCACATCAACATCGCTCAGCACGAGCAACACAAAATGACTTGAGCCTTCTTCGCGCTTGAACTCGGTCGATTTGATTTTGTATTTGCGCGTATCGAATTCAAAAGTGAGTTGCAAACTGCTTTTGATCGGCGTGGCGGTGATGCGCTTGATCAGACCGCTGCTGAACGACTGCGTAATCACTTTTAAATCGCCCGACGCTTTGACGAAGGTCAAGTACGCGACGCCCGATTCGTTGGGGCGAATGAACTCGTATTGTACATCGGGTTTCGTAGCAAGAATGCGGAGAATCGCACCGTTCGCTTTGGTATCAATGCTGACGCGGGCAATCGTAAAGCGGGAATCCAGCGTCTCGACGGGCGTTGCAGGCAACGGCACAGGTTTCGGAATAACCGTCGGCGCGGTGGATGGCACGGTTGCAACGGAGGGTTTGGCCGTGTCGGTGGCTTTGGGCGGCTCGGCAGTCTTGACGGAATCCGCAGGTTTCGGCGGCGTGTATTGCGGCGATGGCGGCGGCGCAACGGGCGGCGTTGTAATAGCCACCGGCGAGGCGAGCAGCGCGGTCATTTTGCCATCGGCGTAAGAGATATTCGCGCGGAGCAACTGAGACATCAGTTTAGCGAGCGGATCGGGCGGCAAATAGATTCTGCCACCATCCATCAGCGGTGCAATCGAGAGTTGAATCGTTTGCACAATCGCCGCCTGAGATTTAATCGCGACGAAATGATTTTGAGGCCGCAGAACGGCGGTGAAGGTTTCATTGCCACGTGTGATAATGAGATTAAGGTCAGCCGCCGTCGGCGTGTTTTTCAGCCGCAACGCATTGACCACATCGGCAACGGCCACCATCGGAATGCCGCTAATGCTGTAAATGGGAATTGTTTCGCGTGCCTGTGGACGGTTCGGGGCGGTAATATCAAGCGTGAGCGAGGCTTGAGCATAAAGCGGACGGCTTGGAATAAAACCGCTAACGAACATAAAAAATAGCAACAGTGCGAAGAAACAGGGCAAATAGAATCGCATCATTGACATCGCTTGAGGTTTCGGTAGCACGCAAAGCTTTTCAGATTTTTCCGGAATTTTTTCGGAAAGGCGAAAGTCGTATTCGGTTTGCCGAAAAAATTCAGGTTTCCCGAAAGCGGGTTTGTATCTCAACTGCAAAAAACGGATTAAAAATACAGATGAAGGATTGGCACGGGAGTTGATTAAGAGTCCTGTAACAGACAGAATCACCCTCAAAATTTTTGATGATGAAACGCACTTTTTTCCATACCGTTTTCCTCTTGGCCGCCGTGATTGTTTGGATCGATGTCGCCCGCGCCACAACAGTTTCCGCGTCTGATGATGATTCGCTTTTCACTTCGGCAACGAAAGTACTTTCGCTGATTGACGAAGCCAATTTAGTTACAATTTCTACGCTGAGCAATACGGTGTTGCAAGGTGAGACGGAGATTCGCGCCGCCGCCATGCCGCAACGCATCATGTCAATCGCATCGGTGATTGCGGTTGAGGGCAAAGTCAGTTCAACACGGCGGACGGAAAACCATTTGGCCAACCCATTTGAAAAGTTCATCTTTGTTGCAAAAGGCGTCTTTGGAAATACAAGTAACAGCGTTTATCTGCAAGGCGCGAAGTCGTTTGAAATCAGCATTACGGAAGACGGGGAAGTCGGGCGGATCGCACTCTACAAAGATGCGCATTGCCGTGAAGCCTTATCGCTCTTGCGGTGGCGGAAGGTGGAAGGCGCGGCGACGGAATATCTTTCGCGGTGGTTTGAAGGTGAAAAAGTTCAGGAAGAATTGGCGGTGTTCAAAGCCGACGGCAGCGGTGAGTATCAGTTGGGACACGACAATTGCCCCGAACGCCAAAAAATTTCTTGGAATGCCACCGGTGATGTAAAGGCCTCGAGATTGGCCGCAAAGTAAGCGTAAAGTAAAGTCTTTGCTGCGCCGCCCCAGCGCACTGCAAAAAGGAAACCCTAGAGAGACATCGACCTTTCCCCCAGAGGCCGCTGTCTCTCTTCTATTTTAAACTCGCAGACAAGCAGAGGCCGAGCGATTGCAGCAGGCCATGGATAATCAGCAACCGCGCCGTCGCAGCGAGCGAAAGATTAAAGGCGGTGCCTTCCGCGCGCCACACTTGCATTGATGCTTGATACGCCAGCGGTAATGCCATCAGCGGCAACAACGCCCACAGGCCATAGCCCGTTATCGAAAGTGCAACCGGCACGAGGAACGCCGCGATTGTCAATGCGATATAAATTTGTTTGCCCGTCTGCAAACCCAATCTTACTGCAAGCGTGCGCTTACCGACGGCGGCATCCGTTTGAATATCGCGCAGGTTGTTTGCGCCTAGAATATTTGCCGCCAACGTCCCCGGCGCAACCGCCAGCACCAAGCTTGGCAGCGACCACGCAAGGGCTTGCGCGTAGTAAGTGCCGCATACCGCCGCCACACCGAAAAATAAAAACACGAACACATCGCCCAAGCCGTTGTAGGCGAGCGGATACGGGCCGCCCGTGTATGCCCACGCAAAAAACAGCGACGCCAAACCAATCATCAGAATCACGAGGCCACCGCGCCATACTAAAACAAGTCCCGCAAAAAATGCGACTGCGAGCACGAGCATTGCGGCAATCGTCATGGCCTGTTCGCTGATCAAACCGGCGGCGACGGCGCGCGTCGGGCCGAGCCGCTCGGCGGTGTCGGCACCTTTACGGAAATCGTAAATCTCGTTGATGAAATTGGTCCCGATTTGAATCAACACCGCGCAGAAAAGGGCTACCGCTGCCGAACTCCAGTCGGCTTTGCCATCGGCGAACGCGAGCGCGGTGCCGAGCGCGACGGGCACCACCGCCGCCGCCAGCGTGCGTGGCCGCGTCGCCCCGATCCACACTTTCAGAGAGGGCTTCGTCAGAGTTGTGTTCATGCTATTTGCACTATTTGGATTCTGGAGAATTTGCCGAAACGGTTTTAGGGGCGACCAATCCGGCCAGCGGTAAAGAATTTTGTTCCGCAGACACCGGCATTGCTGACGATTTGACTTGACTGAGCAGCACCGCCGCAAGCACCGCCGCAACCGTCGCAATGATCCCTACCGTGCCGAAGCCTTGCATCGGTTCGCCTTTGATTTGCGTGAGCAACAGACCCGCGCCCGCGGCTGAAAGGCCGCTCGAAAGTTGCTGCACCGATGTATTGAAACTCAGAAAACCAGCGCGCTCTTTGGGCGAGACGCTCGATGCAATAACCGCCGCCGCCGGAACTCGGCGTCCGGCACTGAGCACCATGTAGGAAACGAAAATACCGGTCGCAATCGCAAACGGCGTCAGCCCAATTGTTGTAACTGCGAGCGTTGAAGGCATAAGCAACGCGGACATCACCGCATATACTTTCACCTTGCCGAACTTATCCGACAGCCTGCCGACCGGCCACGAGATTAAAAATGTCAGTACACCGCCCGCCACATAAAGCAGCGGCAGTTGTTGTTCCGTAAAACCGACATTGGCCACGAAATACGGATTGAGAAACGGAACGATGGTGTAGCTCGCAACCGCCACAAGTGCCGTCGATAAAAATGCGCTGAGATTACTTCGCCTGCCGAAGATCGC
>JACMJS010000369.1 GCA_014380515.1 Chlorobiales bacterium
GCTGCGGGCGATGAAAGCGCCGTGCATTAACCAAGCGATTGCGCTGTTCAATCTTTCTTACATCCATATGTACGGCCTTTCGCGGCGCGATTTGCATACGCAACTTGAGCGATTGAAATCCGAACAGCCCGACATGCTCACCACCGAAACCCCGATGCAGTTTTTTGAAACGCAAAGTTCAGGTTTGACATGACCTTGCCGGAAGTCATTGCAACAGCGAACGCCCTCAAAGCCGAGTTGGACGCACTCAGGCCGATGCCGCCCGATGCCGAACAACGGGTGTGGCAAAAACTTCGACTCGATTGGAATTTTCACTCGAACAATATCGAAGGCAACAGCCTCGACTACGGTGAAACCGAAATCTTACTTTTACATGGTAAAGCCGTAGGGGACAAACTGTACAAAGATTACGAAGATATCAAAGGCCATAATGAGGCCATCATGTATTTGCAAGACCTTGTTAGTAGAAGTGCCATGTTGACTGAAGTGCACATACGAGAATTTCATAAACTCATTCTGTCCACACCCCGCCAGATTGACGCTGAAACTCCCGACGGACAGCCTACAAAAAGATGGATTAAGATAGGCGAGTACAAAACAATGCCAAATCATGTAAGAACCGCAACAGGCGAGATGTTCCGCTATGTAGAACCTTTCGATACACCAGCGGAAATGCACAACTTGATGAGTTGGTATCATCAATCCTTCGTCGATGAATCTATTCATCCGCTTTTGCTCGCCGCTACGTTTCATTACAAGTTCATTCGCATTCATCCGTTTGACGATGGCAACGGACGCATCGTCAGAATTTTGATGAACCTTGCCCTGATGATGAAAGGTTTGCCGCCTGCGATTATCAAAACCGACGATAGGAACAATTATTACACTGCGTTGCAGCGAGCGGATGGCGGAGATTTAGAATCGTTCGTTGTTTACATCGGCAAGCAACTTGTGCGTTCGTTGGAACTGATGCTCAAAGCCGCACGGGGCGAAGAGATTGAAGAACCGGATGATGTTGACAAACAGATTTTTTTATTGAAAGCAAAGATCAAAGCTACTCAAGCCACAATAAAACGCAGTCCAGAAATTACATCTACCCTGTTGTCAATGTCGATTTTTCCTATCCTCGAAAAGATGATCAAAAAGTTGAGCAAATTTGATGAACTTTTCGTCGAAAAAAGTTTCGTTCTAACAACTCGTTATTATGAAGCTCGACCGATCTTGTTTAAAGATCGCATTCCAACACCTGATAAATACGATGCTTTGGCTTCTGATCTCTCTTTTATTGAGCTTGATTATACATGGAGCGAGTTTTTGCACCATCCAGACAATCATTTTGATTGTAGTGTTTCATTTTCTGTGCAATTTGATGATTTCAAATACATTATTAACGGCATGCCCAATTCTTATAGCAAGCAGCGAGAAAAATTTTATTACCAAACAATCGACGAGAAAGAGCAAAATGAAATTGTGAATGAAGTTGTGATTCCAGTAATGAATGACCTCAAAGAGAAGTCAGAGCGTTAATCATCTAATCGCTGATGCGACGAATTTTATTGATACTTCCGTTTCTTTTATATGTCGCACAAGTTTGCATCGCGCAGAAAATGAACGGTGTTAGTTTTGTATCGCCGCCGCGCGGGTTGGAGGCGGGCGTGATGAAGCCGATTAAAGACGTCGGGGCGAACTGGATTGCGATCTCGCCGTTTGCGTTCAGCCGTGCGGGCGAGCCAGCGGTAACGTTCAATTCGCCGCGTCAATGGTGGGGCGAGCGGGCGGAAGGTGTGGCGGCGATTGTCAAAGCCGCGCGGACGGAGAAGTTGAAAGTGATGTTGAAGCCGCACGTTTGGGTGCGGGAGCAAGGCTGGGCGGGCGATTTCACTTTGACTTCGGAAAGCGATTGGAAAGTGTGGGAGCAGAGTTACGAAATTTATATTCTCACGATGGCACGGCTCGCGGATTCGCTTCGGATCGAACTCTTTTGCGTCGGGACGGAATATCGCAAAGCAACCACGCTGCGTCCGCAGTTCTGGAAATCGCTCATCGCCAAAGTACGTGCGGTCTATAAAGGCAAACTTACTTACGCCGCCAACTGGGATGAGTATGAAGACATCGCTTTCTGGAGCGATTTGGATTACATCGGCATCAATGCCTATTTCCCGCTCGTTGATTCCGATACGCCGAGCGTGACCATGTTGCTTGCGGCGTGGAAAGTACCCGCCTTAGCAATCAAAACGGTGCAGCAAAAATTTTCAAAGCCGGTGATCTTTACGGAGTATGGCTATCAAAGTACGAACCGCGCGGTGTGGAAACAGTGGGAGCTGGAAGGCAAATGGTTTAAGCCGGTGAACCTTGCCGCGCAAGTCAATGGCTACGAAGCCTTGTACCAAGCGGTTTGGCGGGAAGCGTGGTTCGCGGGCGGATTTATTTGGAAGTGGTATCCGAAGAGAGACGCGGGCGGCGAAAGTAACACGGATTATACGCCGCAGCGTAAACCCGTAGAGGCGACGATTCAAAAATGGTATCGCGTCAATTGATTTTCATAGAACCTTTTTGCACGCATATTTGCTTTGCCTTGTAATTCTAACCAACCTCAACTTCACTGTAGGTTTTTCACGTGCGATTTTCGCGCGGTGTCGTTTGGTACGATGCCGCCGCTGCCGACGTCAAACTCTTAAAGTGAGGAA
>JACMJS010000049.1 GCA_014380515.1 Chlorobiales bacterium
GACGGTCTGGCCGCCGATCTCGTCATTTCACTTTTCGAGAGCCGCGACAGCAGCCTGTGGATCGCCACGGACGGCGGCGGGATTTCACGCTTTCATCAGGGCAGGTTTCACACTTACACAACCAAAGAAGGTCTGCCGAGCAACGTCGTTTTCCGCATTTACGAAGACGGTGAAGGTATCATTTGGGCGGGCACGAACACCGGCTTTTGCAGAATTAAAGTGAGTTCGGATGACCGGATCAACATCAATTATATCACCTCGCGCAACGGCCTCTACAGCGACGCCGTGTTTCAAATCTTTGAAGACAACCGGAAAAATTTTTGGTTCGGCACGGATCGCGGCGTGTTCAGTGTGCCGCGCGAATCGCTTGTCAAAGTTGCGGAGGGTAAAGCCGAGTATCTGATCTCCACCGGCTACAGCGAAGCCGACGGCATGAAATCCGGTGAATGTTCCGCGCCCGCGCTAGGCTGCAAGACGCCCGACGGTCGCCTTTGGTTTCCGACGCTCAAAGGGGTTTCGGTTTTCGATCCGAATGCCATTCGAAAAAATCCGTTGCCGCCGCCGGTGCTCATCGAGCGGGTTGTGATCGACAAGGCCGTCGTCTCGACGGGCGAAGCGTTCGAACTTGCGCCGGGCGCGGGCAAGTTCGAGTTTCATTACACCGCGCTGAGTTTCATCGCGCCCGAAAAAGTGCGGTTCAAGTATCAACTGGAAGGCAATGATAAAGAGTGGATCGATGCGGGCACACAGCGCGTGGCATACTACACCAACTTGCCGCAGGGCAACTACCGGTTCAGGGTTAAGGCGTGCAACAACGACGGGCTGTGGAATGAAACCGGCGTCGCCGTAACCTTTTATCAACAGCCGTTTTTTTACCAAACCGTTTGGTTCTATGCGCTCGGTGCGATTGCCTTGGTAGGCGCGGGGGCGGGGGCGGCGCGGTTTCGAGTGAAACAGTTGCAACAGCGGCAGCGAGAGTTGGAAGCAATCGTCGTAGAGCGCACGCTGAGTTTGCAACGGGAAAAAGAAAAGGCCGAAGAAGCCCGCCGCGATGCGTTGTCGCAAAAGGAAATTGCCGAGTCGGCCAATCAACTCAAAACGGAATTGCTGTCGCTGGCCGCACACGATCTGAAAAATCCGTTGCAAGGCATCATCGGCTATACGGCGTTGATACAGGAACGCAACACCGATGAAAAAGCCGCCGGTTTTTTGGAAAGCATCGGACATTCATCGCAGCGCATGGTGAAACTCATCAGCGATTTGCTTCAGACCTCGGCGATTGAAAGCGGGAAAATCGAACTCCAGCTGACGACATTAGATGTTGCGATGCTCGCGGCGATGGTCGTGAAAAACTGTAGCGATCAGGCCGCACAGAAATCGCAGCACATCGAGTTCGTTGCAGCCGAGGATTGTTTCGCCACAGCCGATGCGGGGTTGCTCGTCAATGTGATTGAAAACCTTATCAGCAATGCCATCAAGTATTCCCCGCACGGCAAAACGATTTGGGTGAGCATAGAAAAGTTGCGAATCGAAGAGACTGCAAATTTTCGATCCGCACTCGACGTTTCGCATTTCGCAATCCGAATCTCGGTGCGCGATGAAGGGCTGGGGCTTAGCGCGGAAGAAGTGCCCAAACTATTTATGAAGTTTCAGCGGCTTTCGTCAAGGCCGACGGGCGGTGAGAGTTCATCGGGCTTGGGACTTTCAATTGTCAAACAGTTGGTTGAGTTGCACGGCGGCACGGTGAGCGGTTCGTCGGAAGGCAAAGGCAAAGGCTCGGTCTTCTCTATCGATTTGCCTGCATTTACCAATCTCCGCAATGCCGCTCGTGAGGCCGTGCCTGAACCTGCGGCGCAGGGCGGCGCAACCGGCGGGGCATGAAGCCAAGCGTAACTTTAGCGTTGCGCGAAAAGCGATTCTGCGTCTTCGTTACCATCTTGATCATCGTCCGGTTGCGGCATGAAAAGATCGGGCGAAACCGTTTCAATCCGTTTCTGTGCGGCGGCAAGCCGTTCGCTGCACTGCCGGGCAATCTCCTTGCCTTCCTCGTAAAGCGCGACGGATTCTTCCAAACCGACCTCGCCCGCCTGAATGATCTCCGCGATTTCTTCCAACCGGGCAATCATCGCTTCGAGCGAAAGACTTTCACTTTGTTTTTTTTCGATTGATTTTTTCTTGGGCACGGCGCAGTGTAAAATTTGATCCGCCGGAGCAAACGGCGGGGTAAAGCAGTGATGCTATATTTGCCTTGCGATGTTTGTGGTAGTCGAGCTTGTATCCTCACATCCTTGCACATTGCGGCACAACGGGCCAACATAAAACATTTGAAATGAAAGTTCATCTCATCACCGAGAAA
Source organism: Chlorobiales bacterium (assembly GCA_014380515.1). Lineage (GTDB taxonomy): Bacteria > Bacteroidota > Chlorobiia > Chlorobiales > JACMJS01 > JACMJS01. Next base: position 2,357 of record JACMJS010000049.1, read on the forward strand.
ATTGTATCGGACGCGGTGAAGTCGGGTCTCGGCGAACTTGCAGTTACACTGCAAACCTTGATCACACCGCTCGCCCGCGACCGTGCCCGCGATCTCGGACTTTCTTTCGTGATGACCTCTGCGTTGATACCGAAACCAAGTTTGAAAAGTGAAGGCAGAACGGTTGCGCTCGGCAGCGATCACTCCGGCTTTGCAGCCAAAACCGAACTTGTACAGTTCCTTGCCGCACAAGGCTTCGGCATTCTCGACGTCGGGACGGACTCCGACAAGAGTTGCGACTATCCCGACTTCGCCTTCAAAGTCGGCGAGGCGGTAATGACGGGACAAGCGTCGTTCGGAATTATGATCGATGGCGTTGGGACGGCCTCTGCGGTGGTGCTCAACAAAATGCCTTTCGTTCGCGCGGTTTCATGCTGCAATGAATTCACGGCGAAGATAGCCCGTGCTCACGGCGACGCCAACGTGCTCACGCTCGGCGCACGCACGCAGGGCATCGAAATCCTCAAAAGCCTCTCGCATCTTTTTCTGACCACCGCCTTCGAAGCGGGTCGCCACACCGCACGGCTCGAAAAAATTCACGCCATCGAACAAAAGTTTTTGAAGCCGCGCTAAGAAATTAGTCCTGTGCTGCGGACAGCCTGCATCTAATTTGCGACACCGTGCGGCATCGCAATCCGGTTTCCTCCAAGGTGAATTACTTACGCGCTCCGGTCAAACTTTGGCACGGGCTTTGGCGTTACACAGATGCACACGTTGCACGCGGATTGCTTTCTCACAGATCAGGTGAATGCAACAGTGATTGCGTATTAAACCTTTACAGGAGACCAACAATGACTCTCAAACGAAATTTAATCGGCCTGTTTTTGCCGCTGATTTTTTCAGCAGGTTGCTACACCACTTTAGCCGATACCCGCCCGCCTGAGCCTAC